>JAGCXI010000015.1 GCA_017961365.1 Clostridia bacterium
GAACCTCACGAAGTATTCCAATCTTACGTCGGGTAAAGTCTATTGGAATGTCCTCAATAAGGAAAGAAACGGCGAGTATCTCGGCGAGACGGTGCAGATCATCCCGCACGTCACGAACGAGATCAAAGCCTTTATCTTGAAGAATGCGGAAGTCACGGAAGCGGACGTCCTGATCACCGAGATAGGCGGCACGATCGGCGACATCGAAAGCCAGCCTTTCCTCGAGGCGATCCGTCAGCTGTCCCTTGAAGTGGGCAGAAGGAATTGTCTCTTTGTCCACGTTTGCTTGGTGCCTTATAGCTCGGGTTCGGACGAATTCAAGTCCAAGCCCACCCAGCATTCCGTCAAGGAACTGCAAGCGATGGGCATCCATCCCGACATCATCGTCGCGCGTTCGGATAAAGACGTCGGCAAGGAGATCCGCAAGAAGATCTCGATGTTCTGCAATGTCGCCGAGGACTGCGTGATCTCGAACACCACGTTGGACTGCTTATACGAAGTCCCCGTCATGCTCCATAACGAAGGCATGGACGACGTCGTTTTGCGCGAGCTCGGCTTGTCTCTCCCCAAGGCGGATATGCGCGATTGGCAGAATATGGTGGATTCCGTGCGCGAAAGGATCGGCGAGGTCAAGATCGCCCTCGTCGGCAAGTACGTCAAGCTCCACGATTCTTATCTCTCCATCGTCGAGTCCCTGAATCACGCGAGTTTCGTGGTCGGGAAGAAGGTCAAGATCAAATGGGTGGAGAGTGATAAACTCACGGAGGAAAACGCCGCGGAGGTCTTCAAAGATTGCGCGGGCATCCTCGTCCCCGGCGGCTTCGGCGACAGGGGGATCGAAGGAATGATCACCGCTTGCAAATATGCCCGCGAACATAAGCTCCCTTATTTCGGCATCTGTCTCGGCATGCAGATCTGCGTCATCGAATACGCTCGCCACGTCTTGGGATTTTCGGACGCGAACAGCCGCGAATTCAATGAAAAGAGCGAGCATCTCGTCATCGACCTTATGCCCGATCAGCATGGCGTCATCAAGGGCGGAACGATGCGTCTCGGTGCCTATCCCTGCAAGGTCAAGGAAGGAACGACGCTTTATGAATGCTACGGCGAGGATCTCATCAAGGAGCGCCACCGCCACAGATACGAGTTCAATAACGAATACAAAGAGGCGTTCGAGCAGGGGGGCCTCACCCTCAGCGGGACGTCTCCTTCGGGACATATCGTGGAGACCGTCGAGCTTTCGGACCGTGATTTCTATGTCGGCGTCCAGTTCCATCCCGAGTTCAAGTCTCGCCCGAATAAACCGCATCCGCTCTTTACGAAATTCGTCGCCGCGGCGGCGAAAAAGCAATAGAGATTTTTCGTTTTTATCTTCAAAGATCGCCTTCCCTTTTCGATTTACATCATCGAAGGGAAGGCTTTTTGTTGTAAAAGAGAAAAAGAGTGTTGTATAATACACGCGTACTTTTGTGGAAAAGGAGAGAGACATGGAAAAACGCTTGAAGATCCATCCGGATGCATTGTACGATTCCGAATATATCGAAGAATTGCTCGAGACGGACGATTATACGTCGCCCGAGCTTGCGCTGAAAGGGGAATACAGACACGAAAAAGGCGTCACGATCATCACGACGTCGGGGCGCGAGATCATCATCGAGAATTGTTTCGGGAATACCCTTCGTCTGCGGATCACGCAGCCGGGCGCTTGCCTCGATAAGACGGTGACCGAGCGCTTGGGGCTCATCAAGACGGACTGGGAAGCGGCGCCGTATGATTATCGGCTCGAGGATGGCGTCATCACCTTTTCAAACGCCCGTCTGACCCTCGTCTTCGATATGAATACGAATGAATTCTCTTTCTCCACCGCCGAGGGAAAGACGCTTCTCCGGACGAAAAACGGCGGCGCGAGATTTTCCTCCCTTCCCGCGGCGTTTTCCGGCATGCGGAGTTACACCGAGTTCGAGCGTATCGGGGAGGAGCGTTATTCCGGCTTCGGCGCGCGCATTTATAAAGTGGACAGAACGGGCGAATCCGCGGATATCTTTGCGGAAAAAGGCGGCGCGAAAGTGGGAGATTACGGCGGCTTCCCCATCCCGTATTTTATCAGCTCGGCGGGCTATGGCTTCTTCTTCAATAATCCGTGGCCGCACGTTTATTTCGATATGGCGAAGACTTCGCCCGACGAATGGTTCTTGAGCGCTCCGGGCGGCGATTATGACATTTTTGTCTTTGAGGGAAATAGTTCCGAGATCATAAAGAGCTATGCGAAGATCGTCGGCACGAATCAATTCCCCAAGAAATGGCTCATGGGGTATTGGTGCAGCAGCTTGAGCTTCGAAAGAGCGCAGGGCGCCATCGACGATATGGGGCGCATGCGCCGCGAGGGCTATCCTTGCGAAGCCATCGTCATTGACGGACCTTGGCGCGGCGGCGTGAATTTTATTCGGGATTATGCGAGCGGCTGGGGGTATCCTTCGGACGATTATAATTGGCATCCCGATTTCGGGGACGGCGTGGGAATGATCCGCAAGCTCGAGAAGGAAAATATCAAGACCGTACTTCATATCAATTCCTGCGCTTTCAAGCCGTCTACGGCAGTCCCCGCCATCGCGCAGGGGCTTCTCCGTCAGGTGAAGACCGAGACGGTGCCGGACGTCGCCACAGAGCGCGGCATCGAGTACTATAAGACTTTCCTCGTGCCTCGCATCAAGGACGGCGTCACGCAATGGTGGACGGATCATTCGGATCGCGTGAGCGGTGAATTGCTCCCCGGGATCCCTTCGAGAAATCTTTTCGGTCCGATGTGGAATCGGGTCATTTCCGACGTGATGGCGGAGCATGGGGTCAAGGGGCATATGTCCCTCTCGCGCGGCGGCGGCATCGGCAGCCAGCGATACGCGCTTCCTTGGGCGGGCGACACCCAGTTCGGCATTCATCGATTTAAGGAAGATATCTGGTATATTATCAATGCCGGCATGGCGGGCTTCACGCTCTGTGGCTATGACCTCGGCGGCTTTATGCGCGGCAGCGTCACCGATCTTACGCCGGACGAGATGCAGTTCGACGTGGATAATATCGCGCGGCGCGTCTGCCAGAGCATGATCTTCTGCCCGATGCCGAGGATGCATAACGGAGAGAATTCCATGGCGAAATGGCCTTGGAATTGTCCCGAAGAGACGCGTGCGCTCTATAAGGACTGTCTCAAGTATCGTTATCGCTTCATCCCGACGGTCTATTCTTATGCGATCCGAGGTTCTGAGACGGGCGAGCCCATCATCCGTCCGCTCTTTTATGATCATATGGATCAGCCGAAGCTTTACGCCGTGGATGATGAATTTTATCTCGGCGAGCATATCCTCGTGGCGCCTGTCACGGAAGCGGGCGCGGAGGAGAGAGAGGTCTATCTGCCCGAGGGCGATTGGGTGAGCCTTTGGACGAAGGAAAAGTTCGCGGGAAATGCGACCGTGACGGTCCCCGCTCCTCGCTTTAAGAAAGAAGGACTGCCGATGTTTGTGAAGGTCGGCGGCGGCGTGGCGTATCAGCCCGATTGTTTGAGCTTGTATGACCGTGTTCCCGAAGCCTTGCGCGTGGAGCTTTATGCGGAGGATTTTGCCGAGCTCGTCTTAAAGGAAGGGCAGGGCGTGGAGAATCGCTTCTCTTGCGAAAAAGCGGGCGATAGTTTCGAAGTCTCGGCGGAGAACCACAGCAGTCTTGACCGTAAATACACCGTCGTCATCTATGCCGACGGGAAAGAACGCTCCGTCGAATTCGACGTGAAAGCGGGGGAGACAAAGAAGCAAAGGGTTTGACCTTCGTAAAAAAAAGTTTGAGAAAAGCGCGCCGAATCTCTTTTGGAATCGACGCGCTTTTTCTCTTGACCGGCGGGCGTGTATTGATTTTATTTGACACGACTTTCCGCCGAATGTATAATAATCTACGATAAAAGTATGGCAAAGCCATAGGCGCGAGATCGCATTTTATCGGAGGTCTTTGGATGAAACCTGAAAACGCCCATTTTAAGCCGCTGGATCATTACCGTGAGAAGGACTGCGAGACGCTTGAAGACGTGCTCGACTTCGCAAGAGGTCTGGAGGACGCCGCCTTCCCCGTGCTTACCTCTTATTACGGATGGGAAGGGAGCGAAGGAGAGCCCCTGCCGAGCGTGGAAAAGATGAAGTCGTTCCCGCTTTTCGATCCCACCGTAAAGAATGCTGCCAATATCAAGACGGGCTGGATGATGGCGGAGCTCAAGCTGCCCTCCATCGCCGCTTCCTTCGATAAAAAGGATCTCGGGAATTACGGCTTTACTTATTACACCGAGCTGGATCTCGACATTTATTGCGACGATCACCCCGTGGCGATTTACAGCTATATGGGCGGGCAGTTCGATCTCGGCTGCGCTCCCGACGGCAAGCCGCATTATGTCTTTCTTCGCATAGACACGCCGAATAAGAACCCCATCTCGGATATCGTATCTCGTTATTATCTCAAGGGACTTGAGAAGACGAATGAGCGCGTGGCGAACCTCGCGAGGTCTCTCCGCGCGGGCTGTCATCTGCTCTCGAAATCCAATCGTCGTGAGAATCTTTACGTGCAAGGCGAAGTCCCCATCAATAAGTCCAAGCTCACGGAAGAGGAGAGGGCTTCTTTCTCGAAATGCCTTGTGGAGACGGCGAATTTCGTCATTTCGGCTTTGCGCAAGGGCGCGCTCTTGCAAGCGATCGATCCCGCTTTGGAGATGCTCGCTCCCGTGGCGGCGTATGCCAAGAGATTCACGCTTTATTTTATGGGGCACTCCCATATCGACCTTGCTTGGAAATGGCGCTATCCCGAGACCATCGAATGCATGAAGGGGACTTTCGAGACCCAGCTCGCTTTGATGGAGAGGAATCCCGAATATGTGTATTGCGAGACTTCCGCCGTGCTTTGGCGGGATATGAAGGCGAAATATCCCGAGTTCTGGAAGAAGATCAAAGCCGCGGTGGACAGAGGGCAGTTCGAGCCGCAGGGCGGCATGTGGTGTGAGACCGACGGACAATGCGTCGGGGAAGAGAGCTGGTGCAGGCAGATCGAATTCGGACAAAAGACCGCGATGGAGACCTGCGGGAAGAAAGCCACTTGCGGCGTGAATATCGACGCTTTCGGCTTTAACGCCGGATTGCCGAAGATCTTGAAGGCGGCGGGGCTGAATTATTTCGTCACGCAGAAGATGCGTTATAATGAGTACAATCTTTTCCCGTACGTCCATTTTTGGTGGGAGGGCGATGACGGCGGCAGGATCTTGGCGCTCCATGAGTACCCGGGACATTCCAATCATATCGAGTACGACGAACTCGCCAAGACCACCCGCATCCATCATCTCACGGACGGCTTCTATCATATCCCCATTTTGTGGGGATACGGAAATCACGGCGGCGGTCCTCAGCCTGTGATGATGGACAGGCTGGACGAGCTCAAAAAGCAGACGGTTTTCCCGAATATCAAGTTTTGCGGAATGACGGAGTTTTATAATATCCTGACCGCGACGGAGGATCTCTCCACGCTTCCCGTCGTCAAGGGCGAGCTTTATTTGGAGACCCATCAAAAGACGTATACCGTGCAGTCCAAGACGAAGTATCTGAATCGAGAGGGCGAGCGCGCGCTGCTCAATGCGGAGAGCTTGCAGGCGGCGACGGGCGAATATCGCGATCTGACGCTCGCTTGGGAGAAAGAGCTTTTCGGACAGTTCCACGATATCCTCGCGGGCACGTCGATGCTCAAAGTGTATCTCGATATGTATGAGGAGTATGACAAGGCGTTCGAGGTCATCTCCGCCGCGAATAAGGACTGCGCGGCGAAGGCGCTCGGCGTCGGAGATACGACGTATGTCTTTAATCCGCTTTCCGTTCGGACGGACGCGCCTCTTCTTCTTGAAAAAGCGCCGGAAAAGGACGTGGGATATCTCCTCGACAGTGAGGGGAATCAGCATCCGTATCAAAAGACTTTCGACGGCAAGACCGCGGTGTATTTCAAGGGACTGAAGCCTTATTCTTTCAATAAACTGACCTTTGCGGACGGGACGCCGAAGGCGACGATCTCCGTTAAAGACGGCGCGGTGGATAACGGCGTCATCAAAGCGGTCTTTGATCCCGAGAAGGGCGTCATCAAGTCCCTCGTCTTCGATGGGAAGGAATTCAGCGGCGGTCGGATCGGGAATTTCAAGGTGCTGGAAGACACGAGGAGCCGCGATTACGATTCTTGGAATTTCGGCTTCACGGGGAAGGAATGGGATATGAAGTGCTTCGACTTCGAAGTGGTGGAGCAAGGCCCCGTCCGCGTCGTGGTCAGAGCGAAATATTCCTTTGGGATCTGGACGGAGAAGAAGCCTTATTTCGGCACGTATCTCTGGCATACGCCCGCGGTGGATTATCCCACGAGCTTCCTGACGCAGGATTTCATCTTCTATGCGAATGATCCGATGATCCGCTGCGTGCTCCACGCCGATTGGTGGGAGGACGGCAAGGATCTTAAGCTCTCCGCGGAGACGAATGTCAAGAATCCGCGCGCTTTCTGCAAAGTGCCTTTCGGCAAGCTCGAGCGTTCCGTGAAGAGAGAGACGTCTTATGAGAAAGCGCGGTTCGAGATCCCCGCAGGCACGTATTCCGACCTCGTCGGCGAAGACGGCTATTCCTTCGCGCTTTTAAATCGTTCCAAGCATGGCTATGACCTTTTGGATGGCAGAGTGCGCTTGACGTTGCTCACCTCACCGACCGGCGCGGACATCGCGAAAGTGCCCGATCCTACGGCGGACAGAGGCAAGCACACCATCGAATACGCCTTCCTGCCGCATAAGAATGATTTCGATCTCGAGGACGTCGCGATGAGCTATGAAAGAGGGAATATGATCCTCGAGGGAAGCGACGCGCCTGCAGTGACGCTCGGCAAGACCCTCCTCGAAGCTTCCGATGCGCAGCGGAGGATCACGAGCGTACGCCTCCTGCCCGACGGCAAGCGTCTTTATCGCACGCTCGGAAAGGACGGCAAGCTCGGAAAAGAAGAGGAATGATCCTCGGATAAAACGATCATTACCTATCGCGCCGCGGCGTCGATCCGCAGCGCGATAGGTATTTTTTTTATTTGTCTCGGAAGTCGGCGCCTTCTTTCGCGCGGAAAAGAGCAAAGTTTTTTACGTAACCTTGAATTATATGCCGCGATATGATATAATTTATCTGCCGCATTTTCACGGACGTCGTCCCTCGGAGAAAGAGGGAAGAGGAGCGCAAAATGATATTTTATTTTTCGGGAACGGGGAATTCTCTCATGGCGGCGAAAGCCCTCGCGAGGGAAGAGGAAAGAATCGTCGATATGGCGTCGGCGAGGAAGGAGCAAGCCTATCGCTATGTTTTGAAGGGGGAAAGGATCGGTTTCGTTTTCCCCGTTTATTGTTATACGATCCCATCTTTGGTGTTGGATTTTGTTCGTCGGTTAGAGGCGGAAGACGTCGGATATGCTTTTGCGGTCGTTACTTGCGGCGGGGGCATCGGCGGGACGAGCGCCTTTCTCGCGAAAGAGCTGAAGAAAAAGGGGATCGCCCTCTCTTACGCCACGCCGCTTTTAATGCCGGATAACGCGGTGTTTTATTACGCGATTAAACCGCAGGCGGAGATTGAGGCTCTGCTCGAAGGCGCGAAGAAAAAGCTGGAGAGCATCAAAGAAGAGCTCGAAAAAGAGGAAGTGAAACCCGCGAGAGGCGCTTTCGCGAAAGCCTTGTATCCGATGTATCGTCTGCTTTCCAAGACTGAGGCGTTCTTCGTGACGGACGTTTGCGTGCATTGCGGACTTTGCGCGAGAAACTGCCCAGAAGGCGCTATCCGAATGACGGAAGGAAAGCCCGTTTGGCAGAAACCGATCTGCGTGAAATGCGCCGCCTGTATCAATCGCTGTCCCGTCGCCGCGATCGAGTACGGCAAGGGAACGCAAAAGAGAGGCAGGTACGTGAATCCCATTTTGAAAGGCGGAGACAAAGCGTAAGGAAGGAGACTTGACGATGAAAAAATATCTTATCGATCCCAAGCAAATGTGGTGCAAGGCGAATCTGCATTGTCACACCGTGCTTTCCGACGGTTGTTTGACGCCGGAGGAGATCAAGGAGCGCTATATGGCGAAAGGGTATTCCGTCGTGGCGTATAGCGATCACGAGATCTTGCACGACAATTCTTATCTCTGCGACGAGCGTTTCGTGGCGCTCACCGCCGTGGAATACTCGATCAACGATCACGCGCCTCATTGGCGGGACGAGAAGACCATTCATATCAATCTTTTTTCCCGTGATCCGCATAATACCTTCCACGTCGCTTCTTCCGTCCGAAACGCAGGCAAATATTACGCGCGTTTCAAGGAGGATTTCCGTTGCGACGGATATGACCGCGTCTATACGAAAGAGGGGATCAACGAGGTCATTCGCCGCGCGAATGAAGCGGGCTTCCTCGTGCAGTACAATCATCCGAATTGGTCGCTGAATACGCGCGAGGATTATATGGCGATGGAGGGACTTTGGTCTTTGGAGATCCTGAATTATTGCACCGAGCTCGAGACGGGCGCGGAGTATTGTCCTTATATCTACGAGGATATGCTGAATAGCGGCAAGCGACTTTTCTGCTCCATGGGCGACGACAATCATAACGGCGACAAGGGTGACTTCGGGTCTTACGGCGGCGCCACCTATATCGGCGTGGATTCCCTCTCTTATGAGAATGTCTTTTCCGCGATGGAGAAGGGGAATATTTATTGCTCGTCGGGTCCGCGCATCCTCTCCCTTTACGTGGAAGGCGATACGGTCGTCCTCGATTGCGACCCTGCGGTGAATGTCGTCCTGACGTCCAAGAACAGGCGGTTTATGAATCGCTTCGGCGCGGGGCTCACGCACGTGGAATTCCCCATAAACGAAGCCGTCGAGTATTTCCGTCTCACGGTCTTCGACGATAAGGGCGGCAGGGCGCATACGAGCGCGTATTATTTGGAAGATTTGAAAAAATAAAGAAAAGAGAAGAAAGGAGCGCCGCTTTGCGGCGAAGAAAAAAGATGAAAGAGAGATTGGAAAAGGACAGTATGGGCGAGATCCGCGTCCCCGCCGATCGATATTGGGGGGCGCAGACCCAGCGCAGCAAAGAGAATTTCCGCATCGGAGAGGAGAAGATGCCCCTTCCGATCCTTCGCGCTTTCGCTGTCGTGAAGAAAGCTTGCGCGCTGACGAATCGCGCGCTCGGCATTTTGGATGAAAAACGCGCGGAGCTCATCGTTCGCGTGTCCGAGGAGATCCTCGAGGAAAAGCTCGAAGGGAATTTTCCGCTCGTCGTATGGCAGACGGGGAGCGGCACGCAGACCAATATGAATTTCAATGAAGTCATCGCGAATCGAGGCAATGAGCTCGCGGGCGAAAAATTGCTTCACCCGAATGATCATGTGAATCGCTCGCAAAGCTCGAACGACACCTTTCCCACGGCGCTTCATATCGCCGCGGCGACCGCTCTTCGAGAGCGGCTCGAACCCGCGCTTCGCGAAATGATCGAGACGTTTCTTCGCTTGGAGAAGGAGAATGAAGGAGTCGTCACGGTGGGGCGCACCCATCTGCAAGACGCCGTCCCCATCTCTTTCTCGGAGGAGATCAGCGGTTGGCGCGGGATGATCGAGCGTTCGCTCGCCGCCATTCATGCCGCCACGGAGGGCTTATACGATCTTGCGCTCGGCGGCACGGCGGTCGGCACAGGGCTGAATTGTCCCGTCGGATTCGCGGAAGCCGTGGCGAAAGAGATCGCGCTCGAAACGGGGCTTCCTTTCCGCACGGCGCCGAATAAATTCCACGCCCTTTCCTCGAAAGACGACGTCGCCTTTGCTCACGGCGCGTTGAAAACGCTCGCCGCGGATCTGATGAAGATCGCGAATGACGTGCGTCTCCTTGCTTCGGGTCCCCGTTGCGGGCTCGGAGAGATCAAGATCCCCGAGAATGAGCCGGGTTCTTCCATTATGCCGGGCAAGGTGAATCCGACGCAGTGCGAAGCGCTGACGATGGTCGCCGCGCAGGTGATGGGAAATGACGTCACCGTCGGGCTTGCGGCATCGCAGGGAAATTTCCAGTTGAATGTCTATATGCCTGTCATCGCCTATGATTTTTTGCAGTCCGTCGCCCTTCTTTCGGACGCGGTGAGATCTTTCACGGAGCATTGCCTTGCGGGGATCAGGGCGGATCGCAAAAAGATGGCGGAGAATTTGGAGCGCACGTTGATGCTCGTCACGGCGCTTACGCCGCATATCGGATATGACAATGCCGCTAAGATCGCCAAAGCCGCGGCGGAGAATGGCACCACGCTTCGCGAAGAAGCCGTCCGCCTCGGATATCTCGGCGCGGAGGATTTCGACCGGCTCGTGAAACCCGAGAAAATGATTTGAAAAAATGCGGCGAACGTCCCTTGAAAAGACTTTCGCCAAAACGGAGCACAAGGATGGATTATTTAAAAGAATCTTTGAAGAAACATTACGAATGGAAAGGAAAGCTCGAGACCGTCCCCAAGATGAAGATCGAGAGCCGCGAAGATCTTTCGCTCGCTTATACGCCCGGGGTGGCGGCGGCGTGCTTGGAGATCGAGAAGGATCCCGAGAAATCGTATCTCTTGACGGGAAGGGGAAATCTCGTCGCCGTGGTGACGGACGGGACGGCGGTCCTCGGGCTCGGTGACATCGGCCCCGAAGCGGGCATGCCCGTGATGGAGGGGAAATGCGTGCTTTTCAAAGCCTTCGGCGGCGTGGACGCCATTCCGCTCTGCGTGCGGAGCAAGGACGTGGACGAGATCGTAAATACAGTCGCTTTGCTGGCGGGCAGTTTCGGCGGGATCAATCTCGAAGACATCGCTGCGCCGCGCTGTTTTGAGATCGAAAGGAAGCTCAAAGAGCGCTGTGATATCCCCGTCTTTCATGACGATCAACACGGCACTGCGGTGGTGGTGCTCGCCGCGGTGCTGAATGCTTTGCGCGCGGTGGGGAAAGAGATCGGCGACATAAAAGCCGTCATCAACGGCGCGGGTTCGGCGGGGATCGCCATCGCAAAGCTCCTCCTTTCCCGCGGGCTGAAGCAGCTTGTTATGTGCGATAAAAAAGGCGTCATATATGAAGGCGCGGATTGGCTGAATCCCGCGCAGGCGGAGATGGCGAAAGTCACGAATCTTACCTGTGTGAAGGGCAGCCTTGCAGACGTGATGAAGGGGGCGGATCTTTTCATCGGCGTCTCGGCGGGGAATATCGTTTCGCCCGAGATGGTGAAGAGCATGGCGGAGGACGCCGTCATTTTCCCGATGGCGAATCCCACGCCCGAGATCATGCCCGAGCTCGCCCTGCAGGCGGGCGCCGCCGTGGTGGGGACGGGGAGGAGCGACTTCCCGAATCAGATCAATAACGTCTTGGCATTCCCGGGGATCTTCCGCGGAGCGCTCGACGTGCGCGCTCGTGAGATCAATGAAGAGATGAAGCTCGCCGCGGCGGAGGCACTTGCTTCTCTCGTGTCACCTGCTGAACTGAAAAAGGATTATATCCTGCCGCGGGCTTTCGATCCGCGGGTGGGACCTGCCGTGGCGAAAGCGGTGGCGGATGCGGCGCGGAAAACGGGCGTCGCGAGAATGTGACGTTTCGGAGAGAGACAGCGAAAAAGCTTGAAAAAGATCCCCCTTTGCTATAATATGGAAAAGACGGAAGGAGACGAGACGATATGGACGCAATCAAAGAGTTTTTCGGAGTGGGCGGATATAAAAGAGAGCCGGAGGGCTTTCTTTCTTGGCAACACATTTTATTCGTGACGGTCTTCATCGCCGTGATGGTCGCGCTCGCCGTGATCCTCGGAAGAAGAAATCGAAATAAAGATGAAAAGACGAAGAATAAGGTCATCGCGTGGGCGGCAATCATTCTTCTTTTTCTGAAAGTGCTGGAAATGGTCGTTTGCTGCTTGAAGGATCATTCATTCAGGGCGCTTTTGTATCTTTTGCCCCTTTTCCTTTGCAGTATGCAGATGATCGCTTTGCCTTTGGCAGCCTTCTCGAAAGGGAGATTGAGAGAAGCGGCGCTTGATTTCGTCTTCATCTTCGGCATCCTCGGCGCCGTGATGGGCACGTACGGCGCGGGACAGAATTTCTCTTGTTATCCCATCCTTTCTTTCGATAACGTGCTTTCGGTCATCACGCATACCCTCAGCGGCTTCGCTTCGCTTTATATCGCCATCTCGGGCTTGACCAGCATGCGCGTGAAGAATATCTGGATCACCTTCACCATCCTTTGCGTCTTCTGCGTGCTCGCGTATATCGCGGACATCCTGATCCCGTATAATTATATGTTCCTGATGCGGGGCGACGGCACGCCGTATGACATTTTCTATAATCTGGTAAAGGGAAATCGGGTGTTGTATCCGATGTGCGTCGTGCTCTTATTCCTGTTGTATTTGTCGATATTTTATCTTGTCTATTTCTTGGTGCGAAAGCATAAAGCGAAGCAAGCATAAAGGAGGATATTATCCATGAGAAGCGCGTTTATTACGGGAGACGGATATTTACTTGAACTCGGATGTGATATAGACATCGTTTATGACGCCTTGCATCATCCCAAGGCGAGAGCGGTGGACGCCATCACCACCGAAGCGAAGCTCACGGGGAAGGAAGTGAAAGAATTCCTCGTCGAGCATAAGATCCCCATTCCGGAGGAGATCAAGGACGACGGTGAATACGTCCTTCACGGTTGCGATTGGTGATTTCGCTTCGGGATCGCCATAGCGCGGGAAAAGAAGAGCAAAAGAGGGACATTCGTTCCTCTTTTCTTTACTTTCCGCTGTAAAACGTTTATAATGTAAAGCGGATCGAAGTATGGCAAAAATCGCTTTGGAGAAAAATAAAATCAAGCAGATGAATCCTCTCGTCCTCGCTTTCATCGGGGACGGCGTGGAGACCTTGCGCGTCCGCACGCGCGTGGCGCTCGAGGATACCTCCAAGGCGCATGCTCTTCATCTGAAAACGGCGCGGGAAGTGAATGCGCGTGCGCAGTCCGACAAGGTGGAGAAGATCCTCCCGCATCTTACGGAAGAGGAGGCGGAGATCTATCGCCGTGCGCGTAATAGTAAGTCCCGTCATCACGCGAAGAATTTTTCCGTGGTGGATTATCGTCGGGCAAGCGGGCTCGAAGCGGTCATCGGATATCTGTATCTTGCAGGAGAGGAGGAAAGGCTCGACGAGATCTTCGAGCTGATGGAGGAAATATGATAGTAGAAGGGAAAAACGCGGTCAAGGAGCTTATAAAAGCAGGCAAGACCATTGATAAGATCTGCGCGCAGAAAGGGGACAAAATGGCGGAAGCGCTCGCCTTCCAAGCGAGGGAGAGCGGCGCGCGCGCCGTCTTCTGCACGAAGGAGAATCTGGATAAGATCTCGGTCACCCGCAAGCACCAAGGCGTCATCGCGTATACGACGGATTTCGTGTACAGCGAGCTATCCGATCTCCTTACGGGGAAGGAGGACAGCCGCCTCATCATCATTCTGGACGGCGTGGAAGACCCGCATAATCTCGGGAGCATTCTGCGCAGCGCGGAGTGTATGGGGGCGGCGGGCGTCGTCATCGGAAAGCACCGCGCCGTCGCCGTGAATGAGACCGTGATCAAGACGTCTTGCGGCGCGACGGAGTACGTGAAAGTCGCGCGCGTCACCAATATCAATGATGCGATCCGCGCTTTGAAAGACCTCTTTTTCAAGGTCTATGCGATGGATATGGACGGAGAGGCGATCGATAAATGTGATCTCAAGGGAGACGTGGCGCTCGTGCTCGGCAGCGAGGGTAGCGGCGTGTCCGCGCTCACGAAGAAGCTGGCGGATCGCTCTCTTCGCATCCCGATGTCCGGCGAGATCGCAAGCATGAATGTTTCGGTCGCCGCGGGCGTCGGCATGTACGAATACGTCAGACAGAACGCAAAGAAATAAGGAGAAAGAATGGAGATCAAAGGGCTGACTGCGGCGGAAGTCGCAAAGCGCGTCGCCGCGGGAGAAGTGAATGGAAAACAGGATCTGCAGACGAAGAGCGTCCGCAGGATCGTTTTCGATAATCTTTTCACCCTCTTCAACGGGCTGAATCTTCTCCTTGCCATCCTCATCCTTACGATGAGCAAAGGGCAGAATTGGAATAACACCCTCTTTATGGGGATCGTCTTTTTTAATCTTTTCGTCGGGATCTTTCAGGAGATCAAAGCGAAGAAGACCATCGAGAAGCTCTCTCTCATCTCCGCGCCGAAGGTGGATGTCCTCCGAGACGGCGCGGCGGAGACCATTACGGTGGAGGAGATCGTCAAGGACGACGTGATGTTCCTCGAAGCGGGGCGACAGGTCTGTTCGGACGCCGTCGTGGCGGAAGGAGAGATCGAGGTGAATGAGAGCCTTATCACGGGCGAATCGGATCCCGCCTTGAAGAAAGAAGGGGAGGCGCTTCTCAGCGGAAGTTACGTCGTCAGCGGGAAATGCGCGGCGCGCGTCACGCATGTCGGCGCGGAGAATTATGCCACCAAAGTGGCGGCGGGCGCTCGCTATATCAAGAAGACGAATTCCGAGATCATGCGCTCGCTTCGCTCGATCATTCGCCTGATGAGCATTATCGTCCTTCCGCTCGGCGTCGCGCTCTTTTTGAAACAATATCTCGTCG
The DNA here is from genome assembly GCA_017961365.1 of Clostridia bacterium. GTDB lineage: Bacteria > Bacillota > Clostridia > Christensenellales > CAG-1252 > CAG-1252. Next base: position 14,691 of record JAGCXI010000015.1, read on the forward strand.
TGCATAATACGATGAACGAAGCCGTCTTGAAGATGGCGGGCAGCGTGGTCTCCATGATCCCGCAAGGTCTCATCGCGCTTTCCACGACGGTCTTCGCCGTGGGCGTCGTGCGCCTCTCGCGCCATAAGACCCTTTCGCAGGATCTTTACAGCATCGAGACCCTCGCGCGGGTGGACGTCCTCTGCCTCGATAAGACGGGGACCATTACGGAGGGCAGGATGGTGGTGACGGAGCTCGTCCCCGAAACGGGGGAGGAAGAGGTGATCCTCTCCGCACTTTCTTCCATCGTCGGCGCTGTGCCCGATAATAACCCCACATATCTTGCCGTGAAAGAATTCGTCGCGGAGCATCCGTCCCTCGGGGCAGCGGAAGAGGTCTTTCCTTTCTCCTCGGATCGGAAATGGAGCGGCGTGAATCTTGCGGAGGGCGGGCTCGTGATGGGCGCGCCGGAATTCGTGGCGCCCGCGCTTTCTTCCTTGTATCGTGAGAAATGCGAAGCATATCAAAAAGACGGAAAACGCGTGATCTGCGTCGCTCGCGCGGAAAAGATCGAAGAATATAAGCTCGTGAATGTCGTCATCCTCGGCTATCTTCTTATCGAAGATAAGATCCGCGAGGAAGCCCCCGCCACGTTGCGTTATTTTGCGGAACAGGGGGTGGATATCCGCGTGATCTCGGGGGATAATCCCGTGACGGTCTCCGCCATCGCCAAGAAAGCCGGGCTTGCCGGCGCGGAGCGATATACGGACGCTTCCACTTGGAAGGAAGACGAGGATCTCGAGGAGATGCTTAACAAATACGTGATCTTCGGGAGAGTGACGCCTGAGCAGAAGCTCGCTCTCATCAAGACGCTGAAAAAAGAGAAGCACACCGTCGCGATGACGGGGGACGGCGTGAATGACGTCCTCGCTTTGAAGGAGGCAGATTGCAGCGTGGCGATGGCTTCGGGCAGCGACGTGGCGAAGAGCGTCGCCTCTCTCGTGCTTCTCGATTCGAATTTCGCTTCGATGCCGCGCATCGTGGCGGAAGGCAGGCGCTCCATCAATAATCTGCAGCGTTCCGCTTCGCTTTATCTCGTGAAGACCATTTACGCGACATTGCTCGCCATCATCTTCCTTTTCATCGGGAGTTATCCTTTCGAGCCTTCACATCTTACCCTTGTGGGGGCGACGGCGACGGGGCTTCCCTCTTTCCTCCTCGCTTTGGAGCCGAATAAAGAGCGGGCGGAAGGGAGTTTTCTTTATAACGCATTGCGAAAAGCGCTTCCGGGCGCGCTCACCATCGTGGTGGGCATCGTCGCCATCCAGATCGTCTCGGTGGTGCTTCCTTTGAGCGTGGCGGAGGCGGATATGCTCTCGGTCCTGATGGTCGCACTTGCGTCCTTTATGGTGCTTTTCCGCGTTTGTTTGCCGATGGACGTCAAGCATGCCGTCATCTTTTTCTCGATGCTGGTCTTATATATGATCGGTTGGCTGGCTTTGCCCTCCGTCTTCAATATGATGCGGGTCACGGAGCTCACGGCGAAGATGCTTTACGTGCTGCTTGCGTTGGCAGCTTGCGGGGCGGGCATCTTCGTGCTTTTCATTTTCTTGGAAAGGAAACTTGCCGCGCGGGGAAAGCCGAAGATCTTGAAGACCTTGGATCTCGAATGATCCCGGAATCACGAGCTCTTAAAGAGGAAAAAAGAGCGAAAAGAAGTCGGCGTTTGCCGGCTTCTTTTCGCGTTTTGTCGATCTCGGAAGCAAAAATCCCCGTCATCAAGCGTCGCTTCTTTTCACCGAGACGTCGAGACGCAGAGAGATCGCTTGCGGCTCTTTCTTTTCCCCGTATTTTTTGTGATATTTCCCTTCCAGAGAATAAGGGTCGAGCCCGCTCTCCGAGGTAAGCCCCGTTTCGATGCTTTTTTCGATATGGTCTTTCGCGCGCTTTTCCACGTAATCGCTCGGCAGGTCGGAGAGATTTTCCGTGACGCTTTCCGCCACGAGGTTTACGAAATAGACGGCGCGGAAAGTGACGCTTCCATCCTCCGCGATCTTCCAATGTCGCAGACATTTTTTGATATTGACGTCGAGGCTTCCTTCCTCTTCCGCAGAGATATGCAGGAGCATTCCGTCGGGGGAGGTGATGAGCGCGAGCGCTTCGGTGAGCGCCTTTCCTTCAATGTCCCCTTTCCCGTCGGGATGGAAAAGCACGGTCTTGGAACAGTCGAAGACGTAGTTCTGCTCGTCACCGCCCGTGTCCGCGCCGCCCACGGCTTTCGGGACGGGGATCGCCTCCACCCAAGGCAGGGAAGGGGTATAGCCTTCGGTCTCGAAATGGGTGATGAAAGTCTTCAGCGTGGCGGCGGGATGTCCGCCCGTGCTGCTATTGATCTTATTCAGCTGTTGCAGATAGACGGAGGAAGCGCCTTGCATCGAGACGCTGCGTTCGAGCGTCTCTTTCGCCGTGCCCGCAACGGCCATCACCGCGACGTCGTCCATCACGGTGTCCTCGATGAAAAGGTCCTTCGCCGCTTCGAGAAGCCCTTCGCGGACGATTTTCTCGCCGAAAAGCAGCATATGACAATGAAAATAAGCGGGCTATACGCCGTGATCCGCGCGATGCGATCCATTGCGGAAAGGAGGGTGGGACCTTTTCCGCTGACCAGCGCATAGCGATTGGGCGCGCCCGGGGCGGAGCTCTCGCCCGCGACGGCGATCTGGACGGTGACTTCGATCTCGTCCTCCTCCGTCTTGTCCACGCCCATGCCGATGACGATGCCTCGATTCAAAATCGGCTGCGTGACGATGAGATTGCCCACGAGGGTGCAGAGGATCAAAATGAGGACGATCGCGATGAGCTTTTCAGTTCGTTTTTTCATATTTCTCCTTATAAAGCGCCGCCGCGCCCGAAGCGATGGTGACGATGCCCGCCGCGAGCGTCACGAGATTCATCGCCTTGGTCATAAAGGTGTGATATTCTTTTTCCTCGTCGAGGAGGAAAAAGGAGAAGAGAAGCGCGAAGAGGGAAAGCGCCGCAAAAGCCCATCGTCCAGCCTTTTTGCCTTCTTTTCGGAAGAGTTGCAGCAGACATTCCTTCCCTGCGAGCAGGATGAGCGCGAGATAGCTGAAAGAGAGGACGGACCAAAGGGTGATCATCGGCCAATCCGCCGAACCGAGCTCATCGGTATTCGCCTTGAAAGCCGAGAGCTTGATAAAAGCATAGTCCGTCATCTTCGCCGCCTCGCCGTACACCGCCGTGAAGACGACGTAAAAAACGAGAAGCGAGAGAAAAGAAAAAGCTACCGTCGCAAAGATCGGCGCATTCTTTTTTTTCGGGGCGACCGCGGGGGGCTCTCGAAGATCGAGGAGGAGCAGAAGCGTCGTGTCGCCGTACCAGCCGAGACAGCGGAAAAGCGCGCCGCCCACCTTGTCGAGATCGGGAGAGAAGATGGCGAGCGCATTGAAAAGATCTCCTTCCGTCCGCGTGAAGATGATGACGAAAAGAAAGACGAAGAGGAAGAGCCAGACGAAGATCTCGAGCGTTCTGCCGATCGCCGCGAAACCTTTGTCCGCGAAAAGGCAGAGGAAGACGAGGAGGATGACGGAGATGGGGAGGACGGGGACGCTCTCGAAGAGGGAGAGGGCGAAATAAGTGGAGACTTCGCGGGAGAAAGCGGAAAGTTTCAGCGCGAAGAAAAGAAGCAGAGGGATCCCCGCGGCGATCTTCCACCCCCGTGGGATATCGAGCGAAAAGAGCCCGCCTTGTTTCGCGGTCTTCATCGCAAAATAAAGCAGAATGCAGTCCGTCAGGAAGAGAAAGAGAGCCGCCCAAACGGATTTCGCCCCCGCTTCTTCCGCGAGGACGGAGGGAAGCGTGCAGACTTTCATCGCAAGGAAAAGGACGAGCGCGATGAGGGCGAACTGCGCGTAAGACACCTTTCTCGGCGCTTGCAAGAGGGGATTCTCAGTCTTCATCCTCTGCCTCCCCGAGCCGCTTTTCGAGGGCGGCGTCTTTCTTTATGCGCGTCGCATTTTGATTCGCGATGCTTTGCGGGCGTCGGGTCATGTCGGGGAGTTCCCGTTTGACAAAGCCGTCCTTGAGATCTCCTTCCGCAAGGGGCGCATAGGGACTCGTATAGTCTGATCCGAAGCTCTGCAAAGTGACGAGATGACGGGTGAGGAGCGCCACGGCGAAGAGGATGCCGAGGATGCCGAGGAGCGCGGCGGTCGCCACGAAGACGAGACGCAAGAGACTGTAAGTCCCCACGTCATCCGGCACGAGATAAAGTCCGATGGAAGAGAGCGCGGTCACGAGCACGGCGGGCGAGCTCAGAAGCCCCGCGCTGACCGCCGTCTCGCCGAGCACGATCGCGCCCACGATGGAGAGCGCCATGCCGACGTATCGCGGCATTCGCACGCTCGCTTCATTCAGGATGTCGAAGATGATGAGCACGAGCACCATCTCGAGCGTGGGCGAAAGAGGCGTTCCGTTCGTGCTGTTCAAGATGGTGATGAGAAATTTCAAAGGCAGGATCTGATATTGAAATTCCTGCACAGCCACGAAGACGGCGGGGAGAAAGAGGGCGATCATCGCGCCAAAAAGACGGAGAAAGCGCGTCACCGTCACCCGCGAATTCCGCTTGAAATAATCCTGACTGTCTTGAAAACTCTCGATGAGAAGGTGCGGCACGGTGAGGGCGATCGGGCTTCCGTCCACGAGGATCGCCACCCGCCCTTCGAGCAGTTTCGCCGCCACAACGTCCGGCTTTTCGAGAGAGCCCACCTGCGGGAAAAGCGAAGAAGGATCGTCTTCGATGAATTTCGTGATATAAGAGCTGTCGATGATGCCGTCGATGTCGATATGCGAGAGCCTTTCATTGAGAAGGTCAACGGTCTCTTTTGCCGCGACGTTCGAGAGATAGCAGACGGCGACGGCAGTCCCGGAATATCGTCCGAATGTGCTTTCGCGGATGATAAGGTGCTTATCTCGAAGACGCCTGCGCAAAAGGGAGGTATTCACATTGATATCTTCGGTGAAGCCCTCCCGCGGTCCCTTGAGGACGCTGCTCGTAGGCGGCTCGCTGACCGATCTTCGCTCCCATTTTTTGACGGAGAAGAGATAAATCTCTTTTTCGTCTTCGAGAAAGAGCGCCGTTCCGCCTTCGCAGATCTCTTTCTCCGCTTCGGCGAGTTTTTTCAGTCGCTTGACGGGCGCTATGGTGTAAGTGGCGTTTGCGAGATCCTTCGGCGCGCCTTTATAAGCGGCAAGAGGCTTGATCACTCCGCTTTCCAAAAGTTCTTTGTCCACGAGCGCTTCAAAGGCGGCGTAGATACAGGGCGTCTCGCCCACCCGTCCTTCGAAAACAGTGAGATCGCTGCTCTCGCCGAGATCGGAGAGCAGTCTTCGGCGTATTTCGGTGAGTTTCATAGAGATAGTATGAAAAGCGTCTCTTTTTTTATCATAAGCAGGGGAGTCGCCCGCCGCGGAGGGCATTCGTCTGCTATTTTTTGCCAAGGGCGATTTGCGGATTGGTGATTGACAAGTGCGCGCGTGTGTGTTATCATAGTTATACAAAAAATCTTTTTGGAGGTTATTGTATGAAGAAAAAGTTTGGCATCATAGTCGCCATCTTGCTCTGCGTAGCGCTTCTCATGCTTACCCTCGTCGCTTGTAAGACCAAGGATGACGGCAAGACGTTGAAGGGCGTGAATCAGGACTTGATCGAGGAAGTTGATTCGAGGATCAATACCGTGATCGACAAGTGGCTGAAGAATAATGCGTCCGACGTCAAAGCGGATCGTTCCGTGAAGCTGTCGGAAGCCTTGAATGACGACATTCAGGACTTCTATCTCCAGGACAATAAGAAGAATGACATCAAGCCCACGATCTCCGTCAGCTATAATAAAGACACGGGTGATGCGGGTGCTTATAAGGTCATCTTCGTTTGGACGAAGGATAAGAAGAATAAGCTCACGAAGATCTATCAGAAGGATGCGATCCCCGCAAAGTACGCCGAGTGGGCGGGTTCTTATAAGGATGGCTCCTATAATGACATCACCCTTGACGACATCATGGATAATGATGAGAAGATCAGCGTGCTTGACGACATCATCAATGCCGCGCTCAAGATGACGAATAATACGGTTTCCGACGCGGTCTCCGGCAAGTTCGGCGTGCAGGGCAAAGTCGGCGTGGAAGTCATGGGTCATGATTATCTCCTCGACGTGAAAGGAAATATCGATCTCGCGGACAAAGTCTGGACTAAGAAGGCTGCGGATAGCCAAGAGATGGTCAAGAACGAGAATAAGACGAATTTCTCCGTCCTCGTGAAAAACGGCGAAACGAATAAAGAGCTCGCCGGGCTTTATTTCCAGAATGCTTTGGAAGATAAGGATTGCAAGCTCTATGTGAGCTATGTTGTGGAGAAAGACGGCAAGGAATCCACCGAGTATAAGTACATCGACTATGCCATCTTGAATGAGCTCATCGACAAGCTCGACGGCAAGTTCCGCGATGACAAGGGTGACATCATCACCGCGAATGGCTTTGCGGGTCTTCTGACCGCTTTCAAGCTCGATAAGAATATCGCCGATATGGCGGGCGAGCTCGTGGGCGATATGGTCGAGGCGTATACCGGCGAAGACGGCGAGAATACGATCAACGTCATTGATATCAATTTCGGTACCGTGCTCTCCGAAGTCACGGAGACCTATGGCTCCGTCATCAATGCTGTGCTCGGCAAGTATCTCGAGAAGGTCCCCGTCATCCTCGGCGTCGATCCCAAGAAGATCGATTTCGAGACGGTCCATGGCCTCATCGGACATATCACCATCACCGCGATCTCGGATAAGAAGGGCAATATGACCGATTTCGAGCTCGCTGTGAATATCCCCGAATGCACGCTTTACTTCGCGGAGGACGAGACCGCCGCGGACGGCAAGCTCGAGATCCCCGCGATCAGCTTTGCGATCTATGCGCATGATTTCGCCTTCTCCGACGATCTCTATGGCAAAGTGAAGCTCGACACCCCGAAGGATATCGATACCAAGGCGGAATATTTCAGCCCGACGAATTTCAATGTCGGCGGCGACGTGACCGTGACGGATAAGACGACGAATCTCGACTCCACCTTCCGTTATCATTTGGTCACTTCCATCAATCCCTTCAAGCCCAGCCAGATCAAGGCTTCCTTCACGATCAAGCAGTCTCAGGGCAAGGTCTTCAAGGAGAATGACAATACGAATTTCTTCTCCATCAGCTATGATCAAGCCACCAAGACCATCGCGACGAGCGGCACGGCGTATGATAAGGGTGATGACGGCGAGACCATCTATACCTTTACTGCGGATCAGACCGTGCTTGCCACGATCATGGAGTGGGCAGGACTTGACGAGAATAATTGGCACGGCTTGGTCTGGAATAATGCGGCGGGCATCATCGAGGTCGTGAACCCCGCGAAGTTTAATGACCAGCTCAAAGCCCTCTTCGGCGAAGACGGAAATAACGTCGTTGCGCAGCTCTTGGCTTATTATATCGAGCGCAAGACCCCGACGACGGCTTCCGCAGAGGAAGAGAGCGTGACGAACGGGACCGATGCGAAAGCGAATGAGAGCAATAGCTCCTTCGACATCCAGGCGGTCTTCAGCGGCGTGGGCGGTCTCTTCGATAAGCTCAAGAGCAAAGCGACCGTTGGCGAAGGTTCCTTCGGTATCAAGATCACGGGCACGGATCTCAATGAGTACGCGAGCGACATCTCCAAGATCATCAACAGAGACTTCATCGCGTTCCTGAATCGTAAGATCCCCGGCGCGAATATTCCCGCGGACCTCAAGGATTACATCTCCAATATCGAGCTCTACGTGAATACCGACGGTTATAAGAATAAGCTCTTCTTCACCCTCACCTTCAAGGGCGACGTCTATAAGTTCACCTTCGACGTCACCGAGAAAGCGCAGAATCGCTATGCGATGAATTACGAGCTCACGCTGGCTTCCTCCGGCAGATATGTCACCTTCGATCTTGCTTTTGATGCGAAAGCGGGCACCATCGCGGCGAACTATGTGAAGAAAGCTTCCAAGACCGCGACCGAAACGCTTGAGGAGACCGGCGTCACGCATTCGAACTTCTCCTTCAACTGGGGCGCTGAGAATGCTTCCGCGCTTGAGATGCTCGATCCCACGGCGGCTGGTGCCACCACCGAGCTCGTCTTCGGCGCAGACGGCGCAGGCATCGCCACGCAGCTCATCGGCGGTCTCACGGACTTCTTGGATAATGACCTCGTCCGTCCCATCGTCAAGAGCCTCGGCAGAGTCATCATCAGAAATGCGGTGAAGAAGGCATAAGACTCTAGAAGCATTCTTTCATCGAAAAACAAATCAAAAAAAGACGGCAAGCGATTGCCGTCTTTTTTTTGCGCGGGAAGTCTAATGATTCGCGCGCGTGAAAAGAAAAAAACAAAAAACGTGAAAAAACTTTCATATTTCTCTTGACAAGGCTTTCGGACGGTGTTACTATTAGATTGCGAATATGAAATAGAATTCATATTAAAGCCTTTGTCCGCATAGGATGAGGCGAAGGAGAGAAGAGTTATGCCGATCGTGATCGCGCCCATAAACGTGGATTTGAAGATCGTACGCATCGCCACCGACGAGAAGACCAAGAAGCATTTGGAGAGCCTCGGCGTCTCCTTGAATGGCGAGGTGACCGTGCTTTCCTCGAGCGGAGGGACGGTCGTCGTCAAGATCAAGGACGGCAGGCTTGCTTTGGATAGTAGCATATCGACGAAGATATTCGTCGCGTGATAAAAGGAGAGAAATATGGAAAAGACGTTGGATACATTCGAGATAGGTGACGTCGGCATCGTGAAGCGCGTCGGCGGAGAGGGCAAGATCAAGAGGCGCCTCTTCGATATGGGCATCACGCCGGGAGCGGAGATCTTCCTTCGGAAGAAAGCCCCCCTCGGGGATCCCATCGAGATCACGATACGCGGCTATGAGCTGACCCTGCGCAAGACGGAAGCGGCTTGCGTCACGATGGAGGCGGAAGGATGAAAAGATTTGCTTTGGCAGGAAATCCGAATTGCGGAAAGACCACGCTTTTCAATAGTTTGACCGGTTCGACGGCGCACGTGGGGAATTGGCCCGGCGTGACCGTGGATAAGAAGACGGGGACTTATAAGAAATGCGCCGAGCCCATCGAGATCGTGGATCTCCCGGGCATTTATTCTCTTTCGCCTTATACGCCGGAAGAGGTCATCGCGCGAAATTACATCCTTGACGAATCTCCCGATTGCGTCATCAATATCGTGGATGCCACGAATCTGGAGAGAAATCTTTATCTCACCACGCAGATCGCCGAGATCGACGTCCCGATGGTCATCGCGCTCAATATGATGGATGAAGTGGAGAAAGCGGGCGATAAGATCGATGAAGCCCTCCTTTCTTCCCGTCTCGGCGTGCCCGTCGTGAAGATCTCCGCCTTAAAGGAGACGGGGCTCAAGGAGCTTATGGAGGAGGCTTACGCCGCTTCCCTCAAAGGCCGCCAAGGCAAGACGGTCTTGGAGGAATCCGCCCTCGCGCATCTCGTGGGGGATGTCAAGATCGCTCTCAAAGGGCAGGGGGTCAAGGATCCTCTCTTCCACGCCGTGAAGCTCGTGGAGAATGACAGCATCGAGACCGAGATGCATAAAGAGACCGTCCCGATGATCGACGAATTCAAAGCGACTTTCGAGGACGACGTCTTCGGGGGTGATTTCGAGGCGCTCGTGGCGGACGCTCGCTATAAATATATCTCCAAGCATTTCGCCCCCGCGCTTTCCAAGAAAAAAACGGAAAAATTCTCGATGTCCCGCTCGGACAAAGCGGATAAGGTGATGACGCATAAGATCTGGGGCATCCCCATCTTCCTTTTGATCCTTTTCGCCATCTTCCACTTGACTTTCAGCGAGGATTTCCTCTATCTCGGCAAGATATTCTCCCTGCCGTCCTTGGAGGAGCTCGGGCTCTTGACGGCGGAAGGGGAGCCGCTGAATTATGGCGTCCGCTGGCTCGCCTGTCTCTATGACGGCGCCATCTTCTCCCCGGGCGTCATCATCAATAATATTTGGAATAATATGCTCGTCGGCGAGCTTTTCGGCTGGCTCGGCGGGCTTGTGGAAGGCTCCTCCATGGCGCCTTGGGCAGTGGGACTTATCAATAACGGCATCTTTGACGGCGTCGCCTCGGTGCTTTCCTTCCTGCCTCCCATCCTCGTTTTGTTCCTTTTCTTCTCGATCTTGGAAGACAGCGGTTATATGGCGCGTATCGCCTTCATCCTCGATAGGATGTTCCGCCGTTTCGGGCTTTCGGGACGCGCATTCATGCCGATGATCATGGGCTTCGGCTGCTCCGTGCCCGCGATGATCAATACGAGGACGCTCGCGGATGAAAAGGAGCGCGCCGCCACCGTGCGCGTGATCCCCTTCTTCTCCTGCGGGGCGAAGCTCCCCATCCTGACCGCCGTTGCGGGCGCCATCGTGGCGTATTTCGGCGTGGGAAATGCGGACGTCATCACGTTCTTGATGTATCTCCTCGGCATCGTCACCGCCATCGTGGCAGTTCTCTTGATGCGGAATACGACGCTGAAAGGCGAGACCCCTCCCTTCATTATGGAGCTCCCGGCGTATCACGCGCCGCAGTTCAAGAACCTTATGGCGCATCTCTGGGACAAGACCAAGCATTTCGTGAAGAAAGCTTTCACCATTATCCTCGCATCCACCATCGTGATCTGGCTCTTGACGCATTTCTCCTTCGCTTGGAAATTCCTCGAGGATGAAGCCATCAATGAGAGCATTCTTGCGGGTATCAGCCAGCTCGTACAGCCCATCTTCACCCCGCTCGGCTTCGGCAGCCAGCTTGGGCAGTACGGTTGGGTCTTCGTCGTGGCGGCTGTGGCGGGACTCATCGCAAAAGAGAATGTCATCGCCACCTTCGCCACTTTGGCTTCCTGCCTCGTCGCGATGGCGAATCAGAATGTCGGCGGCTTGGATATCGCGGCGGAAGAGGGCATAGACGCCGTGCAGGCGATGGTCCTCGCTACGGGGATCACGGTGCCCGCTTTGATCTCCTTCATCGCCTTCAATATGACCACGATCCCCTGCTTCGCCGCGGTGGGTACGGCAAAGGCGGAATTGCAGGATAAGAAGCGTTTTAATGGCACGCTCATCTTCTGGCTCGCTTCCTCTTACGTGGTGTCCGCGGCGGTCTATACCATAGGAATGTGGTGGTGGACGCTCTTCCTCTGGCTCGCGGCAGCGGCGGCTGTGACGTCCTTCATCATCCTCCGCAATAAGCGCGCGAAAGCAAAGGCGGTGTGATATGGGCGCCCCCGAGATCATTCTCATCGTGGCGTGCGCGGCGCTCGTCGTCGGCGTCATCGTCGCCCGTATCCTTCGCAAGAAGAAGGGGAAGGGCGGATGTGACTGCGGCTGTTCGGACTGTTCGGCTTGTCATTACTGCGCCGCAGCAAAAGTCAAGAAAGAAGATAAATAGAGATCCCGCCTCCGTAAGGGGGCGGTTTTCTCTCCCGAGAAGAAAGGAGTGTATCTTTTCTTTCGTCGGTGTTATAATGGAGATATGGAAAAGAAATATCAGGTGGAGGGAATGAGCTGTTCCGCTTGCGCGCTCGGCATCGAGAAATGCGCGGCGAAGGTCGAGGGCGTTGAGGCGGTCTCGGTCTCTTTGATGGATAAGAGCATGCGCCTCTCTTTTTCGGGGGAGGAAGCTGTGGAGCGCGAGGTGATCCGTCGGATCGAGGCGCTCGGATATTCCGTTTCGGAGGAGAGAAAGGAGGGAGCGTCCGCGGAGAGCGCGAAGCTCCTCAAAAGGTTTCTTTTCTCCCTTATTTTCCTTCTTCCGTTGATGTATTTCTCGATGGGCGAGATGTTTTCTTTCCCCCTTCCCGCGACGTGGGTCTCGCTCACCGCAGAGATGATCCTCGCCGCCGTCATCATCGGGCTGAATCATAAGTTCTTCACGGGCGGCGTCCGCGCGCTTTTCAAGGGCGTGCCGAATATGGACACGCTGGTGGCGCTCGCCTCCTCCGTGGCGTATGTCTATAGCGTCGTCATCACCGTGATGACTTATCTCGGCGGGAGCGGGACGGTCTTTTTCGAGGCGTCCGTAATGGTCTTGACCCTTGTCACGCTCGGGAAATTCCTCGAGGAGAAGAGCAAGGGGCGCACGGGGCGTGAGATCGAGAAATTGATGCGCCTTATGCCCGCGAAAGCCCGCATCCTCAGAGAAGGGAATGAGACGGAAGTCGCTTTGGAGGAGATCGTCGTCGGGGACAGCGTCGTCTTGCGACAGGGGGATCGCGTCCCCGTGGACGGCGTGATCCTCAAAGGAAGCGCTTTTCTCGATACGTCCGTGATGACGGGGGAGCCTCTTCCTCGCGAAGTTACGGAAGGAGACGAGGCGGTCTCGGGCAGTCGGGTCACGAGCGGTTATCTCGTCCTTCGCGCGGAGAAAGTCGGCGTGGACAGCGCCTTTTCGCAGGTGGTAGAGATGGTGCGCGCCGCTTCGGTCAGCAAAGCGCCCGTCCAAAAGATCGCGGATAAAGTCTCGGGCGTCTTCGTCCCCGTTGTCACGGGGATCGCCTTTCTCACTTTCCTTTTATGGCTGCTTTTGTCGAGGGATCTCGCGCTCGCTTTCAAGTACGGCGTGAGCGTCCTCGTCATTTCTTGTCCCTGCGCGCTCGGACTTGCCACGCCTGTGGCGGTGATGGCGGCGACGGGGAAGGGAGCGAGCCTCGGCGTCCTTTATAAAAATGCGGAGAGCATCGAGACCTTCAGCAAGGTGGATCATATCCTTTTGGACAAGACCGCCACGCTTACGGAAGGGAAGATGCGAGTCCGGGAATTCTTTAATCTCTCTATCGTGGAGGACGAGGAACTTTTCCGCATCGCTTCGGCGGCGGAAGCCCCCTCTTTACACCCCCTCGCTTCCTGCATAAAGGAATTCTGCGGGGAGACGCCTTACGTCGCGGAGCGCTATGAATATCGCACGGGAAAGGGCGCCGTCGTCTCTATCGAGGGGAGGACGTATTACATCGGAAATGCCGCCGTGATCCCCGTCCGCGCGGATCGTTCCAAGGAGGAGATCTATCGCGGGGACACCGTGGTTTATCTCGGGGACGACGAGGGCGTGCTCGGGATCTTCATCGTCTCGGACAGCTTGAAAAAGGGGGCGAAAGAGACGGTGGAATGCTTTGAGGCGCATAGCGTTCAAACCGTGCTTTGCACGGGGGATAATCTCCATGCCGCTTTTGCCGTGGCGAAGGAGCTCGGCGTCTCTTCCATCCATGGCGAGATGCTCCCCGAGGATAAGGCGGAGATCGCTAAGAAGCTCAAAGCGGAGGGCGGCATCGTGGCGATGACGGGAGACGGCGTGAATGACAGCCCCGCCCTGAAGACCGCAGACGTCGGCATCGCGGTGGGCACGGGCACGGACGTCGCCATCGACGCGGCGGACGTCGTCTTGCAAAGGGAGGATATCTATGCCCTTGCGGACGCTTATCTCCTCGCGCGACGTGCTTTCCGCATCATAAAAGGGAATCTTTTCTGGGCGTTCTTTTATAATCTCATCGCCATCCCCGTGGCGGCGGGCGCCTTTGCGGCGCTGGGCTTTTCGCTCACGCCCACGATCTCTGCGGCGGCGATGAGCCTGAGCTCGCTTTTCGTCGTGCTGAATGCCCTCAGGATCAATGCGTATAAGAAAATGGGATCTTCCGCGGAAAAGTCGGAAGCTTCGAAAGATGATAAGGAGGAAAAGGAGATGTGTTTTAAGAAAGAAGAGGGACTGACCCTCCGCGTGGAAGGAATGATGTGTGAGCATTGCAAAGCGCGCGTCGAGAAGGCGCTCGCCGCCGTCCCCGGCGTAAAGAAAGTCAAGGTCGATCTTGCGAAAAAGACCGCCACTGTCCGTGGTGATGTGGCGAAAGAATCCGTCGCCTCCGCCATCACCGAAGCGGGGTATCAAGTCCTCGAATAAAGCGTGGAGAAAAAACTACACCGGTAAAAAAGCCCGTTCAGTACAACGGGCTTTTTTAATGTTCGTTCTTATGCTTCGTTTTTCTCTTTTTTCTCCTCGGGCGCTTTCTTTTTGCCTTCGGACGTCTTTTTCTTAGTCGGCTTCGCATGCGGCTTTTCCTGCGCTTTCGTCTCGGGCGTTTCGAGCGCAAGCTGTCTTTTCAGGATGGGGATGAGCTTCGTGATCGCCGCGATGAGCTCGTCGAGGCATTTCTTATAGACTTCTTCGTCTCCGCCGAAGGGATCCACGATGTCGCCGCAGCTCGTGAGTTGATGGAGCGTGAAGACTTTCGGCAGGCTGCCGAGACGCATCTTATGACGCTCGGTCATGCAGATCACGAGATCATTTTGGAAGACTTCCTGCGTGGTCATCTGGGTGGCGACGTGCTTTTTTACGGGGATGCCTTTCGCCTCGAGCGCTTTTTTCGCGTTCTCGGAGGTGTCCGCCCCCACGTTCGCCACGACGCCGCGGCTCGAGACCTCGATGCCCTCGATCCCTTCTTTCTTTAAGAGATATTCAAGGACGCATTCCGCCATCGGCGAACGACAGGTATTTCCGCTGCAAACGAAAACCAATTTCATAGTGTAGATCCTCCCGTAGCTTTTTTGATGCGATCCATCGCGGCGAAAAAGGCGTATTCGTCCGACAGATCCTCAATGATCGCGACGTCATGGCGCTCCGCTTCGCGCAGAGCGGCGTAGACATTTCGTTGCGTTTCTTGGGGCGTGCTTCCGAGGGAGAGGAAATCCTCCTTGGGGAAGCTTGCCGCCTCGCTTTCCCGCGCGAGGACAGCCACCTTCTTGCCTTCTTCGGTGAGACGGCGATAAGCGTCCTTGAGCGCCTCTTTCTTCACGAGAGAGCAGGGGACGCTCGGGGAATAATGCTTATATTTCATGCCGGGCGCAAGCGCTTCTTCCACCTTGCCCACATAGTTTCTCGCCTCGCCGAGGACGGCGGCGATCTCTTCTTTCGTGACGGCGCCGGGGCGCAGAACGGTGGGCGATCCCCCCGTGAGATCCACGATCGTGCTCTCGATCCCCACTTGCGAAGCGCCGCCTTCGAGGATCAAGGGGATCTTTCCTTTGAGGTCGTCATAGACGTGACGGGCGCTCGTGGGAGAGACGTGCTTGCTGACATTCGCGCTCGGCGCGGCGATGGGGACGCCTGCGAGCTCGAGGAGCTTACGTGCGACGGGATGAGAGGGGAAACGGAGCGCCACGGTGGCTCTTCCGCCCGTCGTCTCGTCGGGGACGCAGGGGAGCTTTTGCAGGATCATCGTCAAGGGACCGGGACAGAAAGCGTCGTAAAGCGCCTTGGCTTCCTTGGTGGGAAGGGCGACTTTTCCTACGTCCTCCCAAGAGAGAAGGTGTACGATGAGAGGATTGTCCGAGGGGCGACCTTTGACTTCGTAGATCTTTTTCGCCGCGGCTTTGTCGAGCGCATTTCCGCCGAGCCCATAGACCGTCTCGGTGGGGA
>JAGCXI010000016.1 GCA_017961365.1 Clostridia bacterium
GCCACTTGAAAAACCTCCTTTTTATGTGATATAGTAGGAGTATGGATGCAAGGGCTGTCGAAAAATTGCAGTCGATCGTGGACGAGGCGCAGCGTCTCGTCTTCTTCGGCGGCGCGGGCGTCAGCACGGAGAGCGGTATTCCGGATTTCCGCAGTCCCGACGGGCTTTATCATCAGAAATATAAGTTTCCGCCCGAATATATGCTGTCGCATGATTGTTTCCTTGCGCGCACGGAGGATTTTTTCGAGTTTTATCGAGATAAGATCATTTCTTATGACGCCAAGCCGAATGCCGCGCATTATTTCCTTGCGGAGCTTGAGCGGGCAGGGCGGCTTTCCGCCGTCGTGACGCAGAATATCGACGGATTGCATAGCGACGCAGGATCGAAATGCGTCTATGAGCTGCATGGCTCGGTCAGACGGAATTATTGCGTGAAATGCGGGAAGTTTCATTCCCTTGAAGAGGTCAAGGCGGCTTCGGGCGTGCCGCGCTGCGAATGCGGCGGCGTAGTGAAGCCGGACGTCGTGCTTTATGGCGAAGGGCTGGATGACGACGTGGTTTCCGGCGCCGTGCGGGCGATCGCTTCCGCGGACGTGATGATCATCGCGGGGACTTCCCTCGTCGTGTATCCCGCGGCGGGGCTCGTGAGATATTTCCGAGGGAAGGAGCTCGTCGTCGTGGATCTCGATCCCGCCTCTTCCGTCTCGGGCGCATTTCACATTCAGTCGAAAATCGGAGAGTTACTCTCTAAGATAAAAATAAGATAAACACAGGAGGTCATATTTTATGATATGGGCGAATAAGAAAGGCGCGGGCGCGGTCAAAGCCATTCTCAAGACGATTTTGGTCATCGTTTTGGTGGTGATCGTCGCGGCGATCGGATATCTTGCTTACATTATGATCGATTATTCTCGCATCGAGGACGATCTGAAGCTCGACGTCGGAGGCAGCGCGGAGCTGATAAAAGTGAATCGCGGCGTCACCTATACCATCGTTACGCAGAATCTGGGCTTCGGCGCCTATACGCCGGAATTCACCTTCTTTATGGACGGCGGCAAGGAGTCTTGGGGCGCGAGCAAGGAGAGCGTGATCAATTGCATCAATCAAGGCGCGACGAATGTCAAGACATTCGGTGCGGACGGCCCCGATTTCGTCTTCTTCCAAGAGGTGGACACGAATTCCACGAGGAGTTATCACGTGGATCAGAGTGAGCTTTTGGAGACGGCGTTTGATAAATATGACTTCACGGAGGCGATCAATTATCATTCCTCTTTCTTGCTCTATCCTTTCACGAAGCCCCACGGCGCTTCAAACAGCGAGATCATGACCCTTTCGAAATATGACATCGAAGAGGGCATGCGTCGTAGCTTCCCCATCTCGGAAGGCTTCTCCAAGTTCCTTGATCTCGACCGTTGCTTCTCCAAGTCCTATGTGGCGGTGACGGGCGGGAAATATCTCGTGCTTTATAATGTCCATTCCTCCGCGTACGGCGGCAGCGATGAGATCCGCGCCGCGCAGATGACCAAGCTCTTCAACGATATGAAGGCGGAGTACGACGCCGGCAATTACTGCGTTTGCGGCGGCGATTTCAATCATGACTTCACGGGGGATTCCACGCAGAAGCTGAATGAAGGGCTCGGCACCACCGATTACGGCTGGGCGCAGCCTTTCCCCGAGGATCTTCTTCCGGACTGTGTCTCGCGTTGCATCTCGTATGCGGACGAGACGTTGCAGCCCACCTGCCGCAATTGCGACGTGCCGTACAAAGAGGGGAATTTCACGATCATCGTGGATGGCTTCCTCGTGACGAGCAACGTCGAATGCGTCTCGGTCTCGAATAAGTACAATGGATTCGCTTATTCCGATCATTGCCCCGTCGTGATGGAATTCAAGCTTTCATAAGAAAAAGAATCAAAAAAGAGGTCTGCAAGTTTCGCCTTGCAGACCTCTTTTTTACGGCGAGGCTCAGAGCAGGGTCAAGATCGCCGTTTTTAAGTAAAGCGTTTCGTCCATCGTGAGGATGGGGGCGTGATCGGGGCTTTGGACGCGGAGTTCGGAGAGTTTCACGCGCACGCCCGCGCGATCCGCGGCTTCCGAAAGCATCTTCAGGAAGAGGGGAAGGGTGAGGTGCTGACTGCAAGAACAGGTCACAAGCGTGCCGCCTCTCGGCAGGAGCTTCAGCGCAAGGGCATTGATGTCGAGATAGCCTTTATAGCCTTCTTTCACTGTGTCCGAAGATTTGGTGAAAGCGGGGGGATCTAAAACGATGAGATCGAAGCATTCTCCCGCTCGATGGTATTCTCTGAGAAGGTCGAAGACGTCCGCGCGCAGCGTCGTGACGCTTTGAAGTCCGTTCAGCGTCGCGTTCTCTCGGACGGAGGCAAGCGCCGTCTCGCTGATGTCCGTCGCGATGACTTCTTTTGCGCCCGCCAAGGCGGCGTTTAGGGAGAAACCGCCTTGATTCGAGAAGCAGTCGAGGACTCGCTTTCCCTTTGCGTAACGACGGATCGCCGCGCGATTTTCTTTCTGGTCGAGGAAGTATCCCGTCTTTTGTCCGTTTTCGAGGTCGATCCGAAGCTTGAGCCCGTTTTCCGTGATGGTGAGGGCAGGGTTCGGCGTCCCGAAGAGCACGCCTTTCGTCTGCTTGAGCCCTTCTTTTTCGCGGACGGGGGAATCGCTTCTTTCATAGATGCAGGCGGGGGAGAAGGCTTCTTGCAGGATCTCGAGGATCATCGCCTTGCGCTTTTCCATGCCGAGGGAGAGAAACTGGACGGAAAGATGATCCGCGTATTTGTCCACGATGAGCCCGGGCAGGTCGTCGTTTTCCGCGAAGACGGCGCGATAATTATCCTTATAGCCGAGGGCGAGCCGCGCCTTTTTCGCGCGTAAGATCCTCTGCTTGAAGAATTCTTTGTCGAAGGTGGCTTCTTCCCTCGAAAGGATGCGCACGAGGATCTTGGAGGCGTGATTGATGAAGCCGTACCCGACGGTCTTTCCCTCCGCGGTCACCACCTTCGCGACAGAGCCTTGCTCATCCTTTCCCGTGACTTCTTTGACCTCGTTCGCATAGATCCAAGGGTGTTTGTAAGCGCGTTTTTCTTCGCCTTTTTTCAAGATGACGGTGTACATAATCCCTCCTCTTTTCGGCTATAATGGTAGCACGCTTATCATGGAAAATCAACGTTTTTGCCCTCGTCAAGTTGACGCGGCGAAATAAAGTTATTACAATAACTTTCGTATGAATGCATTGCGCGCGGACAAGGGAATGGATATGACGACGGGGAAGCTGCTTCCGAAGCTCCTTGCTTTCGCCGTGCCCCTCGCGCTTTCCGGTGTCTTACAGCTTCTTTTTAACGCCGTCGATCTCATCGTGATCGGAAATTTTTCTTCGACGCGCGTGGTCTCTTTGGCGGCGGTCAGCTCGAATAATTCCCTCATCAATCTCTTTGTAAATGTGGCGATCGGCGTCTCCCTCGGCGCAAATGTCGTTATGGCGCAGGCGCTCGGAGAGGGGAATAAGGAAAAATGCGAGCGCACCGTTCATACGGCGATGCTTCTTTCCCTCCTCATCGGCGTCGTGATCATGGTGATCGGCGTGGTCTTCGCGCGGGATTTCCTCGTGCTGATGCAGGCAAATAGCGAAGTCATCGACAAGGCGTATACGTATCTTTTTATTTATTTCTTCGGCGCGCCCGC
Organism: Clostridia bacterium; assembly: GCA_017961365.1. Lineage (GTDB taxonomy): Bacteria > Bacillota > Clostridia > Christensenellales > CAG-1252 > CAG-1252. Next base: position 3,697 of record JAGCXI010000016.1, read on the forward strand.
GAACGTCGTCTATAATTTCGGCGCGGCGCTCCTTCGCGCAAAAGGGGACACCCGCCGTCCTTTGATCTATCTCACGATTGCGGGCGTCGTGAATGTCGTTTTGAATGTCATCCTCGTCGTCCCCGTGAAAATGGATGTCGCCGGCGTAGCGCTTGCCACCATCGTTTCGCAATATGTCTCCGCGCTCCTCGTCGTCTTCACGCTTCTTCGAGAGAAAGGAGAGCTTCGCCTCGTTCTCAAGAAGCTCCGCTTCCATAAGGCAGAGCTTTTGCATATTTTGCGCATCGGTCTCCCTTCCGGGATCCTCTCGTCCTTCTTTTCTGTCGCGAATATCATCATTCAGTCCGCGATGAATACCTTCTCCGCCGCGGCGATCGCGGGAAACGCCACGGGCATCGCCATCGAGGCTTTCATCTATACGTCGATGAATGCCGTCGCGAGCACGGCGAGCACCTTTGCGGGGCAAAATTTCGGCGCGGGGAAGTATAAAAGGATCAAGCGCGTTATGTGGGATTGCTGTATGATCGAAGCGGTCCTCGGCATCGCGCTCGGCGCTCTCTTTATGCTCCTGCGCTATCGTTTGGCGGCGATTTATAGCCCCGAGGAGCCCGTCATCGAGGTGGCGGCGTCCCGTATGATGTATATCCTGCCTTTTTATTTCGTCTGCGGCGTCGTGGAAGTATTGGTCGGATGTATGCGCGGAATGAATTACGCCGTCTTGCCGCCCATCGCCTCTTTTCTCTGCGTCTGCGTGTATCGCATCATTTGGGTCTTTACTTATTTTCGCGCGAAGGGCACGATGCAGACGCTTTGGCTCTCTTATCCCATCAGCTGGATCTTGAATCTTTTTATGGACGCCGTGATGATCTTCTTCGTCTTTCGCGCCGTTTTCCGAAAAGCGGAAGAGAAAGGAGAGAGCGGCGAGAGCCTTGCCACGGATGAATAATCTTGTTTTACAAAAGGGAAAACTTGCGGTATAATAAGGAAGCGAGGCGGGAAAGCCTCGCATCGTGAAAACGAAAAGGAGTCAGTTATGCAACAAAAGATCGTGCCCATCACATTGCTCACCGGTTATCTCGGCGCCGGTAAGACCACTCTCTTGAATTATGTCCTGAATAATCAAAAAGGGTATCACGTCGCCGTCATCGTGAATGACATCGGCGAGGTGAATATCGATGCGAGTCTGCTTGCCGCGGGCGGCGTCGTAAAGGAGAAGGACGACAGCCTCGTGCCCCTGCAGAACGGCTGTATCTGCTGCACGCTGAAAGAGGATCTGATCAAGCAGATCGGGGAGCTTGTCCTCAGCGGAAAGTTTGATTATATCCTCATCGAAGCGAGCGGTATTTGCGAGCCTGTTCCCATCGTTCAGACCATCGAGTATATCCATGAGAATACGAAGAATTGCGATATGACGGTGAAGCTGGATAACGTCGTTTCCGTCGTGGACGCCCTGCGCCTCGCGGAGGAATTCGCAGGTGGCAAGGAGCTTATGAAAGAGGAGATCGAGGAGGATGACATCGAGAACCTCATCATCCAGCAGGTGGAATTCTGCACGAAGATCATCGTGAATAAGACGGATCTCGTCACCCCCGAACAGCGCAAGGAGGTGGAAGCGGTGATCCGCGCTCTCCAGCCCGAAGCGGAGATTATCGAAGCGGTGAAAGGAGAAGTGCCCCTTGATAAGATCCTCGGCACGAATGCTTTTGATTTCGAGACTGCTTCTCGTTCCGCCGCTTGGATCAAGGGGCTCGAAGAGTTGGAAGAAGAGGAAGAGCCGGAAGGCGAAGTCTTGGAATATAATATCTCCACTTTCGTCTATAAGAGAAGACAGCGTTTCAATACGAGCGCTTTTATCAAATGGGCGAATGAGAAATATCCGAAGTCCGTCATCCGCGCGAAAGGCGTTGTCTGGATCTCCCGCGACGCGGAGAATATGTATATGTTCGAGCAGGCGGGAAGTCAGAAGAGCCTTGTGAATGCAGGGCCTTGGGTGGCGTCCCTTTCCTCCGCGGAGCAACAGGACATCCTTTTGATGGCGCCCGAGATCGCCGCGGAATGGGACGAAAAGCTCGGCGACAGGATGATCAAGCTCGTCTTCATCGGCAAGGATATGGACCGCGCCGCCATCGAAGCAGATCTCGACGCGATGCTGAAATAATCGATTTAGAAAAAAGGGGACGTCGCGCGATACGACGTCCCCTTTTTGTGTAAAATGATTTAATAGGCTCGATTTAAGAGCGTAATGCCATCAATTTCTGCCATGAAACTCGGCGCAGAACGGAATTCGGACTCTGCAATGTAAGTGATGCCTGTCACAGCGTTGGTTTTGATGATCTCTGTATCGGGCGTATAAGTTCCATCATCATCCACGTCGGCGATGTAGCTTGTTAATGTTTCGCCGTTTACGGTGAAGGTGGAAGTGTCAAAGACTTTGATCGTGCCGTTCAGCAATCCTTCTTTTGCTTGTGCCAATGATGCATTTGACACAATGGGGCTGTATGATTCTATTAAAATTTCGGAGACCTCCACGGAGCCATCCGTAAGTGTGCCCACGAAATCCGTTGCGATCTCGCCGCCGCTCTGCATCGTCTCGATCAAGTATTTGAAATAAGGCGTCCAATTGATCCAACAACTGATTAATGCGGCATCGGATGTGCCGTGATAATTATAAGGGACATTTAAGGTGTGAGTTTCTTGGCAAGCGAAGAGTGCTCCTTCGGAAGGGGAAGTTTGGCTGATGAAAAGGCACCCGCGAGAGATCAAATTCTCGGCAGCCGCTTTTTCTGCGGTCGAATCAAACCAAGAACCCGTAAATGATACTTCCATCGTGACGGAAGGACAGACGCTCTTTGCGCCCAGATAAAAAGCGCTATAAGCCGAGATCACTTCACCATAAGTATATGCGCCGACGAAGCCGATCTTTGCCTGATCTGCCGTAATGTATCCGAACGAAATCATCCAGTTTAGGACCTGTCCTACGGCTATGCCGGTGAGATAGCGTCCTTCATAAATGGAGGCATAGACATTGTGGAAATTAGGGAGCCCCTCAGTGCGCGCTCTTGTTCCCGTTGCGTGACAGAACTGCACGTCGGGGTTGTTTTTTGCGACATAAAGCAAGAATTGCTCATGACCGTAAGAGTTCGCGAATATGATATTGCAGCCTATCGCGACGAGATATTCCGCTGCCGAGATGCATTCCTCGCTTTCCGAAATTCCTGTAAGTATGCAGACTTGATCGTCATCAAGTCCCAAGGTATCCTTTACTTCCAAAATCGCGTAGATGAAATCGGCGTCGTAAGAAGACTCTGCATCATGCAAACAGATCAAACCGATTTTAAGAGGTTTGGTTTCTCCGCATCGGATGCAAGTGCTATCTTTGCCCCATTGATGACCGAGCGAAGGGATCTCTTCTCCCTCGTCGAGCACTTCGCCGCACCTTTCGCAGACGACGATCTTAGTATGCCCGGGTTCGGTGCAAGCGGGAACGACGGGATCGATCTCTTTTTCGGAATGGCCGATCGGCGCTAAATATTCGCCAACGGTGTTCCCGCATATAGTACAAGCTTTCACACGAAAACCTGCTTCAAGACAATTCTCTTTTACGAAGAACCAATCCCCATAGGTGTGCGTGTGTTTTTCGATATAAAGGCAAGTGTCGGTTTTTTCTCCGTTGACGAGGATATATCCGTCTTCGTCGACGCTCAATACGCTGTCTTTTCCATTTTCTCCCATTGCCTTTATGCCAAGGGTCTTACCATTGATGACCCAATACCCGTTTGTGTCGATCTCTATCGTCGGCGTAGAACCGTCTTTACCTTCGGCTATAACGCCTGTATCTTTCGTCCCGATAAACCAATGACCGTTCTCGCCGATCGTAGGGGAGATGCCGTCTTTGCCTGCCGCACCTTGTAGGGCGGCGAGCCATTCCGTTTGCGTGCCTTGATATCCATTCGCTACGGCGATTTGATAAGCGCTTTCTCCTTTGAATGCCTCGATGAGCTCTTCCAAGGTGCCTTGATAACCTGCCTCTTCCGCCAAAGCATATACCATATCGAAGTTAAGCGATGGCTCTTCTTTTTCGTCCGGCTTTACGGATGGATTGTCGCAAGCAAACGCAATACAGCAAAGCGTCGCCAAAATGACGGCGCTCATGATGATCCAAATGGCTTTCTTCATAATCATTTCCCCCGATAAAAAAAGTGCGCCTCGTAAGACGCACCCAAAAATGCACCTCACAGATTATTTGCGGACAACCTGCTCCAATAGGGGAAATGAGAGTGCACTTTTACAAAGTTCACCCCCTATCGGAGAATATTCGGTTGTCCGCAATTTAATTATCGCATAAAATCGTAAAAGTGTCAAGTTGCAATGCAAAGAGAGCTTTTATGCAGCAAAGATGGATCAATAGCGGAATGGAAAATGAGTGTGGTTGGGTCAAAACCGCGCAAATCAAAATATCTCTTAAAACTTACGGAAGCAGATAAAAAGGGGAATAGTATTCTTGAATAATGCAGGACAGCAGAGAGTAATGCAGAGACGAGCGCTCTTAATCTTACGAAAGCAGATAAAAGGGTAGATGCAAGGCTCGCCGAGGAGGAGGGTCTGAGCGTACTTCTTGTACGTGATGCCCGACGACGCAGGTAGTTAGCGAAGCATATGCCCCTTTATACGTTGTCGTATATGATGGTGACGGGACCGTCATTAAGCTGCGTGATCTTCATATCCGCGCCGAACACCCCTTTCTTCACCGGTACGCCCAGCGCTGCCACTTTCTCGGAAAAGTATTCATAAAGCTCATTCGCTCTTTCGGGACGTTCTGCGCCCGAAAAGCCGGGGCGATTTCCGTGGGATACGTCTGCGAGCAGGGTGAATTGGGAGATGGAGAGGATCTCGCCGCCGATATCCTTGACAGAGAGATTCATCTTCCCGTTTTCATCCTCGAAAATGCGGAGTTTTACGAGCTTTTCGGCGTAATAGTCCATTTGCTTTTCGGTATCTCCCGCGGCGATGCCGACGTAGACGGCGAGCCCTTTTCCGATCTCGGAGATCAGCTTTCCTTCCACTTTGAGCGTAGCGCCGCTCACTCTTTGCACGACGAGTTTCATTTTTTCAGGTGCTCCTTGATGACCGCGCTTGCGCCGATCCTCTCCGCGCCCGCTTCGAGGAAAGCCTTTGCGCTCTCCACCGAGCGGATGCCCCCGGCGGCTTTCACTTTGACCTTTGCGCCCACGTTTTCGCGGAAGAGGCGGACGTCCTCAAGGGTCGCGCCGCCTTTTTCAAAGCCCGTGCTCGTTTTGATGAAGTCCGCGCCCGCTTCCGTGACGACGCGGCATATCTTGACCTTTTCTTCTTCCGTCAGGAGACAAGCCTCCACGATGACTTTCAGGATGCGCCCGGAAGCAGCGGCTATGACCTAGCGGATCTCCTCTCGCACGGCGTCCCAAGCCCCTTCTTTCAAGAGATTATTATTGATGACCATATCGATCTCATCCGCGCCCTCTTTGACGGCTTCCGCTGTTTCATAAGCTTTCACAGCCGTGGTGTTATAGCCATTCGGGAATCCGATGACCGTGCAGACCTTTACGTCGCTTTTTACAAGACTTTTCGCGAGGGCGACATAGCAGGGCGGCACGCAGACGCTCGCCGCGCGGACGGCATTCGCCTCTTGGACGAGACGGACGATGTCCTCCTTCGTCGCATTGCGGGAAAGGGCTGTGTGATCCACGGAAGTAAGGATCTTTTCAATGGAAATGTCGGACATGGTGAGATCTCCTTTTGATATGCTTCCTTTATTATAGTTCCAAGTCTCTTTCGCTGTCAATGTCTCCGCGTCTTCCCGTGGTATAAATTCCTTGGCGTCCGAAAGGGGAAGGTCGCATCGCCCAAGATCCATATCGCCGCATGAAGGATGCGGAGCACTTCCGCGCGCTTCTTTTTCGGACGCTTTCTCCTTTCTTTACGCATATATTCTTATAAAGGGCTATTGATTTTCCTCTCTTGAAAGTGCTACAATACACCCGAGGTGAGAGTATGATCGTTTGGAAGAAGATGGAATATTTGGCGCAGCATCGTTTGTCCTCATTGATCTATAACAGCGAGCAGAATTTCGATTCGCAGGTCATGCGTATCGCGGATAAGATCTATGCGGCGAAATCCGTGCGTATGATCATGGTCGCGGGACCTTCCGCAAGTGGCAAGACCACTTTTGCGAACCTGCTTTCCGATCGTTTGGAATTTAAGGGCGTGAAGGTCCATCGCGTTTCCACCGATGATTTCTTCATTGACAGAGATCGCCTTTCGCGCCTTCCTTCCGGCGTTCTGGACTTTGATTCTCTCGCGGCGATGGACGTCAAATTGCTCACCTATACTTTGGAGAACATCCTCGAAGGAAAGAAGGTGGTCATTCCTTCTTATGACTTTGTTTCCGGCACGCGCAGCGGCGTCACCCGTGAGCTTGAAGCGGAGGCGCAGGACATCACCGTCGTGGAAGGGATCCACGCCTTAAATCCCGTCCTTCTCGGAAAATACAAGATCGACGACAGCGCTGTTTGCGGCATCTATATTTCTCCGCGAAGGGATTTTCTTCTGCCGAGCGGCAGGCATATAGCGCCCGTCGAGCTCAGACTTCTGCGCCGCATTTTGCGTGACTATTATTCGCGCGGCTATTCTCTTTCCGACACCCTCACGCAATGGGAAGAAGTGCTCAATGCGGAGCGCACGTATATCTATCCTTTCGTTCATCAAGCGAGCTTTACCGTGGATAGCGTCTATGATTATGAGCTTCTCGTCTATAAGCGTTGTCTCGGAAATGCCCTTGATAAATATCCGAATAAATGGACGGACAATATCCGCGAAGTTTTGAAAGAAGTGGCGGACATTCCGAATCTGACCATTCCCGAGACCTCTCTTTTAAATGAATTCATAAAAGGCGGCGTCGTGAAGTAAAAGATGTATTTTGAAGGAGGGCGACAGCGCGTAAAGACGCGATGCCGTCCTCTTTTTCTTTTTCCCGTTTGATCCGCTTGACACCCGCGACGCGCGATGCTATACTGTTCTTGATTTGCGAATGAGTCGCAAATTGGAGCGATATGCAGAAGTATTTTACGGAACAAAGACGGATCATTTCGGAGTATCTGGAGAGCAGGAAAGACGAATGCGTGACGGCGCAGGAGATCGCCGCCGCTCTTTGTCTCTCCGTCAGTAAGAGCGCCGTGTATCGGAATCTCGCCGCCCTTGAAAAGGAGGGGAAGGTCGTCCGCGTGAGCCTCGCGGGGGATCGCGCATTCGGTTATCGCTATGCGGGCAGTCATGCTTGCGCGGGCAAGATCCATATCTCTTGCGTGAAATGCGGCAGGACGGAGCACGTCTCATCCTCCGTCACGTCTCGTCTCGAGCGCGCGCTCGCTGCGGAAGAGGGCTTTTCTCTCAGGAAAGGGGAGTGTATGCTTTACGGCGTCTGCAAGGCTTGTCGAGGAGGCGCTTCGAAATGAAAAGAGCCTTCCGACTTTTACTTTTGCTCTTGATCCTTTCTTTGATCTTCTCCATCGGTTATCAAGCGTTGGAGAGCATGCACGACTGTCACGGGGAGGATTGCCCCGTTTGTAAGGTGATCGCCGTTTTGTCTTGTTTCTTCGGCGTGGCGGTCCTACCTTCCCTCTTTTTCGTGATCCGCAGACGGATGAAAAGCGCGGAAGACCTTTCCGAGCGCGACGCGGAGGACCCCGTCACGCTTGTCCGTCTGAAAGTGAAAATGTCCGATTGACGCCTCTTTGCAAGCGGGAATTTTGTCTTTTTCGGAGCGCGGATACGCGCGAAATGCACGGAGGTTTTGAGTTTTATGAAAAAAGGAATTGCTTTGCTGATATTGATCGTTATGCTTTGTATCCCGCTTTGCGTCTTTGCGGGATGCGGCGTGACGGATGACGGGGGATTGAAGATCGTCGTCACCATCTTTCCCGAATACGATTGGGTGATGAATGTGCTGGGCGAGCGGGCGGACGAGGTGAAGCCCACCTTGCTTCTCGACAATAATATCGATCTGCATAGTTATGCGCCCACGCCGGACGATAAAATAAAGATCTCGCAGGCGGATCTTTTCGTTTATGTCGGCGGCGAGTCGGATAAATGGGTGGTTTCCGCTTTGGAGGAAAAGAGGAATGCGTCCCGTAAGATCATCGATCTTATGGAGACCCTCGGGGACGCCGCCAAAGAGGAAGAGCTCGTAGAGGGCATGCAGGAGGAAGAAGAGGGCGAGGAAGAAGAGGGGGCGTACGACGAGCATGTCTGGCTCTCGCTTCGCAATGCCGAGATCTTCGTGGATAAGATCGCGGAGGTGCTCTCGGAGATCGACCCCGAGTATAAAGCGCTTTACACCGCGAACGCCGCGCGTTACATCGCGTCTTTGCAGGCGCTCGACCTGCGCTATCAAGAGATGAGAGCCGCCGCTTCCGATGATTTCATCCTCGTAGCGGATCGCTTTCCCTTCCGTTATCTCGTGGATGATTACGATATCAAGTACGCCGCCGCGTTCAAAGGATGCGCCGCGGATAGCGAGATCACTTTCGAGACGCAGAGGAAGCTCATCGACATCGCGAATGAGAAGGACGTCCGCGCCATTCTCGTTTTGGAGAGCACGGAGCCGGAGCATAGGACCGCGCGAACCATTCGTGACGGGACGACCCGCAAGGATCAAGACATCCTCGTTTTGGACTCTTTGCAGTCCGCAAGCGAAAAAGAATATAAAGCCGGCAGGACCTATCTTTCCGTGATGGAGGAGAATCTCGAAGTCCTGCGGAAGGCGCTCGGATAAAAGGAGAAAGAATGACACAGATCAAAGTACAGGACGTATCGCTCGGCTATGAGACGGGCGCCATAGTGAGTCATCTCTCTTTCGAGGTGAAGGAAGGGGATTATCTCGCCATTGTAGGGGAGAACGGATCGGGGAAATCCACGTTGATGAAGACGCTCCTCGGTCTTTTGAAGCCCCTTGCGGGGGAGATCGTCTTCGGGGATTCGCTCCGTAAAAATGAGATCGGATATCTGCCGCAGCAGACCGTCGTTCAGCGGGATTTTCCCGCGTCGGTTTCGGAGGTGGTGATCTCGGGATGCCTTTCGAACGGCAAGTTTCATCCCTTTTATAATAAAGCGGATAAGGCGCTCGCCGAGGCGAATATGAAACGCATGGGGATCACCGCTTTGAAGGATCGCTCTTATCGTGAGCTTTCGGGCGGTCAGCAGCAGCGCGTGCTTTTGGCGCGCGCGCTCTGCGCGACGGAGAAGATCCTTCTTCTGGACGAGCCGGTCTCGGGCTTGGATCCCAAGGTGACGATGGAGATGTATGATCTTATCAAACAGCTGAATGACGAAGGCGTCACCATCATCATGATCTCGCATGACATCTCCGCGGCGGTGCGCTATGCCGATCACATTCTGCATCTCGGCGAGAAGATGTTCTTCGGCGAGGTGTCGGACTATAAAAAGAGTGATTTCGGCAAGCTCTTTTTGACGGAAGGGGGAGAAAAATGAGCGAATTATTCTCGAGACTTTCCCTTTATCTTTCTTATTCCTTCGTCCGTTATGCCTTGATCGTGGGCGTATTGATCGCGCTTTGCTCTTCGCTTCTCGGCGTTACCCTCGTCTTGAAGCGTTTTTCTTTCATCGGAGACGGGCTCTCGCACGTGGCGTTCGGCGCCATGTCGGTGGCGGCTGTGGTTGGATTGACCAATCAAATGCTCATCGTCCTGCCTGTCACTATTCTTTGTGCGGTGCTTCTCCTTCGCACGGGGCAGAAAGCGCGTCTGCAAGGGGATGCTTCCGTGGCGATCATCTCGGTGACGGCGCTCGCCGTCGGTTATCTTTTGATGAATGTCTTCCCGACCTCTTCCAACGTCTCGGCGGATGTCTGCGGCACGCTTTTCGGCTCTTCTTCCATTCTGAATCTTCGCATGGCGGAAGTTTGGGTCTCCATCGCGCTTTCCGTCGTGACCGTTCTTGTCTTCGTGATTTTTTATCATCGCATCTTCGCCGTGACTTTCGATGAGAATTTTGCCAAGGCGACGGGCGTCAAGACCGATCTTTATAATCTCATCATCGCCGTGATCATCGCCGTGGTCATCGTGCTTGCGATGAATCTTGTCGGTTCGCTCTTGATCTCCGCTCTCATCATCTTTCCGGCGCTCTCCGCCATGCGGATCTTCAAGAGTTTCCTTTCCGTGACGATCTGCTCGACGGTGCTTTCCGTTTCCACGGCGCTCCTCGGCATCTTTGCGGCGATCCTTCTGAAGACGCCGGTCGGTCCCACCATTGTGGCGGGGGAGGCTTTGGTCTTTGTCGCCTTTTGGATCGTCGGCGCGTGTATGGGGGTGAAAAAAGCATGAAAAAGGCGGTGGTGATTCTTTTGGTCTTGCTTTTCCTTTTCGCGGCGGCTTGCGGCGGGCAGGATGGCTATGTCCTCACGGAAGATAATTTCTTCCTCGTCATGACAAATATGATATATTATCCTCAGCAGTACGCGGACAAGGAGATCACTTTCGACGCCTTCACGTACGCGCTCACGGACGTGGAAGGCAGGGAATATATGTGCGCTGTGCGCAAGTGTTCCTCCGGTTATGGTTGTAATTGCGGCAAGGACACCGTCATCGGCTTTATCTTGGACTATGACGGCGAGATCCCCGCGCCGCGCAATCAGAGCGCGGACGGCGCGGACAAGACTTGGATCCATACGACGGGTAAGCTGGTCTTTACGGATGATTTCGCGCCCACTGAGATCCGCATCTACGCTGCGGATGGCAGCACGGTGGAGACGGTTTCATTTTATACGTTCCGCGCCGCGGAGCTCACGCTGATAGAAAACTACTCGGATTTGCAATGGTACGTAACGAAATAAAAGGAGAAGATTATGGCAAAGAATAAGAAAAAGAATTATCAAGTCCTGCGGGCGCAAGTCGAGAAGGAGCAGAAATACGCTTCCGACGTCAAAAAGTTGCGCTTGTTCCCCATTCTTGCGCTTGCAATGGCGGTGATCGTACTCTTCCTTTTCTTCACGGATTGGGCGTTCGTCCATAATACCGACGTGGGAACGGAAGTCTCTGTTTCGGGCTTTAATTGTCTCGTGTCGGGCACGTCGGGGAATTACAGCGGGACGGAGAAGGCGATCGGGGATATGGCGATGCCCTTTTATTATTACGCAAAGGCGGAGTCCGTGAGCCTTGCGGGGCTTACGGTGGCGGCGTTCTTCGTCTTGCTCGCGACCATCGTGGCGTACTCTCTTGCGGCGATACGGAATCAAGAAGGCTTTAATATCGCGGGTCTCGTGCTTTCCTTCGCCTTGATGGTGCTTTTATTCTCTTGTTATTCCACGGCGCTCTCGATGAAGCATGCGAAGATCCTCAGTGATTATTGCGGTGGAAACGTAAAGTGCTCCATTCGCTCGGAGGCGATCTTGCCTGCGCTTTTGACCCTTTTCTCCTTGGCGCTTCCCGTTGCGGAGATCATCCGCCGCGCCTTGCTGAAAAAGGATTTCGGCGCCGAGAAGAAATAAAAAAGTCGATAACGGAAAAGGAGGAAAAAGGGGCGTAAGGCATGGAAATTCCTCTTTCTCCGTTTCCTTCACGGTTTGCGGATCCGAGCGGGCGTTTTTTGAAAGAGCGCCCGCTTTTGCGCATTTTCCGCCTTTTGACGCCCGAAAAAGGGGCTCTTTTTTTAATATCCCCCCTTGAAATGTGATATAGATGATGTTATAATTACAGTATAAAACCCTAAAAAGGAGAGAATTATGGGCGAATACAGTAAATATATTTCCGAAAAACGCAGAGCAGTCCCCACGCCGAAAGATCTTGTCGATCCGAGCGGAAAGGTGGTCTTCGGTACCTTCGACAAAGAGTTTGAGACGATGGAGCTCCTCCGCGCCAAGAAGCCGACAAGGGCTCCCGAGTGTCTGAATAAGTTTAAGCTTACCCTTTGGGAAGCCACGGAAGTTCATCTTAAAAACGGCGTGCTCCTCGCCGTCGTTTGCGATATGGGCATCTTCGGCAAACAGCTCAATATGTTCTATGACAAGCGCAGTAAGAAAGTCTATTGCTGGGACACGCAGATCCCGAGCAAGGAGACCATCATCGCGCCGAACCTTTTGAATGGAGCCGTCGCAGAGGCGAAGTCCGATGTCGGTTTCGTTCGTTATGTGAATAATTTCCAAGACGGCAAGGCGGAGCTCTCCGGTAAGCACACCGTGAATGCGAAGTCCTTCTGCCTCGTCACGCAGGGCAGGGAGGATAAGACGGCTGTGGAGGCGATCAAGGAGAATAAGGTCTATGATCCCGCTCTCGCCACCATCGAGTACAATTTCTCGTTGACCCGTCTCAGCGATCCCTGCGTCGTCAGCATTCCCTTCCCGTATAGCGACAACCGCACGCTTTACAGCCAGAAGGATTTCTTCAAGGCGGAGGGCAGCCTCATCATCAATGGTGAGGAGATGCTCAGCGACGATGAGACCGTCGCCATCATCGACGATCACAGAGGTTATTATCCGCGCCGCGCCCATTACGATTGGGTCACCACGATGGGCAAGTGCGACGTGAATGGCGAGAAGAAGTTCCTCGCTTTCAACCTGACGAGGAATCAGTCCATCAATCAAGAGGATTATAATGAGAACCTCTTGTGGCTTGAAGGCAAGTCCAGCCTCCTGCCGCCCGTGACCTTCACGAGAAGCGTCGCCACCAAGGATTTCAAGAATTACGCCGAGTGGATCGTCAAGGACGAGCACGATATGGTAAATCTGAAGTTCAAGGTCTATGGCATCAATCCGATGGTCCTGCACGCCGTGGTCGTGAATATCGATTATTTCGTGGCGTGGGGTGAGCTCGAGGGCTACATCCGCGACGAAGACGGCAATAAGTACGTCCTCGACGGTATGATGGGCATGGGCGAGGATAAGACGCTCCTTCTTTGATTCCGTTTGGATACGTTGCGCATCCGCCGAAAGGTGGGTGCGCAATTTTTATGTTTCGAAAGTTTTTCAAGGAGAAAGGTATGTCGCCGAAGGATGTAAAAAAGACGTCGATCTCGGTGCGTCCCCTGAGGGAAGGGGACGACTTTTCTCTTGTCGCGCGCTATATTTATCGCAGCGACGATTACATTTATCCCGCTTGGTTCGGCTCGGAGGAGATCGGCGCGCGCGTGATTGCGGAGATGATCCGTCGCCCCACTGTTTATCGGAAAGAGCATATCAAAGTGGCTGTATCGGAGGGGAGGATCGTGGGGATGGTCGTCTCTTGCGTCTCTCCTTTGCGCATGACGGAAAATGATCTCGAAGCGGCATTTTCCGCCGCGGGCCTTCCGTGCGACGAGCGCACGCACGAGACTTTTGAGGATTATTATAAGGAAATGTGCGAAGAAAGGGAAGGCTATTACGTCGCCAATATCTTCGTGGCGGAAGGCGCTCGCCGTCAAGGCGTCGCCACCGCGTTGCTCAGAGACGCAGTGGAAGGGCATCCCCTTTGTTTTTTGGAGTGCGTCAAGGAGAATGTCGACGCGTTGAGGCTTTATCTTCAGCTCGGCTTTTCCGTTGAGAAAGAATATTCGGGCGCTTGCGCCGTGCCTTGTTTTAAAATGGTGCGAAGCGTTTAGTTTCGTTTTTTTGTTTCCGGTTTTTTAGATCGTATCGAAATTTCTCAAAGTTTTTTTCTTTACCTTCTTTCAACCTATTGACAAGGTAGGTTGGTCGTGCTATAATGCGCTTATGATTTCGGGAGGAGATTATGACAGCGTATTTCGATAATGCGGCGACCACGAAGATGGGCCGCGCCGCCATAGAGGCGATGTTACCTTATTTCGACGAAGTGTACGGCAATGCTTCGAGCTTGCATTCTATGGGACAGCGCGCGAAAGAAGCCTTGGAAGAGGCGCGGGCGACGGTGGCGGCATGTCTCGGGGCAAGCCCCGCCGAGATTTATTTCACGTCGGGCGGAAGCGAAGCGGATAATCAAGCCATTCTCTCCGCGGCGAAGATCGGGGAAAGGAAGGGAAAGAAACATATCATCACGACGGCTTTCGAGCATCATGCCGTCCTCCATACGCTCCGAAAGTTGGAAAAAGAAGGCTTTTCGGTCACCTATCTTACCGTGGGAGAGAAAGGCAATGTCAGCGCCGAAGAAGTGGCGGCGGCGATCCGCGAGGACACTTGCCTTGTGACGACGATGACGGCGAATAATGAGATCGGCTCCGTCTTGCCCACCGCGGAGATCGGGGCGGTGTGCAAGGCGCGGAAGGTCTTATTCCATACCGACGCCGTACAAGCCGTGGGGCACATCCCCGTGGATGTCGAAAAAATGCAAGCGGATATGCTCTCGCTCTCCGCGCATAAATTTCACGGGCCGAAAGGCGTCGGCGTTCTTTACGCGCGAAAAGGCGTCGCTTTGACCTCCCTTATCGAGGGCGGCGCGCAGGAGAGAGGGCGCCGCGCAGGGACGGAGAACGTCGCGGGCATCATGGGGCTCGCCGCCGCGCTTAAAGAAGCCACGGCACACCTTGCTGAGAATATGAAGAGAGTCACTGCGCTTCGGGATAAGCTCATCGCGGGGCTTAGCCGCATTCCGCATTCCGTCTTGAACGGAGACCCCTCCGCAAGACTCCCCGGCAACGTTCATTTTTGTTTCGAAGGGATCGAGGGGGAGAGCCTGCTTCTGCTCCTCGACGACGCGGGGATAGAGGCGTCCTCCGGCTCGGCGTGCACGTCGGGTTCTTTGGATCCGAGCCACGTCCTCCTCGCCATCGGTCATCCCCATGAGATCGCCCATGGATCCTTGCGTCTCAGCCTTTCGGAATATACGACGGAAGAGGAGGTGGATCTCGCCTTAGAGGTGATCCCGCAGGTGGTGAAAAGGCTCCGCGAGATGTCCCCCATTTGGCGGGAAAAGACGGAGGGGAAGAAGCCCTTTTTGCTTCCCTGAGGCTCCGTTATAAGGTGATAAATATAGTTTATAAATAAAATCTTATCGAAGGATAAAGAAGGAGATATATATGGCATTATACAGCGAAAAAGTGATGGATCATTTCAGAAATCCGCGTAATGTCGGCGTCATTGAGGATGCGGACGGCGTGGGCGAAGTGGGAAACGCCAAGTGCGGCGACATTATGAAGATTTATCTGAAGATCGAGAAAGACGTCATTTCGGACGTCAAGTTCGAGACCTTCGGCTGCGGCTCCGCCATCGCGTCCAGCTCTATGGCGACGGAGCTCATCAAGGGCAAGCCTCTTTCCGAAGCGCTCGAGCTTACGAATAAAGCCGTCGCGGAGGCGCTGGACGGTCTTCCCGCCTATAAAATGCATTGCTCCGTCCTCGCGGAAGAAGCGATCAAGCGCGCCATTCTCGACTATTATCAAAAACATGATCTTCCGTATAACGAGGCGGTTTTCGCCGACGTCCTGCACGAGGAAGAATAGCCATTGCCTTTATCCGAAGGCGATTAGATCAGTTTGGCGTCTTTCGCCGACGTCCTGCACGAGGAAGAATAGCCATTGCCTTTATCCGAAGGCGATTAGATCAGTTTGGCGTCTTTCGCCGCGGATAAGCCTTTGAGCGTAAGATTCGTCTTTCCCTCTCTTTGCTTGCAAATCGAGGGGAGGGCGATTTTTTTTATAAAAACTTTGTAAAATCGCTTGACGAGTCCATTACGGCGTGTTATAATCACATTAACCTACGTGGTAAGTGGGTAAAAGGAGAATGCAAAATGACGTCCTTGCTGATAGAGCTTGTGAGAAAGAATTTCCGATTCGGACGAATGTGCTGTCGATGTTGAAAGAAGATAAAGGCAGAAACGTTCAATGAAAAAGAAAAGGAGATCATAATTATGTCAAATTACAAGTTCGAAACATTACAAGTCCATGTCGGCCAGGAGAGCCCCGATCCCGCAACGGACGCGCGCGCCGTCCCCATTTACGCCACGACGTCATACGTCTTTAAAGATTCCGCGCAAGCGGCGGGCAGGTTCGGCTTGACCGAGGGCGGAAATATTTATACCAGATTGATGAACCCCACGAGCGACGTCTTCGAGAAGAGGATCGCGGCGCTCGAGGGCGGGGCGGCGGCGCTTGCCACGGCTTCCGGCTCTTCCGCCATCACGTACGCCATCCAGAATATTGCCACGGCGGGCGACCATATCGTGGCTTCGCAGGATCTTTACGGCGGCACGTATAACCTCCTTGCGCACACCTTGAAAGAGCAGGGGCTTTCCGTCACGTTTGTGGATCCTTCCGATCCCGAGAATTTTCTGAAGGCGGTGAAACCGAATACCAAGCTTTTCTATGGCGAGACTCTCGGAAATCCGAATTCCGACGTCATCGACATCGAGGCTATCTCCGCCATCGCTCATCAAAACGGCGTCCCCTTCATCGTGGATAATACTTTCGCCACGCCTTATTACCTTCGTCCTCTCGAGCACGGCGCGGATATCGTGGTGCATTCCGCCACGAAATTCATCGGCGGACACGGCACCGTGATGGGTGGCGTCGTGGTGGACGGCGGGACCTTCGATTGGGCGGCAAATGACAAGTTCCCCGGGCTCAGCAAGCCCAATCCTTCTTATCACGGCGTGGTCTTCACGGAGGCTTGCGGAAATCTCGCTTACATCCTGAAGCTTCGCACCACTTTGATGAGAGACCAAGGCGCGGCGATCTCTCCCTTCAATTCCTTCCTGCTTTTACAGGGCTTGGAGACGCTTTCCCTGCGCTTGGAGCGCCACGTGGAGAATGCCTTGAAAGTGGTGGAATTTTTGAAGAATCATCCGCAGGTGGAGAAGGTGAATCATCCTTCACTCGCGACGGGCGAAAAGAAAGCGCTTTACAATCGATATTTCCCGAAAGGCGCGGCTTCCATCTTTACTTTCGAGGTGAAAGGCGGAGCGGAAGAGGCGAAGAAATTCACGGAGAGTTTGAAGCTTTTCAGCTTGCTTGCGAATGTGGCGGACGTGAAGTCCCTCGTGATCCATCCCGCCTCCACGACGCATTCCCAGCTCTCGGAGGAAGAGCTCCTTGCTGCGGGCATCAAGCCGAATACCGTGCGCTTATCCATCGGCACGGAACATATAGACGATATCATCGCGGATCTTGAAGAAGGTTTCGCCGCCATCAAATAACACATAAGAAAGAAAAATAATAAGATATTGGAAAAGGAGAATAGGAATATGTCTAAGATTTATACGTCGGCAGATCAGCTCGTGGGGAAGACCCCGCTTTTAGAGCTCACGCATATCGAGAAAGAATACGGTTTGGAAGCGAAGATTTTCGCGAAACTCGAGTACTTTAATCCCGCAGGCTCGGTCAAGGATCGCATCGCGAAAGCGATGATCGAGGACGCGGAAGCCACGGGCAAGCTTAAAGAAGGCTCCGTCATCATCGAGCCCACGTCGGGGAATACGGGCATCGGGCTTGCCTCCATCGCCGCGGCGAAAGGGTATAGGATCATCATCGTGATGCCCGAGACGATGTCCGTCGAACGTCGTCAGCTCATGAAAGCATACGGCGCGGAGCTCGTCCTCTCGGACGGAACGAAGGGGATGAAAGGAGCCATCGCGAAGGCGGATGAGCTTGCCGCAGAGATCCCGAATAGCTTCATCCCGGGGCAGTTCGTGAACCCGGCAAATCCCAAGATCCATCGCGAGACCACGGGGCCCGAGATCTTTGAAGACACCGACGGCGAAGTGGATATCTTCGTGGCGGGCGTCGGCACGGGCGGCACCTTGACCGGCGTCGGCGAATATCTGAAATCGAAAAAAGCGTCTGTGAAAGTCGTCGCTGTGGAGCCCTTGACCAGCGCCGTGCTCTCCACGGGCGTCGCGGGACCGCATAAGATACAGGGCATCGGCGCGGGCTTCGTTCCCGATGTCTTGAATACCAAGATCTATGACGAGATCATTCCCGTCGCGAATGAAGACGCTTTCGCCACGGGAAAGCTCATCGGAAAGCAAGAGGGCGTGCTGGTGGGCATCTCCTCCGGCGCGGCGGCCTTCGCTGCCATCGAGATTGCGAAACGCCCCGAGAATAAAGGAAAGAAGATCGTCGTCCTCCTGCCCGACACGGGAGACAGATATCTCTCCACCCCGCTTTTTGCGGACTAAGCATCCTTTAATAGCTTTTTTGCCCCCACGACGAGATCCGTCGTGGGGTTTGGCGTTTTCAGATGCCCGCTTGCCCTTTCGGGCGCGCTTGTGATATAATAATAAAGTCGGCGAGTGCCGAATCGAGGTGTACAGTATGAAAATATCGACGAGAGGAAGATACGCTTTGCGCGTGATGATCGACTTGGCGGAGCATTACAACGGGAGTCATATCCCCTTGAAAGATATTGTGGCAAGGCAGGAGATCTCGCAAAAGTATTTGGAAGGCATATGACGGATCTTTCCAAGGCGGGGCTTTTGGACGGCCAGCATGGAAAGGGCGGCGGATATAAGCTCTTGCGTGCTCCCGACGAATACACCGTCGGCGCCATTCTCCGCGTAACGGAAGGGGATCTCGCGCCCATCGCTTGCCTCGAAAAGGACGCAGCGACCTGTCTCCGCGCGCAGGAATGTCGCACGCTCCCGATGTGGAAGAAGCTTTATGATCTGATCAATGCGTATTTCGATTCCGTCACGCTTGCGGACTTGATGGCGCAGGGGTCGAAAGGAGATGATTACGTCATTTGACGCTTTGGCGTCGCGTCGAAAGGGCGTCGCGTAAAACGCCCGTTATGAGAAAAAAGGGAGCTTTTCGCTCCCTCGTTTTTTTTAAAATTTCTTTATCGCCGGAGGTCATTCGCCTTTCTTGAGGAGAGACGCCGCGGCTTCGTCCGCGATCAAGGTGCAATCGGGATGCAGTCGCAGAATGCTCGCGGGGAGGGAAGGAGAGACGGGTCCTTCCGCCATTTCCCGCACGGCGCGCGCCTTATTCTCGCCTACGGCGAGGATGAGGATCTTTTTCGCCTCCATAATGCTCTTGGGGCCCATGGTGAAGGCGCGGCGGGGCACTTCGTCTTCGCTCTTGAAAAAGCGCGCGTTCATCGCGATGGTATTCTCTGTGAGTGAAACGACGTGCGTCTCGGTCTCGAAGGGCGTCCCGGGCTCGTTGAATGCGATGTGCCCATTCGCGCCGATGCCGAGGAGCTGGATGTCGCGCGGCAGGTTGCGGAGCAGCGCGTCATAGCGAGCGCATTCCGCCGCTTCGTCCTTTGCGAGCCCGTCCTCGATATGTGTCTCGGAAAGGTCGATGTCGAGGTGGTCGAAGAGGTTCGTCCGCATAAAATAACGGTAACTTTGGTCATTCGTCGGCGGGAGCCCGAGATATTCGTCGAGGTTCACGGCGCGGACGTTTTTATAGCTCGTTCCGTTCTTTTGATGATCTTCCGCCATCAAGCGGTAAAGTCCGATGGGCGTGGAGCCTGTGGCAAGCCCGAGCACGGCGTTCGGATTCTCACGAACGACGGAGATCATGATCTCCGCGGCTTTTTCACTGAGCGTTTCATAGTCTTTCGTAACGATGATTTTCATAAGTGCTTCCTTTTTTCGAATGTCTTAGCCCAAGATGCAGTCGCAGAGCATCATCGCCGTTAGATAATGCATCTCGCGAAGCGGGTGATTGAGCTTGTTCGCGAGGAGTTCGGTGACGTTCACTCCCGCTGCGATCATCTTCTTCCATTTTGCATATACGTCGCAGATCGTCGCGCCGTTTTCCGCTGCGACCTCCCTTGCCGCTTCCGCGTAAAGGTCCAAGACGCCGCTCGTTTGGATGCGGAGCAGATTCTTCGCCACCTTCTCGTACGCAGGCTCTTTGATGAAGTCGCTGATCTTCGTATTCATCGCATTGGGGGTGAGGACGATGCATTCCGCGCCCGCGCCGACGACGCGCTTCACGATCTCCGCAAGCGCCTCCTTATAGGCAGGCAAGCCCTCTTTCCCCGTCGTGGAATCATTCAGCGCAAAGCCGACGATGACGAGATCGGGGCGATAGGAGAGGACGTCTCTGTCCAGCCGCTTCAATCCGCCTTGCGCGTTGTCTCCGCTGATGCCTGCGTTGATGACGTTGAATGGGACGTTCGGATAAAGCGTATTCAGCATCCCTTTCAGCCGATTTCCGTAAGAGCTCTCATAGTCGAAAAGCGTCTGGAGATTCCCTTCGTGATCCGTATAACATTCAAAGCAGCCCTGCGTGACGCTATCTCCGATGAGGGCGATGGTGACGGCGGGATTCGCGCGTAAAGAAGCCTGTTTTTTGCAAATTTTCTCGATAATTTTCATGCCGACAGTATATATCGAAAGCGGGGGAAAAGTCAAGCGTTGCCGAAGGAAATAGGGAGTATTATATATCATCAAAATGAGTACCTAAGAGGATTAGGCACGGCAGACCCGTGTTGATTTGCAGCGATAAGAGCGTTGTATTCATCAAATCGAAGCGGATCATATTATACACGGCATAACCGCGATGATATGCAAGGGACAAGCCCTTGATGATATGCCAAACCTCGCTCCGCTTCGGCTTGGATAAAAAACAGTCTAAAGCGGATTCGCCTTAGACTGTTTTTGGTGGGCGGTGAATTATACTTTCAAGTGCAACACTTCAACAAAATAAAGAGTTCATGCAAAACTGCTGTATAATGTAGTTACCACACAAACAAAAAACAGGAGGAATGCATGAACTACAATCATCTTACCATAGAAGAGCGCTGTTGTATAAGGGAATTTTATGTAAAAGGGAAAAGTTATCGGGAGATAGCGAGATTGATAGGCAGAAACGTTAGTACGGTTTCAAGGGAAATAAATCGAAATCGGACACATATGTATGAAATCGCAAAGTACTATCCCCATACTGCACAGAAGAAGTACAAATACCGAAGGCGGTTTTGCCACAGGGGGATGTTTGGGGACGAAGAAGTCGTTAGATACATAGAAGAAAAGCTGCTACTGACCTGGAGTCCGGAACAAATAGCGAATACGCCGTGCGAGCTAAAGATTCCCAGCTTCAAAACAATATACCGGTGGTTATATGAAGGATACTTGGTGAAAGGGAATGTGAAAGTGCTTCGAAAGAAAGGAAAGACACGGAAGCGAATGGGAAACGGAGGAAGATTCACCACAGGGAAAAGCATACGGAAGAGAGACAAAAGCGTATTTAAGAGGAAAGAAGTGGGACATTGGGAAGTGGATACAGTGGTTAGCGGACAAGGGAAAAGCAAAGCTTGTTTTGCGACGTTAGCGGAAAGAAAGACGAGATATTATATTGCGATATGGATCCCCAACAGAAAAGCAGCCACAATGGAAGATGCAATTGTGAAAGCATTATCTCAATATCCGAAAGATATGGTGAAGAGTATTACCTGCGACAGAGGGAGCGAGTTTGGGAACTGGAGAGAAATTGAAGAACGGTTAGATTGCGATATGTATTTCGCCGATCCATACTGTGCTTGGCAAAAAGGAACGAATGAGAACAGCAACGGACTTTTGCGAGAGTTCTACCCAAAAGGACGCGATCTCTCCCACGTGGGAGAGAAGGGATTAAAAAAGAATCTGGCGTTGACTAACGCCAGACCCAAGAAAGTGCTTAACTACAGATCTCCTGCAGATTTGTTTGAGCTTGAACTTAAAAAGTGTTGCACTTAGTTTGACAATTCACTATCGGCGAGACGACTGTTTCGATCAAACAGAAAGTGACGAATAGTGCGATAACAGTTCGATATGAAGTACGTTTCCTAGTTTGATTTTTTCTTTCCCCCTGATCCGGAGGGCATATTTTGTGCTTTTGAATTCGTGTCCCCCAATCTGGTGCATATGACAAACTCTATTTGCTCGAACCCCATTAAGAAGTAAAAACGGATGGATTTTTCCGAAAAAAAGAAGGCAGTCATCGGCGAAATATTCGCTTTAGACTGCCTGTGGTGGGCACTGTCCAAGAATGCAAGAACTTTTGGATCCTTTGAATGGGTTTATAGCGTATCCTGTTTGGATTTCAATTTATTGCAAATTTGTATTTGACAACCAAAAGCAAGTACATTACAATGAAATCATCTTAAAAAGGAGGTACGAGTCATGGACGTTCACTTATGTGACGGAGACAATATCGGGCGAAGTAGCATGGCTTGGTACCTTGCTTGATTTCTCTCTTTTGACTCCATTTTCAAATGGAAAAGCTTTTATTTGATAATTTGAGCACCGGCGATTATGTGTCGGTAGCGATTTTGTTGGAGCGGAAAACGCCCAAACAGATCGCTTTTGTCTTGTCCGAATTACCGCAAGATCAACTTTTGAGTGTATGCAAAGAGCTTGACAGCGGTGTTTTGGCCGACGTGTTGGTGCTATTGGATGCGGAAAAACAAAAACAACTCATTGAGGGGTTGCGCGACAAGGAATTGGGCGAAGTGATGGACGAAGTTTCCCCCGACCAAACAGCCGACTTGATCGAAGATCTACCCACAAACACAGCTTTGCGTATCGCAGAAAGCGACGATATCGCCACTCTTTTACGCACACGAAGCTTCCTTACGTTAAAGCCATTGCTCCGAGAAATGAACGCGGTCGATATCGCAGACGTCTTCAACTGTTTGGAAGTACAGGAGATCCCTCTGTTGTTTCGCCTTCTCCCCAAAGACTTAGCGGCGGAAACCTTCGTTGAATTGGACACGCAACAGCAACAAGCCTTGATCTCGCGCTTAAACAACGTCGAACTGCGTGCCGTTATGGAAGAATTGTTCGTGGACGATATGGTGGACATCCTCGAAGAAATGCCGGCAAACGTCGTAAAAAGGATGCTTGCGCAGAGCGATGAAACCACTCGTGCTTATGTTAATGAGATATTAAACTATCCCAAAGACAGTGCGGGCAGTATTATGACGGTGGAATTCGTCTCTTTGGCTCCGACGATGACAGTGGACGACGCTTATGAGAAAATACGAACGACCGCCATAGATAAAGAAACCATATATACATGCTATGTCGTCGATGAACACAAACGGCTGATTGGTATCGTTACCGCGAAAGATCTGCTCCTTGCGCAAAAGACCGATATTATTGGCGAGATAATGGAATCAAACATCGTTTATGCGCATACAACGGAAGATCGTGAAGCAGTGGCTCGTATGCTGACGGAATACGGCTTTCTCGCCATCCCCGTCGTCGACGATGAAATGCGTTTGGTCGGTATTGTAACGATAGATGACGCAATTGACGTTTTGAAAGAGGAAACCACCGAAGACATCTCAAAGATGGCGGCCGTTGCTCCCAGCACCAAGCCCTATCTTAAAACAGGCGTTTGGGCAATATGGCGCAACCGCATTCCGTGGCTATTGGTATTGATGATCTCCGCAACGTTTACAGGCTTGATCCTTAACAAGTTCGAACACAAGTTAGCATTGATCAGTTCCGTTTTGTTTGCTTGCGTGCCTATGATCATGGATACGGGCGGCAATGCGGGCTCACAAGCGTCAGTGACCGTGATCCGTGCATTGGCGCTCGGCGAATTAAATACAAAAGACCTTTTGCGCGTAGTGTGGAAAGAAATGCGTGCCTCGTTTTTGCTCGGTATATCGCTAAGTATAGCCTGCTTTGCCAAATTGATGCTGATAGATAATCTGCTTTTCGGGTATAAAGACTACACCGTTTTTACTTGCGTAGTCGTTTCTCTCGCGTTAATGTGTACGGTGATCATTGCCAAATTGGTTGGATGCATATTGCCGATGCTTGCAAAAAAAATGAAGTTAGACCCTGCGGTGGTGGCAAGCCCTTTTATAACTACGATCGTAGACGCATTGGCTCTAATACTTTATTGCAGTCTAGCTGTTGGATTATTGGGCGGATTGACGACAATGTGAAGAAAAAAAGTACATTGTTTTCGCACCTGGTTTTTGGTTAGTTTGGTCTATTGAATTTGATACCGAAAAAGTCTTTTGCA
>JAGCXI010000017.1 GCA_017961365.1 Clostridia bacterium
CCCAAACGTCGGCGCTCGTCTGCTTGATCTTTGCGAAGAGGGGGTTCACGCCGGTATACAGCTGATCCGCCACCACGCCGAGATAAAGGGTCTTCAATGCGTTTTCCGCAGTCGATAATGTAACCATTTTATATCCTCCTGTCTTTTATCATTTTTACCGCCATAGCTCCCGCCTCCTCGATGCTTCTCGCCCGAGTCGGGGGTATGATCGCGGCGCTCCCGCCATGCGGCAACGTCTTCGGAGCGCCGATGAGCGGAGACAATTCTCTGAGATAGTCCGAGATGACTCTATCGCGAATCTTGTCATTCGGAAATACGTATCTTTCGAGGAAATCTCCGTCCTCTATTATGCTTTCAGGGGTTTTATAGCTTTTCGCGACCGCTTTTCCGAGCGCGATGTCGAGACAGCGATCTTCTTTCGCCAGCTCGGGATCGTCCTTCAGGATCGAGCTGATCTCAGCGGCGTATTCTTTTGCGATCGGGTATTTTTCGACGAAGGCAGCCACTTTATCTTCCCATTCTTCTTTCGCATACAGAGGAGTTGATCCTGCCTCACCGTCTTCCGACGGGGGTGTCTCACGCCTCGCTTCCGCTTCCTTCAACTGCTGACACTTTCTCGTGAATTCCGACTGCAATCGGTTGTACGCCTTGAGCAGCTCATCGCTATTCGCGAATTTGCCTACGGAGACGGTGCTTTCGTTATCCTCAGCCTCGCTTGCCGCGGGGATTTCTTCGGGCAAAATAGCCGTTTGTTCCATATTTTCCTGCATAATATCCTCCTTTTCTTGCTTACGCATTTTTCTCCAAACTCTCGATGAGAGCCTTCCTGCGCTTGTGCATACGGATATGCGCAAGCAATCTTTCTTTCGCGGCGGGCTCGAGAGGGTCTTCCCGCCCGATGATCGCCTTGATATGTTCCTGCAAATGCAGCGCGTCGTCATCCACCTCTTCGCATTCGATCTCTCCCTCTCTCACGGCTTCATTCTCTTCCTTCGCCCGCTTGAGATGGAGCTCGTCGAGGTCTCGCGCGTTCTCCCAATTTCCGAAGCCGAGCATCTCCAAGACCTTCTGCTTATTCGCCGCGCTGAGCTTTCCGTTTTCGTCGCCGAGGATGCCGAGTTCGAGAAGCTTAAAGACCATATTCCGCTTCGTGGACATCGTCTCCAAGATATCGCTCGTCGCGTCGAAGACCACGTCGTCGCTGCTGATGTCGTTGCGATCGAAATAACGAAGCTCGATCTCTCCATTCTCCCCCGCGATGCGCTTCATCCTCGCGCGGACGGCGAACTGCTTATAAAGGCGCAAGACCTGCTTCGCCACTTCTTTGATCGCGGACCGCACTTCGCCCGCCGTGATGGTGAGGCGGGATTCATCCTGCTCCATCAAAAGGGAGATCGCCGCAGCGCTCGTATTCGAGGAGGGCGCCTGCGAATATTTCATAAGGTCACTCACGCCGCTGATGATGGTGAATTCGTCGAGAAGCCGCTCCTCTTCGCGGACGAGCTCCGTCGGGACGCTCCCGATCTCGAGCATCTGCGGCATCCTGCCCCCTTGACGCACGATGAGCACCTTGCCCGGCGAGAGTCCTTCCTCTTCGAGATTCTCGACGTCGAGGCTGCCATCCTCCACGGCAAGCACGCCCATCGTCATGCGATTCAGATATTCGTGCTTGCGATTTTTCACGGCATTGAACGCCCGCTGAATGGGGATCATCCTCTCCACGATGGAGGTCCCGAAAAAGCTCCCGGGAGCGATGATCGCCGTCTGCTTGGCGAAAGGATAGCCGCGCTGTCCGTCCTCTTGATTGAGGTAAGGCAGCTTATCGTCATAGACGACGGTATCCCCCGCCGCGATGACGAGCCTGCCCTCGGGATGATCCGCGCTCGGGAGTTCGTAACGCTCGATGACCATCGCGTGATGATCCAAGCAAGCATTCGCCATTCCCTGCACGTATCCCGTATAGCCGAGCCCGCCGAGCGTCCTGCCGCCAGTAACCGCAAATCCGGTGATCTCCTCCTTCGGCACGGTCACGCCCCAGATGTCCTTGATCTCTTCCACGGGATATGCCTTTGCGTGAATGATGCTGCGGCAGTCTTCCACCTGCATATTCGTCACGCTGTCGGGATAAATGTCGAAGGGAGAGACCACTTCGATGGAGACGTCTCCGTCGAAGACGTCCCCTTTATCCGTATGGGCGATCTTCTTTCCCTTACGGGGATCCCACGTGATCTTATAAATCGCCGTGCCTGTGACTTCGCTCCACATACAGGCCTCCGAAACGAGCTTCCGCAGATCTCTTTCATTAAAGACCGACTCGAGGATCTTCCCCGAAAAGAGCGCGGCGGCTCTGTCCGATTCGTCCGAGGTCATCGGTCGGACGGACATCCCGAGCTTGACGGAAGCGATCTTCGCGATACGGGTCTCAAGGACGGTCGCCGTGTGATTATACACTTCGCGCTGTTGCCAGAAATATTGCTTCCCGTAATCCTCGATATTCCCGTTCTGCCCGATCTCGCAATATTGATTTCCCATGACGTAATTCAGATTCAGTCTCCATTGCATCTCGAGGCTTCGTCTCTCCTCGCGGCGCTTCTCGTAATCCGCCCGAAGCGCCGCCGCCAATGCGTCTTTTTCTCTCTTATCCGATTTCATTTTCCTCTCTCCTTTTCACGGCTTTTTGAATGACGTTATCCGGGCTCTTGGGGATCAGCACCGTGCCGATCGCGGCATAGAGCTTCTCCAAACAGTCTTGGCAGATATACGTCCCGCCCGCCTCGCGTCTCCAAGGGAGATGCGCTTTCTGTCCGCCCGAAGCGATGCTGTATGCGGCAAGGTTCTTGCAAAGTCCCATGTCACATCGGGCTTTCACGCTGAGTTTCATCAATTCCATTTTCCATTTCCTCCAATACTTTCAAGAGTCTTGTTTTTTCACGCGCCAGCTCTTCGTCGCTCATACATTCGAGGGAGGCTCCCTCCGCGAGCTCGAGATACGCTTTCAGCGCGGCGATATCGGGCGGATAATGCTTGCTCGTGACCTTCTTTTTCACCACGTCGCCCTCCGGCGAATACTCCAACGTTTTTTCCGTCACGGTGTAGCCCACCGCCTTTTTATATAGGGAATGCAGTAATTTATCGTCCATACGCCCTCCTCGGCAAGAAAAAAGTCCTCTTGCGAAGACTCTTTTCTCACATATTTCTTCTCATTCGTATGAGCTTATTCTTATATCTCTCTTGCACGGTCTCCTCTCCTTTCGTCGGACGGCGGGGCTGCGGCTTGCTCATCACGTAATAACGCAGCTCATCCATCGCATGATCGTCTTCCTTGACGGGCGCGTCTCCATTCCCCCAACGATATCCCTTTATTTCGCGGATCATATGGACACAGTTTCGAAAGATCACGAGGCGGGGCGGACGCCCTTTCAGTCTGTCTTTCACCGCCGCGATCCCCGCCCAAAGATCCTTATTCACGTTCGTATCGCAGAGGATATCTTTCTCATAGAAAAGATCCGCGACGGACTTGACGGAGGCAAGGGTCCTTTGATTCGCCGCCGAGTCGATGAGGCAACGAAGCCGCCCCTTGGCGTCCCTATGCCAGCCGAGTTCGTCCGCGATCTCTTGAATGCGACGAGCGTGATGGTCGATATCCTTCTATCGCTCGTAATGTTCGGCGATGACATAGATATTTCCGTCGTAATCCACGGCGTAAAAATGCGCCGAAAGCGGATTATGCAGTCCGGGGTCGACGGAGATGACGTCATACCAATCGCGCGGCACCTCGAAAGGATCCACGACGTGGACGCTCTCCTCGAATTCCGGATAGACCAGCCCGCCTTCGTCCGAGAACTTGCCGTATCGCCTGCTCTCCACGCTCTCCGCGTCGAAGGCATTGGTCAAGAGTTCGATCTCCTCTTTATCGAGATAAGGATTGTCCGCCCATTCCATCGTGATGGTCCAGATCTCGGGATTCTGCCGCTTATTCAGATAGATCTCGTCATAGACGAAAGTGCGCCCTTTCAAAGGGGTCATCGTCCCCCAGATCTCGCCGCGGCGATCCATCACGCGCATCAGACATTCCTCATAAACGTCCCGCGGCGGCTCCTCGTCGAACCAGACGAAGTCAAGAGACGCGCCTTGAAATCTCTCCCTGCCTTGATCCGCGCTTTTAAACCCGATGCGGGAGACGCCGCCCAAGGCATTCTTGACCGTGATATAATCAATCACGCCCCCTTCCGGACTGCTCTTTCGCCCCGACTGCATCGTCACGTCCACGATCTGATCGGGACGGAGATAGGAGAGGATCTTGCTCTGCGAGACCTCGCGCTGGACCTCATACGTAGGCGAGACCACCCATCCGCAAACGTCCTTCCTATTCTTGCGATAAGGATGGATGCCGCGCGCCCACCACACCGCCTCCACGGCGCCGCACTCCGTCTTTCCGCTTCGATTTCCGCCAAAGACCCAGCGATTCCGTTTCTGACAGCGGTGGAACGCCATCTGCTTTTCATGGACTTTTTCCCGATTGTATTTGCCGAGTTTATCGTGCTCGGCGCGAAATGCCTGCACTTTCTCGATCTCCCCGATACGCTTGATGAGCGCCTCGAGCTTTCCTTTTTTCTCCATATATCGTCACCTTTTTTCGGAAAAAAGTACGTCGCATGCCGTAATATCGTGTATAATATCACTATGAAACGTACTTTTCTTTTCATTTTGGCGATCGTCATCGCGCTGACGTCCCTTTCCGCGCTCCCCTTCACCGCTCACGCGGATACCGAGCAATACCTCAAAGTGGGAAAAGACGACGTCTCCCTTTACGCCGATAAGCTCGTACCGGCGGCTCTTTTCACCATTCCAAAAACCTATTACGTGAAAGTTGTCACCTTGAATTACACGACGGAATATCACGTCGTGGAGTATAACGGGGTGCGCGGGCTCGTCAAGATCGCGGACGTGGGAAGCGAGCCTGTCTCCGACGTGCAAAATCCGTATTTTACTTCACAGAGCATCACGGCGCACGTCAATACCTGCCTCTATACCTCCCCTTCTTTCTCCGCCGATACGGGGATCGCCGCAAACGGGCTTTCCCTCACTTATCTCGGAAAGATCAACGGTGACAAAGGCTCTTACGGCAGCGCCGTCTGGTTCGCCGTGCTTTACGCAAACGAGCTGTATTACCTCCATTGTTCCCTGACCAATGATCTCGATCTTTTGGAGAGCTCTTTCACCCCCGTGCATCCGAACAGCGTCGCTGCGGACGCTTCTCTTCCCACCGAAACGCAGGAGGGATCGGAGGATGGCGAGAACGCTTCGAAATCCTTCGACGTCGTGCGCCTCCTGCTCATCATCGGGATGATCGTCCCCCTGCTCATCATCTTCGCGCTCCTTTTCCGTCCCCGCAAGCGCAAAAGCGCTACGCCGAGACGCGATCGTCGCCGCTATCCCGATGAGGACGACTACGACGATGATTATGACGACTGAGTCCGCCGAAGGCTTCTACATTCACCTTTAAGAGCGCGTCGCGAATGCGCTCTTTTTCATCTTCCTCATCGATCACACGCTTCAGCATCGAGAGAAAGAGCGGCTCATTCCCGAATTCTTTCAACAATCGCTTTTTATCGAAGCCCATCTCCTCGAGCCGACTCGTGAATGCGGCGTGTCCCGCCTCCAGTCGACGATACACCGTGCGCAAAGGAATCCCATTCTCTGCGGAGAGAGTCGCCGCACTTTTCTCTTTAAGATATCGCTCTCGCAATATCGCGGTCAGGGCGCTTCCGCCCACACCCTCCTCCGTCAAGTATTTCATATTATATAATCCTGTTTTTCGATTATTATATTTCATTATTTGTTCATATAGGCGCATCTGCTCGGACGCAAAGATCGCGTAAAATCCATCCGCAGCGCATTTCTCTGCGGAACGGCTCAGCGCGTCATGCATATCCTCGATATAGGGATAGCATTCGAGCAGCGCCTTCGTCACCAAAAATTTATCTTCCATTCAACCCTCCGAACTGTTTTTTTGGTTTGAGTAATACGAACATATGTTCACATACACAATATAACACATTTCGGGGAAAAGTCAATGCCTTCGTGCCAAATATTCGGCGTCATTTCAAAATATGTAAATAGAATATTTTCAAGGGTC
The DNA here is from genome assembly GCA_017961365.1 of Clostridia bacterium. GTDB lineage: Bacteria > Bacillota > Clostridia > Christensenellales > CAG-1252 > CAG-1252. The sequence goes on from JAGCXI010000017.1 coordinate 6,140, forward strand.
GAATCAAGACGAATTCAGAGACGGAAACGGCATTTTCTCCGAAAAACAGGGGATTTTCGGCTCTCATTTTCGCTCTCGGATCCCCCGTTCCTCTGCCCGCAAAAGGCGGATTTTCGAAAGGGTTTTTCGCTCGAAATTCTTGATATCGACGGCTATATCGGGATTTTTTAGATACGACGTTTTCTTGCAATACATCATTTACAGTTCGACCTTTTTCGAGCCGTTCAAAAGCGCTTTGTTCGTTTTGACTTTCGAGAGGTCTCACAGGCGGGATCCCGAAAGGATCTCCCAAGCATATTTTCCCCGCTTTCGCGCAAACTGTTTTTATGCTTACGGTCTTCTTTCGCTCGATCATCACCTATATTTTTCTGCTTTTCATCATGCGGCTGATGGGGAAAAGACAGCTCTCCGAGCTCCAGCCTTTCGAATTCGTCATCACGCTCATCGTGGCGGAGCTCGCCTGCATCCCGATGTCGGACACCTCCATCCCACTCACCTACGGCATCATCCCGATGTTTACGATGTTCATCTTGCATATCGCCATCACGAAACTCGCGAGCAAAAATCATAAATTCAATCGCTTTTTGAATGGCGTCCCCGTCGTCGTGATCTCCCCAAAGGGGATCGACCACCGCCTCCTCGACAAGCTGGACATGAATATCACCGATCTCCTGCACGCCCTGCGCGCGGCGGGTTATTTCTATCCCGGCGAGGTGGCGTACGCCATTATGGAGACGAACGGAACGCTCAGCGTCCTGCCGAAGAGCGCTTTCGCCCCCGTGACGCCGCAAGACATGCAGGTGGACGTGGAGGCGAGCGAGATCCCTTATCCCATCATTTGCGAGGGGAGCCTTTTTTCGGAAAATCTTCTTTTGACGGGGGTGACGGAGAAGGAGGTGGACGATTTGCTCGAGAAACGATCGCTTCGGCGCAAAGACGTCCTGCTCTTCACTGTGGATAGAAATCGACAGATCTATCTTCAGCCCTATGTGGGAGAAGCCGTCGTGGGGGAAACCTTATGAGACGCCTCATTTTCGCGATATCCGTCCTGCTCCTCATCGTGGCGATGGGAGTATTCGAACAGATCTACGTCGTGCGACTTTACGACAAGATGAAAGCCGACGCCGAGGGCGTGAAAGCCGCCGTGGAAGAGGACGTCGCCTCCGCCCTGCCCGCCGCGGAAGCACTCAAAGAGGAATGGCTGGCGAGCCGCAGCTTTCTCGAAGCGGTGACGCCGCATAACGAGACCAAAGAGATGGTTTTACGCATCGCGGAGCTCATCGGCTACATCCAAGCGGAAGATGATAAATCCGCCACGGCGACGGCGGCGATCATCATCGAAATGTGCGACAATACGCCTCACATTCTCGCTTTTCATTGGGAACACGTCTTTTAAAAAGGAAAAAGCAAGAGGTCATTCCTCTTGCGAGTGCTCTGCTATTTTCTTTTGACTTTCGGCATAATAGCGGGCGTAGGCTTTCTTGCAATACCAGCCGTGACGATGTCTCGGCTCCGCTACGCTTTCATCCGTCGGAAGGTCAAGCGGATAATTCCCGTTGACGCGCCAGGCATTCAAAATGCCGATCTTGAAAGCGTCCGTCGGACAGCGGAAAGAACAGCGCGTACACATAAGACAGTTTTTCCCGAAATGGAATTTCCCTTCCGCATCGATGCGGATATTCTTCGCGGGGCAATCCCTTTCGCACTTACGGCAAAGGACACATTTCTCGGCTTTCACCTTGAAAAATCTGCCATTTACGCGCATCGCGATATGCTCGATCCGAAAGAGCCACGCGATAAACCTTCCGAGGAAAACGCGCGACAATTTATGCTCCGCGCCGCCGAGCACCTCCCTTGCCTCGATCGGGCAGAGAGCTTTCGCC
>JAGCXI010000018.1 GCA_017961365.1 Clostridia bacterium
AAACTTTTCGTCTTGGAGGACGTCGTCTTTTCAGGCTCCCTTTCCGAGCATCTTCTTTCAGCGGGATATGCCGTTTCACCCATCACTTTGCCGAATACCTACGTGACTTTCGGAAGCATTTACGATCTGCATCGGGCGTATGGGCTTGATCCCGAAAGCGTGGCGGAAAGGATCGCGAAGGATGAGACTTGATCTTTTTGTATCGGAAGCGCGGAATTGCACGCGCACGCGCGCCGCGAATATCATCAAAATGGGCGGCGTGACGGTCAATGGACGCGTCGTCTTGAAGGCGGGCGCGGAAGTCTCACTGCAAGACAAAGTCTTGATCCGCGACGTCGTCAAATATGCCTCCCTTGGCGGAGTAAAGCTCGAAAACGCTTTGGCGCATTTTTCGCTCGATTTGCATGGGACTGTTTGTCTTGATCTCGGCGCCGCGAACGGAGGCTTTACCCATTGTATGCTTTCTTATGGCGCGGAAACCGTGGACGCCTTGGATCTGACGCTGGCTTTTGATTCGGCGCTCCGCGAAGATGCCCGCGTCTTGATGCATGACGGAGCAAATGTCAAAGATGCAGCCATGATTTTCCCGACAAAACGCTTTGATTTCATTTCGGTGGATCTCAGTTTTATCTCCTTGCGTTCGCTTTTTCCCTTGTTTTACGATCTTTTGACGGACGGGGGAAAAGTTGTGGTGCTTTTCAAGCCGCAGTATGAAGTGGGGAAGAAGTATCTTCCGAAAAGCGGAGTAGTTCGCGATCAAAAGGCGATCGACGCCGCATTTTCCGATCTTGTGAAGGCTGCGGAGGGTTGCGGATTTTCCTTCCTCGGCGCTTGCGACGTGCCCGATTATTTTGCGGATAAGAATAAGGAAAAAACGCTTTTATTTTCAAAATAATCGATCCGAAAATTTTTATTTTTCTTGTTTTTTGCATAAATTCATTGTAAATAATGAATATTTTGTATTATAATTTCAGTATGAAATTTTGTATTGTGATCAATAAGACCAAAAGAAAGGCAAAGGAGCTTGCGAAAGACTTCATCGCAGAGGTGGAGCGTCGCGGGCATTCTTCCTATTATTACGCGGGGACGATCTTGCCCGACACCTCTTTTGCCGTCGTTTTCGGCGGAGACGGGACGATCTTGAAATTTATTCGCGCTTCTTCCGTCACCATTCCCGTTTTGGGAATAAATTGCGGTCATATGGGCTTTCTTGCCGAGGCCGGGAGCTCAGTCTCCGAGTACGTGGACAAGCTCCTTTCCGGAGATTTCATCGCGGATAAAAGAAAGCTTCTCCGCGTCGATTGCGAGGATGAGAGCTTTTTTGCACTCAATGAAGTGGTGCTTGGTCGCGCCGATTCCATCAACCTTATGGATATCGAGGTCTCGACGGACGAAGGCTCTCTCGATCGTTATCGTGCAGACGGCGTCATTGTGGCGACTCCGACGGGGTCGACGGCGTATTCGCTTTCTGCGGGAGGACCGGTTTTGAGCCCGCGAGTCCCGGCGTATATAGTGACCCCCATTTGTCCGCATAGCTTGCATTCTCGCCCAATCGTTCTTTCGGACAAAGAGACCATTCGTCTTGCGGCGAAGAGCGTCGGGAAATGCATCGTGGTCGTGGATGGCGTCAAAGTGCGCAGTCAGGAGAAAGAATGCTTCCTGACCGTTTCCATCAAGGATGCCTGCGCGACCTTCGTTCGGATCCATAAACGCAGTTTTTATAAAACGATGTTAAATAAGTTTACGAAAGGTGATTGATTATGTCTTGTGATACGCGTAGGCTCCGCGAGTTGGAGCTCATCAGGAAGTATAATGTCGGCAGACAAGATCAGCTTGTCGAGCTTTTGAATGCGGAAGGTTTTAATGTCACGCAGGCGACTGTTTCTCGCGACATTAACGAGCTTCGTTTGAAAAAGATCAAAGAAAACGGCGTTTTCCGCTATGTCCAGTCGGTGTCCGTCTCGGCAAACGGCGATGATAAGATCGCTTTGATGTTCAAGCAGACCGTACATTCCGTTACCGTCAGCCTGAATCTTATCATCATCAAGACGCTTGCCGGCAGTGCAAATGCGGTTTGCGCCATCATCGATAATTTCGATCTGGACGGCATTTTGGGCTCCGTTGCGGGCGATGATTGCATCTTTGTCGCCACAGAGCCGGATAAAGCGCAAGCCATTGCGGATAAGTTTAAGTCTTATCTTGACTGATTATGCTGAGAAGCCTCCGCGTTAAAAACATTGCCTTGATCGACGACTGCACCCTCGTTTTCGGTGAGAAGCTGAATGTTCTCAGCGGTGAAACCGGCGCGGGTAAGTCCGTCATCATCGATTCGCTCGGATTTGCGCTCGGCGCAAGGGCGGATAAGTCTTTGATCCGTCATGGGCAAGATACGGCGTCCGTTGAAGCTGTTTTTGATCTTTCCGACGCGCCGCAAGCGGCGAAAGTTCTTTCGGATATGGGGATCGAAGCGGAAGACGGGCTTCTTATCATTTATCGCACGATGTCCGAGGCGCGTAGCGACATCCGCATGAACGGCAGGATGGCGACGCTTTCGATGCTTCGCGAGGTGGCGAGTTTGCTCGTCGATATTCTCGGGCAGCATGAACATCAATCATTGCTTGCTGTTTCCACGCATATTCAGCTTCTCGATAAATACGGCGAGGAATCGATTTCGCCTTTAAAAGCGCAAGTTGCCACCCTTTATCATGAATATAAGGGGATTTTAAAAGAGCTTTCCCAATATGGGGATGAGTCCGAACGCATTCGTCGTCTCGACGTATTGAAATATCAAATCGAGGAGATCTCCGCTGCGGAGTTACAGGAAGGCGAGGAGGAGAAGCTTCTTGCGGCGCGTGACCGCTTCCGCAATGCGGAAAAGATCTTGAACGCAGTACATACCGCAAAGTCCGTTATGGACGGAGATGACGCTTACAGCGTGCTTTCTGCGCTTTCTTCGGCGATGACCGCGCTTCGGCAGGCTTCTTCTTATGACAAGGATCTGGAAAACGAGTATGAGCGTTTGGACGCTTCCTATACCGAGATAAAGGATATTATAGGAGATCTGGAGTCTTATATCGACGGTTTTGACTTCGACGGAGCCTCGGCGGATCGCGTGGAAAAACGCGTGGACCTTATTCGTTCCTTAAAAAGGAAGTACGGCGGCAGCGAAAGCGCCGTTTTGGAGAGTTTAGACGCTTTTCGGGAGGAATATGACCGTTTGGTGAATGCTTCCGAGGATATTGCGGCGCTTGAAATGAGGAAAGATGAGGTGTATTCCGAATTGCTTCGCCGCGCAGCGTCGCTTTCCGCTTCCAGGAAAAAGTGCGCGCAAAATCTTCGCCAAGAGATAGAAAAGGAGCTTTCTGAGCTTGGAATGAAGGGGAGTAAGTTCGACCTCTCCTTTGTCTCCGGCGAGGAATATCTCGGAGCGGATGGCTTTGATGCGGTCGAATTCTTGATTTCTCCGAATCCGGGTGAGCCCTTGAGAAGTCTTTCAAAGATCATTTCGGGTGGCGAAATGTCTCGTTTTATGCTTGCATTGAAAGTGATCACGGCGAGGCTGGACGGCATATCCACGCTTGTCTTCGATGAGATTGATACGGGGATCAGCGGAAAGATAGGCGAGGTAGTTGCGGAAAAATTGATGTTGGTTTCTAGCACGCGCCAAGTCCTTGTGATCACACATTTGCCGCAGGTGGCTGCCATGAGCGACGATCATTATCTTATCGAGAAAAAGACGATCGAGAATAAAACGTTCACCACGATTTTGCGTCTGGATGAAGACGGTGTGATCGGGGAGATCGAGCGTCTTTCCGCAGGCGTAGGTGAGTACGGTACCCTTCACGCGAAAGAGCTTAGAGCGCGTGCGCTCTCTTTAAAGGGATAGTTTTTGCGCCGAAATTATTATAAAATAGAAGAATTTTTATAATATTATTTCACAATTTGCCCTAAATAAGAATAATTTAATCGCCTAAATCGTTTCTTTTGAAGTATTTTCCAAGACACGATTTTTCCTTTTTTTGCGATAAATCTCTTCTCTTTGCAAAAGATAAATGCGAGGTGACGAAATGAAAAATCGGCGCAGACTGACTATATGTATCCTTGCTTTTTCTCTTCTGCTTTTTTCCTTCTCGGGCGTATTTGCGCAAGCGGAGTCCGAGATCGCCTATCTCGGCGGAACGCCGATCGGGATCGGACTTGCGGAAAAAGGGCTGATCGTCACGGGCATCGTTGATGTCATCACCGATGAGGGGGCGGTTTGTCCCGCTCGCGGTATCGAGATATCGACAAATGACGTGATCACGGCGATAAACGGGGAAGAGATCGAAGATGTAAAAGACTTTGCGACAAAGTTACAGTCTTCCGTTGGATCAGTCACGCTGAGCATAAAAAGGGGTGAAAGTGACCGTATTGTCACGCTCACTCCCGTCACCGATAGTTTGACAGGACTGAAAAAACTCGGGATCACCGTAAAAAACGGGATCAACGGGATCGGAACTTTGACTTTTGTCCTTTCGGACGGACATTTCGGCGCTTTGGGACATGGTATTCTGGACGCGGATACGGGCAAAATCTTCAAAACGGATCAAGGTTCGGTCTATCATTGCGTCATTACGGGCTTCCGCAAGCCGAGTAAAGGCGCGGCGGGCGAGCTTGTCGGGCGTTTCAGTGATCGGACGCGTCCCATCGGCAAAATCGTTCGTTGCAATGAATACGGGGTATACGGCATTGCGGAAGAAGGGATGAAAAACTCCCTTATCCCCATTCCTCTCGGCTCAAAATCCGAGGTAAAGCTCGGAAAAGCCTATATTTTTTCCACCATAGACGGCGATTCGCCGAAAAAATACGAGATCGAGATCGTGAAAGCGCAATCGCAAAATGCGCCCGCAGAGAAAAGTATGCTGATCAAAGTCACGGATGAAACCCTCCTCGCTGCGACAGGTGGCATTTTGCAGGGAATGAGCGGTAGTCCCATCGTGCAAAACGACCGTTTGATCGGCGCGGTGACACACGTTCTTTTGAATGACAGCACGCTTGGCTATGGGCTTTACGTTGATTGGATGCTGAGAAACGCCGCCTAACTTCGCGCTCGAGCTCATCGGCGCGCGTCATAAGTGCGGCGCCGCAGGAATATATTCCTGTATGCGCTGTGGGGCTTATTTTATGCAAAAGGATCTTTTTCGGAGCGTTAAAGAGAATGCCCAAACGCTCTTTTTCGTCTTTCTTTTTGCGTTTGCCGGCTTGGCTCTCGGCGTTTATGTCGGCGTAAAGGTTTCGCCCGAGCCTTCGCCCTGCATCTTCCTTCGCCTTTATCGATTGGAATACACCCCTTTTGCTTGGACTTGGGATTTTTGCTTGCGGTTTCTGATATATTTTTTTATCGCGTATCTCGGCTATTTTTTCTTCC
>JAGCXI010000019.1 GCA_017961365.1 Clostridia bacterium
ATTTTCAAAAAAGAAGTCTTCTTGATTTTGCTTTTTGCCCTGATCCTCTTTTCGGCTTTCCCTGTTTCTTCCGCTTTTGCCTATAATTCCATCAGCGCGAAAGTTGTTTTGGACAATGAAACAGGGGAATTCCTTTATGCGGAAAATGCCGACGCGAGGATGGAGATGGCATCCACCACCAAGATATTGACGGCGATCTGCGTGATCGAACATAACGATATTTTCGAGGAAGTCGAAGTGCCCGATGCGGCGATCGGGGTGGAAGGTTCATCCGTTTATCTTCGCAAGGGGGAGAGATGGCGCATTCTCGATCTCTTATACGGTCTTATGCTGCGCAGCGGAAATGACGCGGCTACGGCGCTTGCGATCCTCACTTCGGGCGACATTTCTTCTTTCGCAGCGTTAATGAATGAAACGGCGCGAAAAGCAGGGGCGACGAACAGTTCTTTCGTAAATCCGCATGGCTTACACGACGACGCGCATTATTCCACGGCGCGGGATATGGCGCTGATTACCGCGTATGCCTTAAAGTGTCCAGTTTTTGCGGCGATCTGCAAGACGAAAGTTCATCCTTATATGAAGAAAACCGTCTCAGGGGAGGAAAAAGGCGTCTTTTATAATAAAAACAAATTGCTGACCCTTTATCCCGACGCGACGGGAGTGAAGACCGGTTATACAAAGCATTCGGGCAGGTGTCTTGTTTCTTCCGCAAAGAGAGGGCAGCGAGAGTTGATATGCGTGGTCTTGAACGTCTACGACACGTACGGAGAGACACAACGCCTTTTCGATCGTTGCTTTGAGCGTTCATCATAAATCTTGGAAGGGAAAACGCTTGATTTCAAAAGCATATTTATTATATTATTATCTCGGAGAAAGATTATGCGTATCAATAAATACATTGCGGAAAGCGGCGTTGCATCGAGACGAAACGCCGATGAGCTCATCAAACAGGGCAGAGTCTCGGTGAACGGTAAAAAGATCTCGGAATGCGGTCTCGACGTCAACGTCGAAAACGATGTCGTATTTGTGGACGGCAGGAAGATCAAGCCCGTTCGCCGCTATACGTACATAATGTTTAATAAGCCGAAGGGCTGTATCACCACGTCTTCCGACGAATTCGGCAGGAAGACGATCTATGATTATCTAGAGCAATTTAACGGAAAAGGGCTTTTCCCCGTCGGTCGTCTCGACTATGACTCGGAAGGTCTTCTCCTTTTGACCAATGACGGCGCGCTTGCGCAAGTCCTGACCCATCCGAGCTACGAAGTCCCCAAGACTTATCTCGTCAAGATCGAAGGAAAGATCGAAGAGGGCGACCTTAAAAAGATCCGCGCAGGGGTTAAAGGCACGGATGGCACGCGCTATGCCCCTGCGAAAGTTTCGATTAAAGAGACTTCCGAAAGCTTTACGAAGCTTGAGATCACCATCACGGAAGGGAAAAATCGCGAAGTCAGGAAGATCTTCGAAGCCATTGGGAAGAACGTTGTCTTTTTATGCAGAAGAAAGATCGGGGAGCTCTCGCTCGGCGGACTTACGCGCGGCACGTGCCGTTATCTGACGGAAAAAGAGATCACGTATTTGAAATCTTTTGCGAAATAAAGGCGGAGTGGTTTTATAAATGAGAATATTGATCGTGAATGACGACGGCATACAAGGGCTCGGACTGCATAAACTTGCGGAAGTTTTGTCTCGCGAGCATAGCGTCACCGTGGTGGCGCCGCATACGCAAAAGTCCGGCTACAGTCATTCGCTTTCTTTTCATAAGACCATTTCCTATGCGCCGTATAACCTCGGTTTGCCCGTGACTTCATATTCGCTCACGGGTACGCCTTGCGATTGCGTAAAATTTGCGATCGACGTCTTGATGAAGGACGCTTTGCCGGATATCATTCTCTGCGGGATCAATGACGACTATAATCTCGGCACGGACGTCGTGTATTCCGCCACGGTGAACGCCGCGCTTGAAGGCACGATCCTCGGCTTTCCCTCTTTCGCTGTTTCGATCGGGCGGGAACATTCCGATGATTTCACCTATCCTGCGGAATTCCTGCGGAAAAACCTCGAGAAGCTCCTTTCTTTCAAACGATCGAACACCGTTTGCTACAGCATAAATTTCCCCTCGAACGACCCGAAAGAGATCAAAGGCGTGCGTTTTGCCACGCTCGGACTCCGAAAGTTCAGCGATCGTTACGAACTGCGTGAAAATGCGGACGGGAGCGGCTATCTCTTGCTCGGAGAGCCTGTTCCGATGGATAATTCGCCCTCATCGGACGTTGAGCTTATCAAAGAGGGGTACATTACGGTCACCCCGGTTCGCATTCAGGACACCGATTCCGCCCTCTATGAGGAGCTGAAAGGGGAGACTTTATGCGTATAGCGGTCGTAGGCGGAGGCGCTTCCGGGATCATGGCGGCTTATTCCGCCGCGGAAAACGGCGCGGAAGTCACGCTTTTCGAGCGGAATGAGAAGCTCGGAAAAAAGGTCTATATTTCGGGAAAAGGCCGATGCAACGTCACGAATGATTCCGACCCTGCGGTACATATGTCGAATGTCGTTCGAAACGGACGTTTCCTTTTTTCCGCTTATAAAGCTTTGTCTCCGAAAGAGCTTATCGCTTGCATCGAAAGTGCGGGGACGCCACTAAAAACCGAGCGTGGAGACAGGGTCTTTCCCGTCAGCGATAAATCCTCCGACATTTTGTCCGCGCTTCGCCGTCTTTTATCTTACTATCCCCTTGAAATCAAGCTCAATGAGCGCGTTCTCTCCCTTGAGAAAAAGGGTGACGTTTTCTTTTTGCGAACGGAAAAAGAGGGGTATACTTTCGATAAAGTCATTCTCTGCACGGGCGGTTTTACTTATCAAGCGACGGGCAGCACGGGTGACGGCTATTCCTTTGCCCGCGCCTTCGGACATTCCGTAACGGAGCTTTGTCCGGCGCTGGTCGGACTGCGCGGAGATATCCCCGTCGAGCTTGCCGGACTTACCTTAAAGAACGTGACGCTTTCGGCGCGAAAAGGGGAGAACGTCATTGCGGAAGAATTCGGCGAGATGCTTTTCACGCATAGCGGCATTTCGGGACCCATCGTCCTCACGATGTCTTCGAAAGTAAACCGCATTCCGCTTTCCGAGCTTTCATTTGCCATTGATCTGAAGCCCGCCATTACGAAGGAGACTTTGAATGATCGTTTGCTTCGAGAGTTTCAAGCAGCGCCCAATAAAGCGCTGAAAAACATTCTTCCGGAGCTTATGCCGAGATCTTTGATCTCGTTTTATCTGGAGAAAGCGAAGGTGGCTGCCGATATCCCCGCGCATTCCGTGACAAAAGAAGATCGCCTGAGACTTGTTTCCGTGATGAAAGCGCTTCCCGTTTCCGTTCTCGGTTTTGAGGCGTTTAACGGCGCGATCGTGACTTCGGGCGGCGTATCCGTTACGGAGATCGATCCGAAAGATATGCAGAGCAAGCTTGTTCCCGGACTGTATTTCGCGGGAGAGCTTTTGGACGTTGACGCTTTGACGGGCGGATTTAATTTGCAGATCGCTTTTTCCACAGGGTATTTGGCGGGAATGCGCGCCGCAAAGAGTTGATTTACAATGCCTGTCGTGTTAGAATAAAATAAGATTAAGAAGGAGATATCGCCATGATCAATATCGCCATAGACGGACCTGCCGGAGCAGGAAAGAGCACCATTGCGAAAATGCTCGCGAAAAAAATGAATATCACGTACCTCGATACGGGGGCGATGTATCGCGCAGTCGCCTTGAAGAGCATCCTTCTCGGCGTGGACGTCGAAGATGAGGAAGGAGTAAAGGCTTTTCTCCCTATCGTTGACCTTGATATTCGTTACATTGACGGCGTTCAGCACGTTTATTTGGACGGAAATGACGTTTCGAAAGAGATCCGTGAGCATCGCATGTCCAAAGCGGCTTCGGATATTTCCCGTATCCCGGCCGTTCGCCTGAAGCTCGTTGAAATGCAGCGCGCGCTCGCGGCGAAATACGATTGCGTTTTGGACGGACGGGATATCACGTCTTACGTCCTTCCGGACGCGAAATACAAGTTTTTTATCACGGCGTCTCCGGAGGTGCGCGCCGAGCGCAGGAAAAAAGAGCTGGAAGAGAAGGGGGAGAGCGTGGATTTCGCCGTTCTGCTCGAAGATATCAAAAAAAGAGATTATAATGACAGCCACAGACCCTTCGCTCCGCTTGTTTGCACGGAAGACAGCGTCCTTATCGATACGAGCGATATGACGATCGACGAAGTCATCGCCAAAGTCCTCGCCGTCATCGAGGAGAAGAAATAAGTGTATCGCTTTCTTCGCGCCGTCGCTCGCCCTTTTTTACGCATCATTTATCCGACGACAGTCTTCGGCAAGGAAAAGTTTATCTCGGACAGCGCCGTGATTTGTTGTAATCATTTCGCCTCGTCCGACGTTCTTGTCGTCGCAGATCACTTTTGTGAAAAAGAGCTGAACGTGCTTGCCAAAGCCGAGCTTTTCAAGGGGAAATTTTCCTCTTGGTTTTTAAAAAAAGCAGGCGCGATCAAAGTGAATCGAGACACCCCCGAGCTTTCGATGCATAAAGAAGTTTTTCGCAGATTAAAAGCAGGCAAGCAGATCCTCATTTTCCCCGAAGGCACGAGAAATCGCTCGGGCGGCTCCGATATGGGCGCCCTCAAGGCGGGCGCCGCCTTTTATGCCTTGAAAGCGCAAGTCCCCATCATTCCGATGATGTTTCATCACAAAGGGGAGAAATGCAAGAGGAATTATCTCATTGTCGGCGATCCCATCTATTTCGACGATCTTTGCGGGGAGAACGTTCGCGCTGCGAAAGAGCAAGCAACGGCGATCTTGCAGGCGCGGATGGAGGCTTTGCAAGATGAGCTCGATCGGCTCGTGGAAGAGCGCCGCGAAAAGGGGAAGAAATGAAAGTCATCCTTGCCGAGCACGCCGGACTTTGCAAAGGGGTGGAGCACGCCCTCACGCTCGCGCTTTCCGCCGAAAAACGCCCTGTATATTTGCTTGGGAATATCGCCCATAACGAGCGCGTTATCGAACGTCTGAAAGAAAAAGGATGTCGTGTCATCGAAGAAAAAGATCTGGATAACCTCAGCGGCGAGGGAAGCATTGTGATCCGAGCGCACGGCGTTTCGCCCGCCGTCCGTCAAAAGATCCTCGCTACGGGGCTTGAGGTCATAGACGCCACGTGTCCTCACGTCAGGCGCATCCACGATATCGTGAAAAAGCATTCCGCCGCGGGGGATTTCGTGATCATCGTCGGAGATCCCGCTCATCCGGAGGTCATCGGTACGAAGGGCTATTGTCCGGAGGGAATGGTTGTCAGTAGCCTTGAAGAGGCGGAAAACCTCGTTTTTGACGATAAAAAGCGTTATGTGGTGGTATTTCAGACCACTTTTTCCGAAAAAATATCGAATATAATAGTAGATTCTTTGAAAAAGAAGATCAAATCGCTTGTCATAAACGATACTATTTGTTATACTACAAAAGAACGACAACGAGAGGCAGAGTCCCTTTCCCGTGCCTGCGACGCGGTTCTGGTGGTCGGCAGTCAGTCGAGTTCGAATACAACGAAGTTATACGAGATTTGTAAGTCGAATTGCGGCATGGTGCGTCTGATCGGAAGCGCGGAGGAAGTTCGGGGGATAGACCTCGCCGGAATACAAAAGATTGGCGTTACAGCAGGAGCATCAACTCCGAGAGAGTTGATCATGGAGGTATTATTAGGAATGAGCAGTGAAAACGATGTGACTCTCCGTCCGACGGAGAATGAAATGGCGGAAGATACTTCTGCCGCAGTAGCAGCGACGGAAACGAAAGAAGCGAAGCCCGCAAAGATCATGACGATGGACGACGTGATGGCTTCCACTCGTTTCGAGATCAGAGAAGGTATGCGCGCTAAGGTCACGGTGATACGCAGTGACGAGACGGGCGTGTATGTTTCCGGCCTCGGAAAGAAAGACGGCTTTATCGCTGCGGATAAAGTAACGGACGGCGAGTACAAGCCGGAAGATTATCCCGTCGGGATGACGTTCTCTGCGATCGTTGTGCCGAACAACACCGCGAATAAGGACTATATTGCCCTTGATAAGCGTAAGTTCGATGAGATCGAAGAGATGGATAAGGCGTTACTTGACAGCGTTTTCGAGCTGAAAATAGATAAAGCGGTGGAGAAGGGCGGACTTCTCGGAAAGAAAGGCTCTTACACCGTCTTCATTCCCGCTTCCCATATCGAGCTTCACAGAGTGGAAGACGCGGATCTTCAGAGCTATGTAGGCAAGAAGCTCCTCGTGAAGAAGCTCCCCGATAAGAATGGCGAAGAGAATGAGAGCGGCAGACGTCATAGGATCGTCGCTTCTCATAAGGAAGTCCTCATTGCGGAGAAGAAAGCGGCTCGCGAAAAGGCAGAGAAGGAATGGCAGGAGAAAAGAGCCCGCGAAGAAGAGGAGAAGAAAGCCATCTTCGAGGCGAATAAGGATAGATTTGAGGTCAATAACGTCGTGCCCGGCGTCGTGAAGAGATTCGCGGAGTTCGGCGCCTTCGTCAATGTCTACGGTTTCGATTGCTTGGCGCCGAAGGGCGAGCTTTCCTGGACGAAGGATAAAGCTCCCAACGAGGTCTTGGAGCTCAATAAAGAGTATGAGTTCGTCATCATCAAGGTCGACGCCGAGAATTATAAAGTTTCTTTGTCTTATAAGCTCATCCAGAAGAGACCTTACGAGATCGCGCAGGAGAAATATCCCGTCGGTTCCATCGTGAAGGGCAAAGTCCAGACCATCGTGAATTTCGGCGCGTTCGTCAGCATCGAGCCGGGCGTTGACGGTCTTGTCCACGTTTCGAATATCTGCGACAGGAAGATCAATTCCCCCGCGGACGTTTTGAAAGTCGGTGACGAAGTCGAAGCGAAGGTCATCAGCTTTGTGGATAACCGCATGGCGCTCTCCATCAAGGACGTCAATGCTCCCGCGGCAGCGGAGGGTGAAGGGGCGGATGCTCCCGCGGCGGAGAAGAGAGTGCGCACGACCGGTCGTCCCGCTCCCGAGCGTAAGGGCAAGAAAGCGCCCGTGGACGAAGTCTCTAAGGAAGAGCAGGATATCGTCGCGAATTACGGCGCAAGCGAGAATGTTTCCAACAATGTTTTCGGTGATCTTTTGAAAGGTTATCTGGATAAGAAATAATTCTTGATTTGATCATTATAAAAGTAGCCCGCTTCGGAAAACGTTGCGGGCTCTTTTTTATGGCTTTTCTTTCTTTTACATTTTCACCAAGATATCGAGAAGAAAGTCCATCGCGCTGTCCGCGACGTCCGCCGTATGATTTAAATGGCGATAGATCTCCGCATATTTGAAGATCGTATTAAAATTCGACCCGTCGAAAAGGGTAGCGTAAGCGCTTTTGGTCAAGAGATCGATCTTGTTTTCGTATTTTTTCACGAGGATCGCCTCGTCTTTTGCGATTTGCGGCACTTTTTCGATATTCCGAACGGCTTCATATATATGCTTCGCCATTTCAAGAAGAGCGGAGGTGATGGTGACGATATCTTCATTTGGCTCGATCTTAAAAAGGATAATCTCATCCACGGAAGTTTTGGCGTAATCGAGGATCTCGTCAAGCTGTCTCGATAGATGAAAGAGGTCTTCGCGATCAATAGGGGTGATATAAGTCCGATTCAATCCCTCGATCAATGTGCGCCGAATGTCGTCGGCACGATGCTCGATGTCCGTGATGGCTTCGCAAAGCGCCTCGCGCGGAGCTTTCGCATAATCGCATAAAGTCTCCATCGCTTGCACGGTGAGCATGCATTGTTCGTTGAGCAGGCTGAAAAAGTCGATCCGTTTTTTCATAAATCATCCTCCTATGATCAGGTGTAATAGCAGATAGAGTATCGCGCCGAAAAGTACGGTCGCGGGCATGGTAACCACCCAGCCGAGCGCGATCTTTTTGACGGTGATCCATTTGACTCCTCGCGCGCGTTCGGATATCCCGATGCCGACGATCCCAGAGGAGATCACTTGTCCCGTACTGATGGGGATCCCAAGCGCCGAAGAGGAAAACATAATGATATTGGTGGATATCTGCGAGGAAAGGGACATCAGCGGCGTGATCTTGAAGAGTTTTTGTCCGATGGTGACGATGACGTGATATCCTCCGAAAAGGATGCCGAAGCCGAGCAGTGCGCCGAAAGAAAGCACGATGTATAGGGGCGGGGTGGCAGGAAGCCCCGCGATCCCCAAAGAAACGATCATAAGATAGACGCCGATGGATTTTTGCACGTCGTTTACGGCGATGGCGGACGCTATGAGGCAAGTATTGATCCATTGAAGGATCGTTACGGCTTTCCCTGTCCCCATCGGGGCGTGGAGCGCGGCTTTTCTTAATAGTTTATTGATGAGATAAGCGATACCGACCGAGATCAAGGGCGCCAGAAGGATCATCAAGATGATGCGAAGGAATACGTTCATCCAATGGATGGAAGAAAAGCCGAATGCGGCGATCCCCGCGCCGATGATCCCGCCGAGGAGCGTGTGCGAAGTGCTGTTCGGTTGCTTTAAAAAATACGTAATAAGACTCCAAATGATAGAAGAAAGTAAGGCGGAGAAGAGAAAAACGAAAGCGCCTTTTGCCGTTATTTCGGCGTAAGATGCGGGGTCTACAAGCCCCGTGCCGACCGTTTCTGCGACGCTGAGATCCGAGGAAAAGAAATATAAGGCGAGCACGGTCAGAAATTGTACGCAGGCGGCAAGAATGATCGCCAAGCGAGGCTTCATCGCGCGCGTGGCGACGGTTGTGGCGACGGCGTTCGAACCGTCCGTATACCCCATATAAAAGGTATATAGGGAGATGAGGATCAATAAGACGATGGCATAGCTCATTTCCGAATAAAATTATATGCCGAAACGGCGCCTGCTGTCAAGATGGCGCGAAAACGCGCGTGGCGGCGCGTATCGCAAAATTTATCAAGAAAAAGGCTCAGTCGCTTTTCTATTTCGACAAAAAATGGTATAATGTCATCGGTGGAATAAAATGAAGTATTTATCCGTTGATTTGGAAGCTTGCAATAGTTTTGTGAAAGGCAGCGTTTTCAGCGTGGGTATGGTGCTCGCGGATGAAAATTTCAATATCATTTTCAAAAAGAATTATTGGATCAATCCTCTCTGTCGCTTCGCGCTGAAGCTCAGAAAACCCATCGATTTTAAGATCAAAAAGGAAGATCTTGCCGATAAGCCCGTTTTTGCCGAAGTCCGCGATGAGCTCGCGGGGTATCTTGAGGATCCGGACACCATCGTTATGGCACATTCCGCGAATAATGATATGTTTATGTTCAACGAAGCTTGCAAAAGAGCGCGAGTGAAACCTTTTAAGATGCGATTTATCTGCACGCAAATGATCTATTCCGCCGTTTATGACGTGGAAAACGGGATCGGTCTCGATAAAGTGGCGGTGCAGCTCGGCAGAAGCCAGTTTACGCACCACCAAGCGGATGATGACGCGGAAATGGCGCTTTATCTTTTGAAGCATTGCATGGAAAAGCTCGGCGTGGATTATCCGGAGATGATAAAACGTCTCGGGATCACTCCGGGGAGAGTGCAAGGCGGCGCTTTCACTTCGATGAGATGTGAGGAGCTTGTCCGCTTGCGGAATCGCCGTAAACAGCGCGCTTTTGCCTTGCAAAAGAACTGGCAGCGCGAGATCAAAAAGAAAGAAACGAACGTCATGCATCTTGATCCTCGCCAGTTCGATCTTCTGAAATGCGGCATTAAGACGGTGGAAGTCCGACTCCTTGACGAGAAGCGGAAAAAGATCCGCGTCGGGGATAGCATTTATTTTGTCAGAAACAGTCAGAGATTGCAAGTCTTGAAGACGGAAGTCATCTCCATCCATACGTACGCCTCTTTCGACGAAGTCTATTCGGCGTTTGACGCTACGGCGCTCGGTTTTCGCGGCGCAACGATGATGGAGTACCTTGAAACGCTCTATTCCATCTATTCCGATGAAGAGGAGTATGAATGCGGCGTCGTCGCTTTTCAAGTGAAAGTTACGCAAGATTGATCGCATTCATAAGGCATTTGATTTTATGGAAAAAATAATTGAAAAAATGCCTGAAAAATGTTGACATTAAAACGCCCTTATTGTATGATTATTAAGTCGCAAATCTTCGGGGTGTGGCGCAGTTTGGTAGCGCACGTGGTTTGGGACCATGGGGCCGGGAGTTCAAGTCTCTTCACCCCGACCATACAATGTATGGGCCTTTAGCTCAGTTGGTTAGAGCGGTCGGCTCATAACCGATTGGTCCGCGGTTCGAGTCCGTGAAGGCCCACCAAGAGAGTTTTGCAGAGATAATGCGGTCCGGTAGTTCAGTTGGTTAGAACGCCAGCCTGTCACGCTGGAGGTCATGGGTTCGAGCCCCATTCGGATCGCCATATTTATGCCTTGGTAGCTCAGTAGGTAGAGCAGGGGACTGAAAATCCCCGTGTCGGTGGTTCAATTCCGCCCCAAGGCACCAATAGAATAAATGCGGGAGTGGCTCAGTGGTAGAGCACTGCCTTGCCAAGGCAGCTGTCGCGGGTTCGAGTCCCGTCTTCCGCTCCATCGAAAATTAAGCGTATAAATGGCTTTAAATAGCCGCTTGTA
>JAGCXI010000020.1 GCA_017961365.1 Clostridia bacterium
AAACGATCAATAAGCCGCGCATTTCAACAATAAAGCGTGTCAAGTAAGAATAATACGAACCAAGGTAAGACCCCGAGGTCGTACTGTTTTTATCCTTTTATAATGATTCGATTATTGATTTGGCAGACAATTTTGAGATAATAGTCCAACTTATTTCTGTAGTATGTTGATTTACTTTGTTATGCTCCAAAACATTGAAAGAAAAAATCAAAAAAGTCAGTAAAACAGTGTGGGGATTAAATCAAAAAGCGTTATAATGAAATAAACCCTTCCGGAGGGAAGGGGTTCATGCGGAAAGGAGCGGCATATGGAGTACAGGGTTTTTGAGGGTACGATCGTCGTGCGGCTTAACAAGGGAGATCGCATTGCGGAGAGTCTTCTTGCCGTGGCGAAAGCGGAAAAGGTGACCTTGGCATCCGTGTCGGGCATCGGCGCGACGGATGATTTCGAGGTGGGCGTTTTCGACCTTGCGGCAGGGGATTATGAGCGCATCCGTTTTGAGGGGAATCATGAGATCACGGCTCTCGTCGGGAATCTGACGACCAAGGACGGCGCCCCCTATTTGCATCTGCATATCACTTGTGCGGGCGAGGGCGGCAGGATCGTCGGCGGACATCTTTTCGAAGGGCGTATCTCCCTGACGGCGGAGATCTTTTTGCAGAAAGCAAAAGGCAGGGCAGAGCGCTTGCGCGACGAGATGCTCGGGATCAATATGATCCGCTTCGAGTAAAAAAGCAGAAGCGAAGCGGATAAGACGAAAAACTTTTGTAAAAAAATCTCGGATGACCGAGATTTTTTTATGTTCGAAAGGTCAATGCGCCGTTCGGCGCGAAAGGAGGGGCATTAAGGCTTGCGGATGACTTTCTCCGCGATCTTGACGGTTTCACGAGCGTCTTTCCCGTAAAAATCCGCGCCGACTTCTTTTGCGTATTCGGGGGTGAGGACGGCGCCGCCCACTGCGATCTGCGCTGTAGACCCCGCCGCGCGCAGCGCGTCTATCGTGCGCTTCATCGAGGGCACGGTGGTGGTCATCAGGGCGGAGAGCCCGATCATGGGCGCTTTTGTGCGGAGCCATGCGTCCACCACGTCATTTTCGTCCACGTCCTTGCCGAGATCGAGCACTTTATAACCATAGCTCTGCAATAGCATCTTCACGATGTTTTTCCCGATGTCGTGGATGTCGCCCTTGACGGTGGCGAGGATGACGTCCGGCTCGCCCGTCGTCTCTTCGCCCGTGCGCAGGACGTCCATCCCTCTTTTTACGACCTCCGCGGCGGCGATGAGGCGCGGGAGGAAGACCTCTCCTTTCTCGAATTTCACGCCGATCTCGTCGAGGGCGGGAATGAAATCCTCATTGATGATGTCTAAGGGTTCGCGGGTCTTCAAAGCTTCGCGAACGGCGTCTTCTATGCCGCCCACCACGCCGCAAAAGATCATGCCGCGAATCCCTTCCGCGCCTTCTTTGTCAAAGGTGAAATAAGCGGATGTATCGAGAGAAATGAGCTTTCCTTGCAATACTTCGGCGTATTCCGTCACGAGGGGATTCAAAATGGGGGCGGAGAGCCCCGCGCGAATGCATTGTCCGAGGAAAGCGGCGTTGATCTTGAGGCGGTCCGGCATGCCGAAACTCACGTTGCTGACGCCGAGCACGGTCCTGACGTCCAGCTCTTTCGTCACTTTCTCCACGGCGAGAGCGGTCTCTTCCGCTTGCGTCTCGTCCGTGGCGATGGTCAGCACCAAACAGTCGATGATGATGTCGCTTTTCTTGATCCCGCGTGCGGTGAGTTCCGCGACGAGCTTTTCCGCAAAGGCGTAGCGTTCTTCATGCGTCTTGGGCATCGTGTCGCCGAGGCAGAGCCCCACGAGCGTGGCGCCGTATTTTTTCGCGATGGGGACGATGGCGTCGAGACTCTCTTTTTTGAGATTTACGGAATTGATGATGGGCTTGCCCGCGTAAATGCGGCAGGCTCTTTCCAAAGCCTCTTTCGAGGAGGAATCCAACTGCAAAGGAAGAGAGACTGTCCCTTGGAGCTCCTTAGTCACGCGCACGAGGGTCTTCGCCTCATCGAGCTCGGGCAGTCCCACGTTCACGTCGAGGATGTCCGCGCCCGCGCGTTCTTGGTCGATGGCTTCTTTGAGGATATAGTCGATGTCGCCTTCGAGGAGGGCGGCTTTGAGCTTCTTTTTCCCTGTGGGATTCAGCCTCTCGCCGATGACTTTCACCCCTTCGCCGAGGAAGACGGTCTTGGTGGCGGAAGTGGCGGCGGTATAAGAAGGGGTCTCGCGAAGGACGGGCTCTTTCTTTTCCAGCATCTTTTTTAACGCCGTGATATGCTCCGGCGTTGTGCCGCAACAGCCGCCGAGGATCGTGACGCCTGCCTCCGCGATCTTCTCCATCGCCGCGGAGAAAATCTCCGGCGTATCTTCGTAATAGGTCTTTCCGTCCTTCACTTTCGGTAATCCCGCGTTGGGTTGGACGATGACGGGGCAGGGCGCATAAGCGCAGATCTTCTCCACGAGGGGGAGCATGTCCGCCGCGCCGAGCGAGCAATTCACGCCTACGGCGTCCGCGCCGAGCGAGGAAAGGGTGATGGTGGCGGTCACGGGGTCCGTGCCGAGGAAAGTCCTGCCGTCTTCCATATAAGTCATCGTGACATAGACGGGGAGACTCGTATTCTCTTTCGCCGCGAGGAGGGCGCATTTCGCCTCCAAAAGATCGCTCATCGTCTCGATAAGGATGATGTCCGCGCCCGCTTCCGCGCCCCAAGTGACGATCTTTTTATAATTCTCGTAAGCCTCGTCGAAGGAGAGAGTGCCGTTCGGCTCAAGCAAAGCGCCGTGCGCGCTGACGTCGAGCGCCACCTTTTTTGCGCCCGATTCCTTGGCGAGACGCACGCCCGCCTTGATCACGGATTCCACGTCGGTATTCTTCATTTTAAAGGGATTTGCTCCGAAAGTATTCGCCGTGACGACCTCCGCGCCCGCTTCCACATAGGCGCGATGAATGTCCCGCACGACGTCGGGATGCGTGAGATTATAAGTCTCGGGGAAAGCGCCTGCTTTGAGCCCTCGCGCTTGGAGCATCGTGCCCATCGCGCCGTCGAAGATCGTGAAACCTTTCATTCAGTCTTTTACCTCGTTATCTTTCGGCTCCGCGCCGCATATGCCGATCATGCTTTTCCCGGGGAGGAGGAGTCCCTTCTCCGTCACGGTGAGCCCGATTTTTTTCTGCGCGCCGAGCGCAAGCGCGATCTCGCCGTTCGTGCCGAGGGGCAGGTCACCGTAGCCGGGGCAGAAACGGAAGGTCGTCTTATATCCTTTTTCCTCCAGCTTTCCGCGCTCTTCGGCGAGCATCTCATCCGCGATGCGTTCCGCATAAACGGAGGCGATGGCGTTTAAGGCGACCGCGTCCGAGGGACGGGAAAGGGAGAGTTCTTTGATCTTTTGATCCACGGCGATGCCGAGGGTGAAAGCGGAAAGGAGGGCGTATTCCGCCTTTTCGAGATGGCGGCGAATGCTCTCACCCACCAAAGGGAAGGCATAGCCTTCCAGCCGCACTTCGGGGGAATGCTCTTTTATTTTCAAAAGAGAATAGACGGCTCGCGGGCGGAAAACGGAAGCATAGGTCCGATACACCCTTTCGAGGAGAGAGAGGGCTTCCTCGTCTTCCTTCTTCGCGCCGAGAAGACGGAGCGCGTCTTTTAAAAGGCGGGTCTCGTCCATTATTTCAGATATCCTTTCGCGCGCAGTCTTTCCACGAGACCTTTCGCCGCCTCGGGACGATTCATCGTGTAAAAATGGATGTCGTCCACGCCGCTGTCATAGAGCTCCGCGATCTGCGTCGCGGCATAGTCAAGCCCCGCTTGGAGGAGACCTTCTTTGTCCTCGTCATAGCGATTGAGAATGCGAATGATCGCGCCGGGGAGGGACACCGCGCACATATAGATCATGCGATTCACCTGCGCTTTGCTCATAATGGGCATGATGCCCGCCGAGAGCAGGGAATCCACGCCCGCTTTCTTGATGCGGGAGAAAAAGTCGAAGAAATAACGGTTATCAAAGCAGAGCTGTGAGACGAAATAACGCACGCCCATATCCTGCTTCATTTTCATATAACGGATGTCGTCCTCGAGGGAGAGGCAGGTGGCGTGTCCTTCGGGATAACAGCTTGCGCCGACGGTGAAGCCGCGTTCCACGAGGGTGGGGATGATGTCCGTCGCGTGGGCGAAATAACGACGATCATTGCCTTCGATCTTGTCGCCGCGAAGCGCAAGGACATTCTCGATCCCCTTCGCTGCGAAAGAATCGATGGTGGCGGAGACTTCTTCCGGCGTGTTATTGATGACGGTGATGTGGGAGACGGAGGGGAGCGCGAATTCCTTCTCGGTCATCTCGGCGATCTCTGCGGTGAGGGCGCTGTTTTTCGAGCCGCCCGCGCTGTACGTCACGCTGAGATAAGAAGGAGAGAGGGGCGCGAGCTCGCCGAGAAGCGCGCGCACGGCGTTTGCGTCGAAATCCCCTTTCGGCGGAAAGATCTCAAAAGAAAGCGTGCCTTTCCCTTTGCGAAGAACGTCCGTTATCTTCATAATGCCCTCCGAAAAACCTATCGTAATATTTAAATTATAGGCGGGATCGTCGCATAAAGTCAATATTTTCATACGCGGGCAGGCAAGGAATCTCTTGCAAATAAGATAAAATATGCTATAATGTAAAATATGCGGGTGATTTCACCCTTTGTGAGGTCATATGAAAGAGAATGATGAGATGAGAGAAGATTTCGCGGAAGAGACGACGGAAGAGACCCTCCCGACGGAGGAAAGCACGGAAGAGATCGTCGAGCCGATCGAGACAGAGACGGACGCCTTCGACCCTTCGGACGAAGAGAGCTATGCGGAAGCGGCTGCGGCGGATATCCCGTATGTGCCCGCAGAGGCAGCCGTGACCGCGACAGCCGAGGCGGAAGAAGAAGCTTATGTCGAAGCGTCGCCCGCGGAGGAGGCTTTCGAGACGGCGGAGACGCCCGAAGACGAGCCCATTGAAGCGGAAAAAGAAGAAATGCCTGTCGAGGAAGCGAAGGAAGAATCGCCCGAAGAAGCCCTCGAGACTGCGCCTGCGGAAGAGACTTTTGCGGAAGAAAAAGAGGCGGAAGAGACGGTCGAAACCTCTTTAGAGGAGAAGGCGGCGGAAGACGCCGTCGAGGAACCGATCTCGGAAGACGAGCCCGTCGCAGGGGCTTTGAAAGAGTCGGATTTCATGGAGGAGGACGCTGCGGACGCCGCGGAAGAGATCTTGCCCGCCGATGCGGAAGAGACGGAAGCCCCCGCCGTGCTGCCCGTTTCGACGAGCGCGGAAGCGCCCGCGGAAAAGGCGGCGGAGCCCGCGGAAAAGCCCGCCCCCGAGAAGAAAGAAAACTATACTTGGCAGGAGCTCAAGCTTCGCAAGAAGTACAAGATGGAGCAGGATCCGCTTTTCCATGCGAATGAGGTGATCCCCGGCTTCATCATCGCGCGGGGCGAAAGAGTCGTTCGCACGTATAATTGCCTCGCCACGAAGAAAGGCGACGGCACGATCTGTCTGACGAATAAGAGGCTCCTCGTGAATGCGGGCGAGCGCTCCGAGGTGGCGATCGAACAGATCTCGGGGATCAAATTCAGCCGTTATTCGCAGTTCTATTTCCTACGTTTCATCTTTGCTTTCCTTTTCTTGGCGATCGCGGTCTGCGCCGTGCTGATCCCGCATCTGAATAATCTTCCCTTTGCCATTCCGAATATTACGGGAGAAGCGAGGAAGGCTTGGGCGGTCATTCTCTGCTATGTGGGCGGCGGCTTGAGCGCGCTCATCTCCCTGCCGATCTGGCTGAAGATCGTCAAAAGGACTTTTTATTTCTATATTTACGCCCATCAAGACACGCCTTTCGTGGAGTGTAAGAGCGCGGCGTATCTCAAGAGCGAGGCGAAAGGTAAGGTGTCGAAATGTATGGTCGCGAGCTCGGGCAAAGAGAGCGAGAAAGCCGCTCGTGAGCTCGGCGCTCTCCTGATCGAGATCAAAGAAGGCAGGTTCGACGATTGATGGAAAGAGGCAAATTCATTGTTTTCGAGGGGATAGACGGAAGTGGGAAGAGCACACACGCTCGTCTCTTGAAAGAGAGGCTCGAGCGGGAAGGATATCGCGTCTTCCTGACCTTGGAGCCCACGGAAGGCGAGGCGGGGAAGCTCTTGCGCCGCTGTTTGACGGGAGAAAGCGATCTCCCCGAAGAGGCGATCGCGGGGCTCTTTATGACGGACCGTCTCGACCATATCAAGAATCCCGCGAACGGCATCCTTGCGCATCTCGAACGCGGAGAGATCGTGATCTCGGATCGCTATTATTTCTCCTCTTTTGCTTATAACAGCATGTATGCGCCGATGGAATGGGTGATCGCCATCAATGCCCTTGCGCGCAAGCTTTTAAAACCGGATCTCACGCTTTTCCTTGATCTCGACCCCGAACGCTTTGATGATCGTATTCGGGCGCGGGGGCAGAAAGAACGCTATGAAAAAGAGGAGCTTCTCAGAAATGTGAGAGAAAACTATATGAAAGCATTTTCCCTTCTTCCCGATGAAAAGGTGGAGATCGTGGATAATGGCGGCGGGCTTGAAGAAGCGGCGGAAAAAGTCTATGCCGCCGCGCGGAAGATCCTCGGATAATCGAATATGGAGCTGCACGATATCGTCCTTCCCCTCGGCGCAACGAGGGAAGAAGTCAAACGTGTCGCCGCAAAGAAAGCGCACCTCGAACTCTCGAAGGTGCGCGCTTTTCGTATACTGCGCGAGTCCCTTGACGCAAGGCGGAAAGGGGAGATCCGCAAGGTGTATTCCGTCGAGATCGACGAAGCGCCCCTTGCGAAAAAGTCTCTCGAGATCCCCGAAGTCGGAGAGCGGGCTTTCCGCCCCGTCGTGGTGGGATTCGGTCCCGCGGGGATGTTCGCCGCGTACGTGATGGCGAAAGCCGGGCTTCGCCCCATCGTCTTAGAGCGCGGACTACCCATCGAGGAGCGCAAGAAGGGGGTGGACGCCCTCTGGGAGAAAGGCATTCTTTCGCCCGATGCCAATGCGGCGTACGGCGAAGGCGGCGCGGGCGCTTTTTCGGACGGGAAACTGAATAGCGGCATCAAGGATAAGGAGCTCGTTTCTTTCGTGCTTTCCTCCTTCATCGAATGCGGCGCGCCCGAAGAGATCGCTTATCTCAATAAGCCGCATATCGGCACGGATAAACTGCGGACGGTGGTGCGTGCCCTTCGCGAAAAAGTGATCGCGCTCGGCGGGGAGGTTATTTTCTCCGCCAAGGTGACGGACATTGAGGAAAAGGGCGGCGCGCTTCGCGTCACGGCGGAGAAGGAGTACGTGACGGACGCGCTCGTGCTCGCCATCGGCCACAGCGCTCGCGATACCTATAAAATGCTCTTTGCGCGCGGATTCTCGATGGAGAGCAAGCCTTTCGCCGTCGGATTGCGCATCGAACAGTTGCAAGAGGATATCAATCAAGCTATGTACGGCGTACGCGCCCATCCCTTGCTCCCCGCGGCGGATTATAAGGTGGTGGAGCATACCAAAGCGGGCGGCGTGTATAGCTTCTGTATGTGTCCCGGCGGGCACGTTGTCTGCGCTTCGGACGAAGAAGGCGGCGTGGTCACGAACGGAATGAGTTATCACGCGCGCGACGGGAAAAACGCCAATGCCGCGCTGCTCGTGGGGGTGGATGAGAAGGATTACGGCGAGGATATCTTCGATGGCGTGCGTTATCAGCGCGCGCTCGAAGAGGCGGCGTATCTTGCGGGCGGCGGCGGATTTAAAGCGCCTTGCCAAAGAGTGGAGGACTTTCTCCGCGGGAGGAAAGGCACCCTTTCGGGCAGCGTGGAGCCCACGTATAAGCCGAGCGTAACGCCCGTAGACCTCGGAGAGATCCTTTCGGGGCGTGTTACGGAGGCTTTGAAGCTCGGCGTCACCGCCTTTGAGAAAAGGATGCCCGGCTTTGCCGGGCCGGACGCTCTCTTGACGGGCGTGGAGACGCGTTCTTCCTCTCCCATCCGCGTCCTGCGCGGCGACGACATGAAAAGCCTCTCGCACCCCTCCGTCTATCCCTGCGGGGAAGGGTGCGGCTATGCGGGCGGCATTATGAGCGCCGCCGTGGATGGCGTGAAAGTGGCGCTCACCATCATAAAGGGCGGCAAATGATCCTGCGGAGCCTTGCTGCTTTCCGCCGAAATCGCGCGATCAAGCGCAATGCGTTCGTGCGTTTTCGTCCTTCGCGATAGTTATTGACAGCAATGTCTATTTCGTGTTATAGTAATACCCTAAGATATTTTGCGTATGCCGCGTGAGCGCGCTTATGGTCTATGCTCGGGAGGAAATATGAAAGATTTTTCGTTCAAGAAGATCCTTGCGTTTGTCAAAAAGAAGAAGCCGATTTTTATCACGATCGCGATCGTGATCGCCGTGGCGATCGGCTTGAGCGTCGCCTCTTCGATCATGGGCAGCAGTCGTGTGACCGTGAAGAGCGAGGCATTCCGATTGGACGAAAAGACGGCGCTGGAGGCGGGCACGGTGTCGGGCGGCGGCAGATATCGCAGAGGTGAGACCATTACGCTGAAAGCCACGCCGAATGCGGGATATAAGTTTGTCGGATGGACAAATGGCGATAAGAATAAGACGCAGGCGAGCGCGGAGGCGGAATACACCCTCGTCGTGCCCGAGAAGAGCATCACCCTTACGGCGATCTGGGAGCAGGAAGAATATGAAGCCACGCTCGTGATCGATCAGGATATCAATGAATTGCAACACTTCTCTTACGTGGTGACGGATCAGACCATCTTCCTTTCCGAGCCGACGAAAGCGGGCTATACTTTCCTCGGTTGGCTCGGTGACGTGGAGCAGGAGGACGGGACGGTTTCGAGAGAAAAGGTGCAGGATTTTATCGAGCCCTCCGAGGCGAAAAGCGTTACGCTTTATGCGGATTGGGCGCTTTCTTATAATATCACGTACGTTTTGGACGAGGACGTTCGCGCGGCGAATGCGGCGAACCCGAATAACCCCACCACCTATACGAGCAGGACGCCCGTCATTCTCGAGGCGCCCGTCTGTTATGAGCAAAAAGACGGCAAGCTCACGGGCGGATGGTACACCTTCGATCATTGGGAAATGGACGGTCGCGTCGTCACCGAGGTGAATACCTCTCTCAAGCCGAACGTTCCGGACACGGACGTCGAAGGGAAGAGCGTCACCCTCGTGGCAAAATGGAAGGACCTCGAGACCGCGGTGTATCACACCGTTTCGGAGGACGGAAAATACGTGGAGCTCGGACATTATCCCTCCAAACGTCTTTCCGATCGCAAGATCCTGAGCGAGCTCAAAGCGGCGATCGAAGGCGGTCTGGAGCCCGATGCCCTGACGGGGTATTATACGTATAAAAATTCCATCTATGCGAAAGCCACGGCGGATCTTTATTCCAAGCCCTATGACGACAAAGGGAAGAAGAACAGCGCCTACTATCCCCTTTATTTCGAAGACGGCGCGATGATCGACGAAGGGGAGGAATATTTCTTCATCGTCGAGCCCATCAAATGGAGAGTCCTGAAAGGGGATCCCAAAGATCCGAATTCCGAGGTCTTGCTCCTCTCCGAGTCCGTCTTAACGGCGGGCGCTTTCAAAGCGGACAGCACCACGCTATCCTATCAAGGACAGAATATCTACGGCGGGAATTGGGAAAACAGCGATGTCCGCGCTTTCTTGAACGGCGAGTTCTACAATGCTGCTTTCAAGTCCGGCGAAGCGGGTTTCATCCAAAAGACCACGGTCGATTACAGCAAGGCGACGATCAACAAGAAGTATAAGAAGAAGTCCTTCTCAAACGGCGCTTCCTGCGAGGATAACGTTTATTTGCTTTCGTACGCGGATCTCACGAACGAGGCGTACGGCTGGTCCAAGAAGAACAATAAAGAGGAGATAAAAAGAGTGGGCAAGACCACCGACTATTCCAAGGTGATGGGCGCTTACAGCTGTTTGAATCAGATCAATGCGAAGGATCCTACCACGAAGGATGAATATGACTTCACGGCTTGGTGGCTCCGCTCTTCGGCGGACTTTGCGGATCGCGCGTCCGTGGTGACGGGTCCCGGCGCGGTCGGCTCGGTCAGCGTCGAGTCGAAATTTATCGGCATTCGTCCCGCGATCACCGTTAAGCTCGGCTGATCCGAGAGGATCCATATCGGAGGAAAAGAAATGGCAACGTATGTTTTATTGGTGATCGGCGCGGTCTTTTTGACGATTTTCCTGCTCTTTCGCACGAAGGAGGGAGGCATCCTCCCCGCGGCGTTGAAGACGATCACGAGTCTTCTTTTCGTGGGGACGGCGATAGCCGCCATTTTCGGGAATTATACTTTAACGGGCGTCTTGAATGCGGACAAGATCCGCTTTATGGGGCTCATCGTGATGGGGCTCGTTTGCGGGCTCATCGGAGACCTTACGCTCGATCTCAAAATCACCTATCGCGACAGTAATCTCCGCCACAGCGATCTTTATACTTATTTCGGCATGGCGGCATTCGGCGCGGGACATCTCTTTTATATCATCGCGGTGGCGCTTTATTTCGGGTTTTCCCCTTGGACGCTCCTCATTGCGGCGGGCGTGACGGCGCTGATCTTCTGCGTGAGCATCTTCGTCATGAAGATGTCTTTCGGGAAGTTCTTCCTCCCGAGCGTGTTTTACGCTTTCTTGCTGACGCTTTTCCTCTCCGCGACGGTCGCGGCGGGGATCCTTGCGGGCTTCTCTCTGACCGTGGTCTTGCTCATCATCGGCGCGGGGCTTTTCCTCCTCTCCGACCTCGTGCTTTCGATGATCTATTTCGACGGGAACGAGGCGAGATTTATGATCGTCATCAATCACGTCCTCTATTACGCGGCGCAGTTCCTCATCGCTCTCAGCATTTTCTATCTCGCGGTCATTTTGTAAAAGTCCGCATGATCGGAAAGCGGGATAAGAAAAGGAACGTATTCAGGCGGCGCAAAGCGGCGGAAGAGAAGGATCGCCTCGATCCGAAAGACGAAAATCCCGCCCTTGCGCCGTCTTTCGCATAGTGCGTTCGGACGCGCGAGATCACTATATCTGGTGGTAAAAGCGGAAAAAGTTCTTAAATTAAGCATTCTTAATCAAAATTAACAAAACTTAATAATATTGAATTTGACAAGAAATCGGCTATTTTATATAATAAACAAGCATTGCCAAAGGTATGCTCTTTGACGGATGATGCGCGAAGTTACCTATTCCGGGGATAATTCGTGCGGACCAGCCCGATAAAAGCGGGCGCTAACTCGTAAATGGCGGCAGGTAGAACCTGCCTTATATTTAGAGGGAGCATGAAACACACGGCAGCGCGGAGTAAATTGAGTTAGGAATAACAGGAGGAAGTAAAAAATGGCAGGACAAACTATCAGAATCAAACTTAAGTCGTATGATCATGAGCTCGTGGACAGCGTTGCCACCAAGATCGTGGACGTTATCACGAAGAACGGTGCGAAGATCTCGGGCCCGATCCCCCTTCCCACGGAGCGTGAGATCGTGACGATCCTTCGCGCTACGCATAAATATAAGGATTCGCGCGAACAGTTTGAGATGAGGACGCACAAGCGTCTTATAGATATTTATAATCCTTCCGCGAAGGTCGTTCAGTGCTTGATGAGTGTGGACGTTCCCGCCGGCGTGGATATAAAGATCAAGCTTTAATTTCGTAATTTTTTTGGAGGTGAACTTTATCTATGAATAAAGCAATCGTCGGTAAGAAGCTTGGCATGAGCCAAGTATTTGCACAGGATGGGCAAGTGATCCCCGTGACGGTGATCGAAGCAGGCCCATGTCCCGTCGTGCATATCAAGACAATGGAAAAAGACGGCTATGAGGCGCTTCAGGTCGCGTTCTGCGAGACCACGAAGAAGCTGAATAAGCCGCAGGCAGGTGTGTTCGCGAAAGCGAAGGTCCCCGCTTCCCGTTATCTGAAAGAGCTCAAGCTCGATATCAGCGGCGCGGAAGTCGGCAAGACCGTGCTGACCGTGGCACAGTTCGCAGAGGGTGACAAAGTGGACGTCAGCGGCGTTTCCAAAGGTCATGGTTTCTCGGGCGTTATCAAGAGATGGAATGCGCAGCGCGTCGGTTCCATGTCCCACGGTACCGGTCCGATCCATCGTTCGGTGGGTTCCATGGCGGCAAACTCCGACCCGAGCAGAGTGTTTAAGAATAAGCACATGGCGGGACAGTACGGACATGAGAACGTCACGGTGCAGAATCTCGAAGTGGTGAAAGTGGATGCCGAGAAGAATCTCATCCTCGTGAAGGGCGGCGTGCCCGGACCGAAGGGCGGTCTTCTGCTTCTCAGAGATTCCGTGAAGGCGTAAGGAGAGTAGGATTATGTTGGTTAAAGTTTATGACAAAGAAGCAAAGGAAATAGACAGCATTGAGCTCTCTGACGCAGTCTTTGCGCAAGAGTATAACGAAGCGATCATCCATCAGTGCGTCGTCGCACAGATGAATAATATGCGCCAGGGCACGAAGAGCACGCTCACCCGCACGGAAGTGAAGGGCGGCGGCAGGAAGCCTTGGAGGCAGAAGGGCACCGGTAATGCAAGACAGGGCAGTACCCGCGCTCCGCAGTGGATCAAAGGCGGCGTGGTTTTTGCGCCGAAGCCCCGTGACTTCTCTCAGAAGGTCAATAAGACCATGAAGAGAGAGGCATTGAAGAGCGCTCTTTCTTATAAGTTCGCGAATGCGGAAGCCATCGTGGTGGATTCCCTCGCCTTGGAAGAAGCGAAGACCAAGAAGATGGTGGCTGTCCTCGATAAGTTCGATATGGAGAAGAGCATCTTGGTGGTGCTCGGAGATCATGACGAGAACGCTGTTATCGCAGCGCGCAATCTCCCGGGCGTGACCACCATTCATGCGGATCTCATCAATGTTCTCGACGTTGTGGCGAATGCGAAGTGCTTGTTCACGAAAGAAGCGGTGCTCGCGATCGAGAAGAAGTACGTAGAGGCGTAGGAGGTAAAGGTATGAATAGTTTTGATATTATAATTAAACCTATACTGTCCGAGAAGAGCTTCAGCGGCATCCAGATGAAGAGATACACCTTCAAAGTGGCGAAGAACGCGACGAAGGTGGATATCAAGAGAGCGGTTGAAGAAGTGTTCGGCGTGGAGGTGGCGAAAGTCAATACCGTAAACGTGCAAGGCAAAGTGAAGAGACGCGGCGCGACGTCCGGCAAGAGGCCCGACTATAAGAAAGCGATCGTGCAGCTCACAGAGCAGAGCAAGAGCATCGAGTTCTTCGACAGTTTGACGTAATAGGAGGGCGGAAAGATGGCTATTAAGAGATATAATCCCACTACTGCGGGTCGCCGTGGAATGAGCGTTTCGACGTTCGAAGAGCTCCAAGGCGTGCAAGCCCCCGAGAAGTCCCTGCTTGAGCTCAAGAAAAAGAGCGGCGGCAGAAACGCGACGGGAAGGATCACGGTCAGACATATCGGCGGTGGAAATAGGCAGAAATACAGAATCATCGATTTCAAGAGAAATAAGGATAACGTGCCCGCGAAGGTGATCGGCATTCAGTACGATCCGAATCGCACGGTGAATATCGCGCTCCTGCAGTACGAAGACGGCGAGAAGAGATACATCCTCGCGCCGGACGGCCTCAAAGTGGGCGACGTCGTGGTGAGCGGCGCGGAAGTGGATATCAAGCTCGGCAATTGCTTGCCCTTGTCCTCCATCCCCGTCGGTACCTTCATCCATAATATCGAGATGCACGTGGGCCGCGGCGGCGTGATCGCTCGTTCGGCGGGCATCAGCGCGCAGCTTATGGCGAAAGAGAATAAAGGCGCGATCATCAAGATGCCCAGCGGCGAGATGAGATACGTTCCCCTCAATTGTCGCGCGACGATCGGCGAGCTCGGAAATAAAGACAACGAGATCGTTTCCCTCGGTAAAGCGGGCAGAAAGAGACATATGGGCACGCGTCCGACCGTCCGTGGTGTGGTCATGAACCCCTGCGATCACCCGCACGGCGGTGGTGAAGGTAAGAGCCCGGTCGGTATGGCAAGTCCTGTTACTCCTTGGGGTAAGCCGGCGCTCGGTTACAAGACCCGCAAGAAGAAGAACGCATCGAACAAGTTCATCATTAAGCGCGTGAACTAAGGGAGGGAGCAATGAGCAGATCTGTTAAGAAAGGACCTTACGTAGAAGAAAGGTTATTGAAAAGAATACAAGCCATGAACGACGCGAACGAGAAGAAGGCGATCAAGACTTGGTCGAGAGCGAGCACGATCTTCCCGGATATGATCGGACATACGATCGCCGTTCATGACGGCAGAAAGCACGTACCCGTGTACATCACGGAGGATATGGTAGGATGCAAGCTCGGCGAGTTTGTCCCCACCAGAACGTTTAAGGGACACCCCGGCAGCAAGAGCGCTGCTTCGAAATAGGAGGACTTATGGCTAAGCGCATTAGAGAGAAGAGCAAAGCTCGCAAGGAAAACGCGGATAAGCGCCCGATGGCGACCGCGAAGTACATCAGGATATCTCCCTTCAAAGTCCGTATCGTCCTCGACATCATTCGTGGCAAGAGCTATACCGACGCCGCGGCTATTCTGAAGAATACGAATAAGTCCGCCGCGCCCGTGGTGTTGAAAGTGCTTGATTCCGCTGCGGCGAATGCGGAGCACAGAGACAATATCAGTAAGAGCGACCTGTTCGTGGCGGAAGCCTTCGCGGATCAGGGCCCGACGCTCAAGAGGATCATGCCCCGCGCAAAAGGCCGTGCATATCGCATCTTGAAACGTACGAGCCACATCACCGTGATACTCGACAGCTCGAATAAGTAGGAGGTAGACGATGGGACAGAAAGTAAATCCTAACGGACTCAGAATAGGAATTATCAAAGATTGGGAAGCCCAGTGGTTCGCCGGCAAGAAGGATTTCGGCAGCTATCTTTTGGAGGACAACCAGATCAGACACTTCATCAAAGACGTTTATAAGCCCGAACTCAAGGCGACGTCCGAAGAGCCTGTGGCGCAGGAAGGCGAGAAGTTCCCCAAGAAGCTGGACGACAGACCCCGTATCTCGCGCGTCGACATCGAGAGATGCGACAAGTATCTTAAGGTGAAAGTCTTCACCGCCCGTCCGGGTCTCCTCATCGGAGCGAAGGGCGTCGGCACCGAGAAGATCCGCGCAGCCGTGGTCAAGATCGCGAAGAAGAACGGACATAATTACGGCGCGGTGCTCATCGAGTTCATCCCCGTAAAAGTGGCGGATGCGGACGCGCAGCTTGTGGCGGAAGATATCGCGAATCAGCTCGAGAAGAGAGTGAGCTTCCGCAGAGCGATGAAGCTTGCGATGTCCAGAGCGAATAAAGCCGGCGTGAAGGGTATCAAGACCATGGTCTCCGGCAGATTGGACGGCGCGGAGATCGCGCGTACCGAGCAGTATCACGAGGGATCCATCCCCCTCCAGACCTTGCGTGCCGACATCGATTACGGTTTCGCGGAGGCGCACACCACGTACGGACGTATCGGTGTGAAAGTGTGGATCTACAAGGGCGAAGTGCTTGTCAAGAAAGCGCAACCTGCCCAAACGGAAGGAGGTGAAGCGTAATGTTAATGCCGAAAAGGGTCAAGCGTAGAAAGGTTTCTCGCGGCCGCATGAAAGGAAAAGCAAATAAAGGCAATAAGATCGCTTACGGCGAGATCGCTTTGGTGGCGGAAGAATGCGGATGGGTCACTTCGAATCAGATCGAAGCCGCTCGTGTCGCAATGACGCGTTTCACCAAGAGAGGCGGACAAGTGTGGATCGACATCTTCCCCCACAAGCCCGTCACGAAGAAGCCTGCCGAGACTCGCATGGGTAGCGGTAAGGGATCCCCGGAATATTGGGTAGCCGTGGTCAAACCCGGCAGAGTTATGTTCGAGATGGCAGGCATCGACCTCACCATCGCGAAGGAAGCGTTGAGGCTTGCCTCGCACAAATTACCCGTGAAGTCTAAAATCGTTGTGAAGGAGACTCCCGTAGCAACGGAAGGCGGTGAAGAATAATGAAAGCCAAGAAGTATAATGAAATGAGCACGAGCGAGCTCGACAAAGAGCTTGCGAAGTTGAAGTCGCAGCTTTTCAACCTCCGTTTTCAGCACGCCGCAGGGCAGCTCACCAATAACAGTGCGTTGAAAAATTGCAAGCGCGATATCGCAAGAGTGAATACCATACTTCGTCAGAGAGAGTTAAAGCTCCTGGATGAAGCTTCGGCGAAGTAGGGAGGAAAGTAAATGGAAAACGCAATTGAAAGAAATTTGAGAAAGAGCAGGGTCGGCATCGTCGTCAGCGACAAGATGGAGAAGACCATCGTCGTCGCCGTCGAAGTGAAGTATAAGCACCCGCTCTATAAGAAGACCGTACGTATCACCAATAAGTACAAGGTGCATGACGAAGAGAATGCAGCGCATATCGGCGATACCGTTGAGATCGTCGAGACCCGCCCCCTGAGCAAAGAGAAGCGTTGGAGACTCGTCGAGATCATCAGCAGAGCGAAGTAAGGAGGCGAGAACTATGATACAACCACAAAGCAGATTGGTAGTTGCGGATAATACCGGCGCCAAAGAGATCATGTGTATCAAGGTGCTTGGCGGCTCTTTCCGCAAGTTCGGAAATATCGGCGACGTGATCGTGGCTTCCGTCAAGACGGCGACCCCCGGCGGCACCGTGAAGAAGGGCGACGTCGTGAAGGCGGTCATCGTTCGTTCGGTGCGCGGCATCGGCAGAAAGGACGGCTCCCACATTCGTTTCGACGAGAATGCGGCGGTCATCATCGACAACCAGAAGCAGCCCCGCGGCACCCGTATCTTTGGGCCCATCGCGAGGGAATTGAGAGATAAGGATTATATGAAGATCATCTCTCTTGCTCCCGAAGTGCTGTAAGGAGGACGACATTATGGAAATTAAGAAAGGCGACAATGTAGTCGTGATCTCCGGCGAGGAGAAAGGCAAGAAGGCCTCCGTCATCAAGGCGTATCCCGATAAGCGCAAGGTCGTGCTCGAGGGCGTCAATATGGTGACCAAGCACATGAAGGCGAGAAGCGCGAATCAGCCGGGCGGCAAGATCGAGCAGCCCGCGCCCATCGACGTCTCGAACGTGATGCTCGTTTGCCCCGTCTGCGGACAGCCCACCAAGGTTGCGCATGGCAAGGCGGACGGCAAGAACGTCAGAACGTGCAAGAAGTGCGGCGCCGTGATCGACGTGAAGGCGGCTCCGAAGAAGGCTACCGCGAAGAAGACCAAGAAATCCGTGAAGAAATCCACGGAAGAAGAGGCGCTTCCCACGACCGAGGAAGCCGTCGTCGAGACGCCCGTGACCGAGGAAGCTCCCAAGGCGAAGAAGGCCACGAGAAAGACCGCGACGAAGAAAGCGGCGGCTCCCGCAGCGGACGCAACGGAAACGGAGGTAAAGTAAAGTGGCAGAGAAGAAGAATGCAGCTGCGACCGCAGCTGATACCAAAAGAGTATACAGACTGAAGGATTATTACGTCGAGACGGTCGTTCCCGCTCTGATGAGCAAGTTCAATTACACGAACGTGAACGAAGCGCCCAAGCTCGATAAGATCGTCCTTAATATGGGTCTCGGCGATGATAAGGATAATAGCAAGAGCTTCCAGATCGCCGTTGAAGAAATGAGACTGATCAGCGGACAAAAGCCCGTTGTCACCAAGGCGAAGAAGAGCGTTGCGAACTTCAAAGTCAGAGAAGGTCAGAATATCGGCGTAAAGGTCACCCTTCGCGCAGGCAAGATGTATGACTTCCTCGACAAGCTCATCAGCATCGTGCTCCCCCGCGTGAGAGACTTTAAGGGCGTGTCCACGAAGTCCTTCGACGGAAGAGGAAACTATGCGATGGGTCTGAGAGAGCAGCTCATCTTCCCGGAGATCTCCTATGATCAAGTGGAAAAGACGAGAGGTCTCGACATCTGCGTGGTCACCACGGCGAAGACGGACGAGGAGGCAAAAGAGCTCTTGGCGATGCTCGGCATGCCTTTTGCTCGTAACTAACGGAGGTAAATGATATGGCCAGAACAGCGCTTAAGAATAAGCAGAAATTGACCCCGAAGTTCTCCACCCGTGCGTACACGAGGTGCAGCATTTGCGGAAGACCCCACTCCGTCCTGAAGAAGTACGGCATCTGCAGGGTTTGCTTCAGAGAGCTCGCTTACAAAGGGCAGATCCCCGGCGTCAAGAAGTCAAGTTGGTAATTAAGGAGGATATAGATATGGTAGTGACCGATCCTATTGCGGATATGCTCACGAGGATAAGGAACGCCCTTACCGCGAAGCATTCCGACGTCAAGATCCCCACTTCGAAAGTGAAGACCGCGATCGCGGAGATCCTTTTGGAAGAGGGCTACATTGAGGCCGTCGAGAAAGTGGAAGACGGCGTGAACAGTTATATGAACATTACTTTGAAGTATGGCGCGGGCAGAAGCGTTATCAATGGTTTGAAGCGCGTCAGCAAGCCGGGCCTCAGAGTGTATGCGAATTGCGAAGACCTTCCCAAGGTGTTGAATGGTCTCGGCATCGCGATCATCTCCACTTCGAAGGGTATTATGACGGATAAGAAGGCTCGCATCGCGAATGTCGGCGGCGAAGTCATGGCGTACGTCTGGTAAGGGAGGTAGAAAGATGTCAAGAATCGGTAGACTTCCCATTGAGATCCCCGCCGGCGTGACCGTCACGCTCGCGGACAACGTCGTCACAGTGAAAGGCCCCCTCGGCACCCTCACCCGCGCGCTTCATCCCGCGATGAAGATCGCGATCGAAGGGAATCACGTCGTCGTGAGCCGTCCGAATGACACCAAGGAGAATAAAGCGCTCCATGGTCTCACGCGCGTCCTTATCAATAATATGGTGCTCGGCGTGACGAAGGGCTTCGAGAAGACCTTGGTCGTGAACGGCGTCGGTTATAAAGTCGCGGTCGAAGGCACGAAAGTCGTTTTCAACGTAGGCTTCTCTCATCCCGTTCCCGTCGAGATCCCGCAAGGCATCAAGGCGAAGGCGGAAAACGGCCTCGAACTCACCGTCAGCGGTATCGACAAGGAGCTCGTCGGCCAATTCGCCGCGAACCTCCGCGACATCAAGAGACCGGATCCTTATCACATCTACGGCATCCGTTATAAGGATGAAGTGATCGTGAAGAAGGTCGGTAAGACTGCGGGTAAATAAAGGAGTGAATTGATATGATAACCAAGATTGATAAGAATTCCGAGAGGATTAAGAGACATAAGCGTATCAGGAATAAGATCAGCGGCACGACCGAGCGTCCCCGTCTGTCCGTATTCCGCAGCACGAATCACATTTACGCGCAGATCATCGACGACGTGAAGGGCGTGACCCTTGCGGCTTGCTCCACCGTTGAGAAGGCTGTGGCTGACGCGGTGAAAGAGATGAGCAAGAGCGACGCGGCGAAGTACGTCGGCGCCGAGCTCGGCCGCCGCGCGATCGAGAAGGGCGTGAATGCTGTCGTCTTCGACAGAAGCGGCTACCTTTACATGGGCAGAGTGGAAGCCCTTGCAGACGGCGCAAGAGAAGCCGGATTGCAGTTCTAAGGAGGCAGATATGGCAAG
This sequence comes from Clostridia bacterium, assembly GCA_017961365.1. Classification (GTDB taxonomy): domain Bacteria; phylum Bacillota; class Clostridia; order Christensenellales; family CAG-1252; genus CAG-1252. The sequence goes on from JAGCXI010000020.1 coordinate 19,671, forward strand.
GCGTGATGATAAATTCAATAAAGACAGAGAAGTAAAAGACGGATTCGACAAGGTCACCATCGCGATGAACCGCGTTACCAAGGTGGTCAAGGGCGGTAGGACGATGCGTCAAGCCGCGCTCATCGTTGTCGGAGACAAGAACGGACAAGTAGGTCTCGGCATGGGGAAAGCGACGGAAGCGACCGACGCGATCGAGAAGGCGACGACGGCTGCGAAGAACAGCCTCATCAAAGTCCCGATGGTCGGCACCACGATCCCTCACCAGATCACCGGCGTCTTCGGACGCGGCAAGGTGCTCTTGATGCCGGCTGAGGTCGGTACCGGCGTTATCGCGGGCGGTCCCGTGCGTGCGGTGCTCGAAATGGCGGGCATCCAAGACATTCGTACGAAGGCGATCGGCACGAATAACCCCATCAACTGCGCGAAAGCCACGATGAACGGTCTCTCCCGTCTTATGACGGCGGAGCAGATCGCCGCGCTTCGCGGTAAGTCCGTTGAAGAGATCCTCGGTAAGGAGGCACAAGACTAATGGCGAAGATTAAAGTTACTTTGATAAAGAGCACCATCGGCGCTCTCGAGAAGCAGAAGGCAAACGTTGCCGCTCTGGGGCTCCGTAAGATCGGCAGTTCGAACGTGCTTGACGACAATGCGACGACCCGCGGCATGATAAAGGTAGTTTCTCACCTCGTGAAAGTTGAGAACGCCGATTAGGAGGTAGAGATATGAGATTGCATACCATTACTCCCGCCATGAATTCCAAGACGTCCGCCAAGAGGCTGGGCAGGGGCATCGGCTCCGGTCTCGGAAAGACTTCCGGTAAGGGACATAAAGGGCAATGGGCAAGAAGCGGCGGCGGCGTTCGTCCCGGATTCGAAGGCGGACAGATGCCTTTGACGAGGAGACTCCCCAAGCGCGGCTTCACCAATATTTTCAAGAAACAATACAACATCGTAAATCTTGCGGACTTGGAGTGCTTCGAGGCGAATGCGGTGGTCAATGAGCAGGTGCTCCTTGACGCGGGCATTCTCACGAAGGCGCAGCCGTACGGTTTGAAAGTGCTTGGCGGCGGCGAGCTCACGAAGGCTCTCACCGTGCAGGCGAATTTCTTCAGCGAGTCCGCGAAGACCGCGATCGAAAAGGTCGGGGGCAAGGTAGAGGTGCTCTGATGTTAAATACGCTGATAAATGCCTTCCGTGAGAAGGAAATACGAAAGAAAATGCTGATGACTCTCTTGATGTTGCTCGTCTTCAGACTCGGATGTTTCATCCCGGTCCCGGGCATCGCAGCGGAGAGCTTCCAGAACCTCGCGCAGAATGATTTCTTCAAGATCATTTCCACGATAACGGGTGGATCCCTTGCAAACGGAACCATCTTTGCGCTCGGCATCCTTCCATTTATCAACGCTTTCATTATCATGCAGCTCTTGACTCTCGTGATCCCGCCGCTCGATAGGCTCTCCAAACAGGGCGAAGCGGGCAGGAAGAAGATCACGCAGATCACTCGTTACGCAGCGATCGTTCTTGCGATCATTCAGGCGGTCGGCATCTGCCTCAGCTGGGGACAAGACAGCTTCGACGCGACGCTCGAGTCCAAAGCGCTCACCATCGCGCTCGTCATCATCATGCTTGTCGGCGGCAGCTGTATGGTCATGTGGATCGGCGATAGGATCACGGAGTACGGCGTCGGAAACGGCACGTCCCTCATCATCTTCGTCGGTATCCTCGCTTCGGCGGGTCAGCATCTTTTGTCCGCCTTCACGACGGCGGGCGACGGCGACAGCCTTGCGAAGAGCATTTGGCTGATCATCGCCTTCTTGCTCGTGGTGCTTTTCGTCTTCGTCTTCATCATCTTTGTGGACCTCGCGGAGAGAAGGATCACGATCCAATACGCCAAGCAGGTCAAAGGAAATAAGATGTACGGCGGACAGTCCACGCATATCCCGATGAAGGTGAATGCGAGCGGCGTTATGCCGATCATCTTCGCTTCTTCCTTCTTGATGTTCCCGCAGATGATTGCCAGCTTCTGGCCGAATAGCGCGTTCTATCAATGGTGGTCGAGATGGCTGGGCATCGGCACCCCGATTTACATCGCGGTGATGACCCTCCTCATCCTGTTCTTCTCCTTCTTCTATTCGCAGATCCAGTTCAATCCGGAGGACATCAGCAGGAATATCCAGCAGAACGGCGGATTTATCCCCGGCATCAGACCCGGCAGACCTACGACGGATTACCTGAAGAGGGTCAATAACAGGATCACCTTGTTCGGAGCGATCTTCCTCGCCCTCGTCGCGCTCGTCACCAGTATCGTTTTGCCGGCGATCGGCACGGAGAACGGCCTCGGAAATGCTTTCAGCGCAACGGGACTCCTCATCGTGGTCAGCGTGGCGATGGAATTCGATACGCAGCTGCAGAACCAGCTCATGATGAAGCATTATAAGGGCTTCTTGAAATAATGAAAGTCATCTTTTTGGGAGCACCGGGCAGCGGAAAAGGAACGCATGCCACTCGCGTCAAGCTCGCGCTCGACGTGCCGCATATCTCCACGGGGGATATCTTCCGTGAGAATATCAAGGGCGGCACGCCTCTCGGGCTGTTGGCGAAGAGTTATATCGACAAGGGCGCGCTCGTGCCCGATGAAGTCGTGATCAAGATCGTGGCGGACAGACTGTCGAGAGAGGACTGCAAAAAAGGCTTTATCCTCGACGGCTTCCCCCGTACGATCCGTCAGGCGGAAGAGCTCAAAAAGATCGCGGACATCGACGTGGTGATCAATCTCGTCGTGGACGACGAAGCCATCGTCAAGAGAGTCGCGGGCAGACGTATGTGCCGTTGCGGAGAGACGTATAACGTCGCATTCCTGAATGGTTCGAACGTTTGCGCAAAGTGCGGCGGCGAGCTTTACCAGCGCGATGACGACAAGGAAGAGACGGTGAAAAGCAGGCTCGAAGTGTATCACAAAGAGACCGCGCCCCTCATCGATTATTACAGAAAAGAAGGTCTCTTGAAAGACGTGGACGGCGCGCAGAGCATCGATAAGGTGTATGCGGACATTCTGAAGGTGCTTCAATGATTTTCCTTAAAACGCCCGAAGAAGTGAACGTAATGCGCAAAGCGAATCTCATCGTTCGCGACACGCTTCTGATGGTAAGAGACCGCATCCGCCCCGGCGTTTCCACCGCCGAAGTGGATAAATGGGTAAAAGAATATATCGAGTCGCAGGGGGCGAAGCCGTCCTGCCTCGGATATGCGGGCTATCCTGCGAGCACTTGCATCTCGATCGACGACGTGGTCGTGCATGGCATCCCCTCGTCGAAGAAATATATCGAGGAAGGACAGATCGTCGGCGTGGACTTATGCGCCTATATCGACGGCTATCACGGCGACAGCGCGCGCACCTTTATGATCGGAAAGGTCAGCGAGGAGAAGCGCAAGCTTGTCGAGACTGCGGAAGCCGCCTTCTTTGAAGGGATCAAGGGGATCACATCCGCTTCTCGTCTCGGAGATATCTCCGGAACGATCCAAAACTACGTGGAGTCTCACGGCTATTCCGTGGTTCGCGCTCTCACCGGTCACGGGATCGGAAGAGAGATGCATGAGGATCCCGCCGTGCCGAATTACGGCGTTGTCGGAAGGGGCATTCGTTTGCATCACGGAATGACGCTTGCAGTCGAGCCGATGATCAACCTCGGAAGATACGAAGTCTATACCGAAAAAGACGGTTGGACGGTGCGCACGAAGGATCATTCCCCGTCCGCTCATTACGAGAATACCGTGGTGATCTGGGACGACGGCGTGGAGATCCTCACGATGTGAGGTGAAAAAATATGCAAAAAGAAGTATTCGTCGGCAGTATTGTTTATTCAAAAGCTGGACGAGACTGCGGAAAGTGTTATATAATAGTAAGGTTCGGCGATCAAGGGTATGCTTACGTGGCAAACGGAACGGACAAGAAGCTCGCCTCGCCGAAAAAGAAGAACATCAAGCATCTCGACCCCAGCGGAGACACAAACGAATTGATCCGCGAGAAGCTTCTTGCGGAGAAGCAGGTATTTGACAGTGAGATAAAGAGTGCGCTGAGAGCGTACGCAGGCAAATAAGGAGGTCCGTTTTGTCGAAGGAAGATGTCATAGAGGTCCAAGGGAAAGTGATCGAGGTATTGCCCTATCAGTCTTATAGGGTGGAGCTCGAGAAGAGCGGCGCGCAGATCATTGCTTACCCCTCGGGTAAGATGCGTATCAAAAGCATCAAGATCATCGAAGGCGATTCGGTGAAAGTGGAAATAAGTCCGTATGATTTGACGAAGGGTCGTATCGTATGGCGGGATAAGAACTAATTTGGAGGTTTCATTATGAAAGTAAGACCGTCGGTAAAACCTATGTGCGACAAGTGCAAAATTATCAGGCGTCACGGCAAAGTCATGGTGATCTGCTCGAAGAGCAAGAGCCATAAGCAGGTGCAAGGCTGATATTATCGAGATATCCATTGCCCAAGCGAGGTGCGGCTGGACGAATTCATTCCAAATTACATTTCGTCCTCTCAATCGGGTAATCAGATAAACATCATAGATCAAATGGAGGTATTTTAATGGCTCGTATATCCGGTGTAGATTTGCCAAGGGAAAAAAGGCTCGAGATCGGTTTGACTTATATCTTCGGTATAGGTCTCGCGACTTCGCGCAAGATTTTGGCAGCGACAGGGATCAGCCCTGATATCAGGGTGAAAGATTTGGCAGAGAGCGATGTAGCCATACTCAGAGACTATATCGAAAAGAATCTGCATGTTGAAGGCGATTTGAAGCGCGAGATCGATATGAATATCAAGAGACTTCGCGAGATCGGATCGTATCGCGGCGTCCGTCACAGAAAAGGCTTGCCCGTCAGAGGACAAAGCAGCAAGAGGAACGCTCGTACCCGCAAAGGTCCGAGACGTACCGTCGGCCGTTCTAAGAAATAAGGGAGGACGCAATCATGGCAGTTAAGAAAAGTGTGACGAAGAAGCGCAAGGACATTATGCGTGTTGACAGGGGACAGGCTCATATCCAATGTTCCTTCAATAACACGATCATCACCATCACGGATACGCAGGGAAATGCGATCAGCGCGTCGAGCGCCGGCAAGCTCGGTCTCCGCGGCTCCAAGAAGAGCACTCCCTATGCGGCGCAGATGGTCATGGAAGACGCAGCGAAGGCAGCGAAAGAGCACGGCTTAAAGTCGGTCGACGTTTTCGTGAAGGGCCCGGGACAAGGCAGAGAGTCTGCGATCCGCGCTCTCCAAAACGTGGAGATTGCGGTCACCTCGATCCAAGACGTGTCCCCGATCCCGCATAACGGTTGCCGTCCGCCCAAGCGCAGAAGGTTATAGGAGGTAGAAACAATATGGCTAAGTATACAGGACCCGATTGTCGCTTGTGCAGAAGAGAGGGAGAGAAATTATACCTCAAGGGCGACAGATGTTATAATATCAGCAGCGACGGCACGCAGGGCAGGAAGCTCTGTCCTTTGGAGAAAGGACGCATCAATCCTCCCGGTCCCGTCAAAACCGGCAGAAGAAAGGTGTCTGCGTACGCCCTCCAGCTCCGTGAGAAGCAGAAGACCAAGAGAGCTTACGGCATCATGGAGAAGCAGTTCCGTATGTACCACGAGAAAGCAGAGCGCATGAAGGGTATCACGGGTGAAAACATGCTTATCCTCATCGAGCGCAGGCTTGATAACGTGGTCTTCCGCCTCGGCATCGGCGGCAGCAGAGCGCAGGCGAGACAGATCGTGAATCACGGTCACATCACCGTAAACGGTAAAAACGTTAATATTCCTTCTTACTTGGTATCCGCGGGCGACGTCATCGCCGTCAAGGAGAGTAAGCAGGGCAAAAAGATCTTTGAGGCAGTCAAAGAAGTGGGCGCGAAGTCCGCTCTCCCGCAATGGCTCGAATTCGATAAGACCACTCTTACCGGAAAAGTGTTGCAGTTGCCGAAGCGCGAGGACATCGACCTCAGGATCAAGGAGCACATGATCGTCGAGTTGTACTCCAAGTAATAAAGGAGGGATATTATGATAAAGATCAAGACACCGCAAATAAACGCAACGGAAAGTGTAGACGCTTCGACCGCTACGATCACCGTAGAGCCCTTGGAGAAAGGCCTTGGCACCACGCTTGGCAATGCGCTCCGCAGGATGCTCCTCTCCGACCTGCCCGGTGTGGCTGCGGTCGGCATCAAGATCGCAGGCGTTATGCATGAGTTCTCCACGATCCCGAACGTTGTCGAAGACGTGGTGGATATCATTCTGAATATCAAAGGGTTGGCATTCAAGGCGAGTTCTCCCTTGGAGGATGGCGAAAGAGTCGTCGTCACGATCAAGACGAACACCCCCGGCCCCGTGCTCGGAAAGGATATCGACTGCGGGATGAATCTTTCCGTCGTGAACGGGGATCATCATATTTGCACGATCAATGAAGGCGGCGAGCTCGATATGGAGATCACCGTGGCGAGCGGCAGAGGTTATGTCGGCGCGGATAAGAATAAAGCGGCGGAGCAGCCCATCGGCTATATCCCCGTGGACAGCATCTTCACGCCGGTCTTGTCGGCAAGCTATGCCGTCGAGGATGCTCGTGTCGGACAGGACATCAATTATGACAGACTTGTCCTCAATGTCAAGACGAATGGAACCACCCCCGCGAAAGAGACGCTTTCCCTCGCGGCAAAGATCTTGGACGAGCATGCAAAGCTTTTCATCAATCTTTGCGACACCGTGCCCGATCTCGACATCTTGAAGCCGGACGAGCCCGATCCCACGCTCACGTATCTTGAGAAGACGATCGAGGATCTCGATCTCTCCGTCCGTTCTTATAACTGCTTGAAGAGAGCGGGCATTCATACCGTCGGCGACCTCATCGAGAAGTCCGAGAACGAGATGTTGAAGGTGCGTAACCTTGGACAAAAGTCCCTTGACGAAGTGATCAGGAAGCTCGCAGAGCTCGGTCTGGCGCTCCGCAGTAACGACGAATAATCAGGAGGCAGAAGAAATATATGAATCAAAGGAAATTGGGAAGACCGACAGATCAGCGCATGGCGATCTTGAAGAATGAAGTGTCCGAGCTCCTGTGGTACGGCAAGCTCGAGATCACCTTCGATCGCGCGAAAGAGGTCAGCCGCATGGCGGAAAAGCTCTTGACCCTCGCTATCAAGACCTATGATGACACTGTCGAAGTGGTAAAAGAAAAAGTCAATCTGAAGAACGAGAAAGTCTCCGTGAAGTTTATCAATGACGGCACGAAGAAGCTCGCGGCGAGGAGAAAGCTCATGGCGTCTCTCGTCGACATTCAGGAAGCGAAGGGCGCGAAAGAGAGCAAGAGCAAATACGCGGCGAGGACGAAGGACATCAAGCATCCCTTGGTGGAGAAGATCTTCAATGAGTATGCGCCGAGATATAAAGAGCGCAATGATAAGCAGACGCAGGGCGGTGGTTACACCCGTATCATTCGTATGGGACAGAGACGCGGCGACGCGGCGGAGATGGCGATCATCGAGCTTATCTGATCTTCGATAATAAGGTAAAGCAAGGCGAGAGTGTGACTCCCGCCTTCTTTTTTATCTTCGGGATCAAGTCTTATAAAAAGAAGCCCTATTTCCTCCTTTTCATCGGGGAAATAGGGCTTTTTCGAAATAAAATCAATTATTGTGAAACAAGAATACGAAGGTGACCGCCACCGCTACGACGATGAGGACGAGCAACGCGATCGAGATCCCGAGGAGGATCTTGTAAGAAACGGGTCTTTTTTCTTCGCGCTTCACTACTTTCGCGAGAAGCGTCGTGGATACGATGGCAAAGATGAGAGCGGGGCCTCCGCTGAAGAACATCATGACAAGGAAGATCGGCACGGCGAAAAGGGCAGTGAAGACCGCTTCGCCCGCGGAATCCGTCGTCGCGATATTGAAAAGCGAGGAGAAGAACGCTGCCGCGATGACCGCAAATGCCGCAAAGAAGACGCAGAGCAGGACAAAGAAGACGACAGCGGAGGCTCTCGGTCCTTTCTTATACGCCTTATTGCGCTCCGCGGCGGAGATCTCTTCGAGAGAGGGCTCCGTCGAAAGCGGCTCGGTGGGGGTATTTTGGGGTAAATCTGAAGAGTTGAGCTCTTCTTGCTCGGGTTTTTCGTCGAACTCGCTCATTTTATTTCCTCCTTTCGGTATAAACATATTATAACAAAACGTGCGGGGCAGAGCAAGAGATTGCCGCCTTATTGTCAACGCAGGTTTACGAGAATGTCGCAAAAGGGTGTTTTTCTTTTATTTTTAACCGTTTTTTGGCAAACGATACCTGCGGAGCGAATTATTAAGAATTCTTAATATTAATTAAAAGGAATAAATTCTATGCTATAATAATGAAACGAGAGACGATATCTTTCCGTCTTTTTCCGTAGGAACGCCGATTTTTTCGAGGTATTTTGCGGAGAATGGCGAAAGGATGGGTTTCTCCGAATGCGACGAACGAGCAAAAGGAAACGCAATTCTGCTGTAAAAACTGCATTTTGTGACTCTTTTGCATTGTTTGCTTTGGAGGTTACATTTGGCGGGCAAGAAGAGTTCTGACAACAAAGAACGTATCGAAGAAACTTCGGCTGTGAGCGAAGAGAGCTTGGAGACGTTTGACAGAGAACCGGAGGTCGCAGCGAACGCCCCCTCGGAGGACGAGAGGGATTCTTCTCTTATCTCGGAGGAGGTCGCAGAGACGCTTTCCGCGGAGGATATCGACACCGCGGATCTTGTCGTGTTCGAAGAAGTCCCGTCGGAGGACATGGCGCCTGCGGAAGTCCCCGCAGAGGAAGCGCCCGTTCCCGAGGCGGAAGAGGTGATCGCGGAAGAGCCCGCGCCTGTCGAAGCCGTTCTCGAAGAAGTCCTTCCCGAAGGATCCGAGAGCGAAGCGCCTGCGGAGCCCGCGGAGGAAACCGAAGAGATCCCCGTAGAAACGCCCGTAAGCGAAGAAAAAGCGCCCGAAGAAGAAGCGGAAGCGCTTGCCCTCTCCGTGGATGACACGCCCGCGGTGGCGGTGGCGGAGCCTGCCTCGGAAGAGCCGATCCAAGCGTCGGAGACGCCCGCGGAGACGCCTGCCGAGAATGCGGAAGGTGATTTCGTGATGGATGAAGATTATCTGAAAGCCTTTATGGAAGAAGGCGAGATGGATGACTTCATTTACGGTGGGAACTTCGAAGAGAGACAAGAGCTTTTGGATAAGATCGCCGACAACGCAGAGACCCTCGCGGAAGAAGGCACGGAGCTTTTGGAGCGTCAGGCGAAAGAGCAGGAAGAGAAGAAGGACGAGGTACGTTATAACGAAAAAGGCGAGCCCATCGACGAGAAGGGCAGAGCCATCTTGAAACGTAGCCTCGAGAATAAGCTTATTCTCGCCGATACGCGTGAGCGCAGATATTACAATAAGCTCAAGAACGCCATCCTCGCCTATCAAAACGTCAAGACGGATATGCAGGTCGCGACGGAAGTTTTCCGCGCGAATAAGCAGGTCGTGGCGCGTCTCGCTTTGGCGGGGTATACGCGCATCTATTTCGCCTTGAATCCCGATGAGTTCGACATCGACAGATATAAGCAGTCCAATGCGACGGAATATGACTTTGAAGATACGCAGATGATGATCCGCGTTCGCGATGACGACGAATACGCCATCGCCATCGAGCTGCTCACTTTGATGATGGGCGCGCTCGGCGTGGATAAAGCGGAGAAATACGAAGAAGAGGATTTCCTGCAGTATTTCCCCCGTCGCGAGGACGCAGTCCTCGACGCAAAAGGCAAGTATCTTGTCTTGGAGGAAAAAGATACGCAAGCGCTCCAAAAGGAGAAGCGTGCGGAAGAGCGTAAAGCCGCGGGCATCTCGGAAGAGGTCGAGCCCGAAGCGCCCGCTCCGGAGGAAGAGGAGAAGGAAGAGCCCATCGTCATCCTGCCGCTCACCCTCGAGAATAAGATCCACCAGACGACGAATACCATCAAGCTCTTGTACAGCAAATTGAAGAACGAATTATTGTCCTTCAAGACGGTGAAGAGCGAGATGAATGTCAAAAACGAGAATTTCCGCGCGGGCAAGCGCATTATCGCGCGTATGACCGTGATCAATGAGAACGTGCGTCTCTATCTCGCTTTGGATCCCAAGGCGTATTCCACGCGGAAATACGGACATAAGGACGCTTCCGATCAGAAGGATTACGAAGGCACCGTTTTGATGATGAAGATCGCGGGCGAGAAAGAGCGCCTGAACGCCGTCAAGCTCATCCAAGAGCTCATGACAGCGAATAAGCTCGAGCGCAATTCCCGTTACGTATACGTGCCCTTCGCGGAGAAATATCCTTATATCAAGAACGGCGTCTTCAAAGGCGACGAAGACAAGCCGCGGGTCAAGCACACCGGCGACGAATACGCGGACATTTACGGCGAGCTGACGGAGCATCTCCGTTCTCAGCTCGGCATGAAGGACGCTTGGGGCGTCCCGAAGGGATATTCCGCGGAAGACGGGGTCACTGCAAAGGATCTTCTCGAATTGCAGCGTAGCAAGGCGAAGACGATGAATGCGGGCGTCGCGCTCGCCACCCCCATCGTGCATTTCTATGACGCGGCGATCGACGAAGAAGGTAAAGTGCAGTACCTGAACGTCCAGCAGATCCTGAATGATAAATTCCTCGGCAAGATGCTCCCGCAGGAGTATTTCGCCATCGCGGAGGGCAGCCCCCGCATCGAAGAATTGAATTTCATCGCGCTCGAGATCGTGACCAAGGATTGCAATGAGAATCCCGACCTCCGTTTTGTCGTGAAGATCAGTTGCCGACTCCTTTTGAAGCAGGAGACCTTGACCAAGCTCGTGGATAAGATGAAGACCGAGCACGGAAATCTCATCCTTGCTTTCGACTGCGCGATGCTGGAAGCTTTGGGCTTTGCGGGCGTCAGCGCGATCAATACGTTGAAGTCGCAAGGCGCGCTCATCATGATCGACAACGCGGAGAGCGCGAGCATGCGCGTCCTCACGGAGTACGATTTCGATTATTTGAGACTGGATGCGAGGTATTATAACGGAGACAGCTTGAAGCGTCTCGCGCACCTCGATATGATCACGGGATATGCCGCCGTGCAAAACATCGTGACCACTTCCATCAATTGCGAGCATAAAGAAGAAGCTCGCATTCTCCTCGATCACGGAGTGAAAGTGATACAGGGCGACGCGGTCGCGCGCCCGATGCGACTGATCAATCTGGCGCTGACGAATATCAAGCCGGTGCCGAAGGTAAAGAAAGATGGCAAGCAATAAGAACGCGGAAAAAACGCCCGAGCAGATCTTGCAGGACCAAATACGCGCGGACAAAGAATACGTTATCAAGAATAAACGTGTTCGCCGTCAGACCCGCAGAAGAGCGATCGTGATCATTCTTCTGATCTTCTTGCTTATCATCGCTTTGCTCTCCGGCGCGACCTACGCGATCATGCGTTTCGTGGATGAGAGCAATTTCCGCGTGACCGTTACGCAGACAGGTACGCAATGGCTCTCTCTTTCCAAAGACAAAGGATTCTCGGACGGAGGCCGAAGCGTTTTGGATGTCTCCGCGCCTAAGAATATGGACAACGTCACGCTCTGCAATCAGCTGGACGAGATGTTGCAGGATATGATCGCAACGGACGGCACCTATGAGGGCAGAGGGGCGGATACCTATTACATCGCCTCCACCTTCTATCTGACGAATAGCGGCACGAAAGACGCGCAGTACAATGAGAGCATCACGCTCGAGCGCGCGTTGCGTAATATGGATAAAGCGATCCGTATCATTTTGATCAAGGATACGGACGTCGAAGACGATGCGCTCGGCGAGATCGTCGCGTACGCCGCCTATGCTTCGGATGAGAACGGCAATGACCTTTTGGACGAAAACGGGCTTCCCATTCGCGAAGAAGTCGTTCCCGACGTCGGTTATAAGCCGAAGGAGACGCTTTGGTATGACGGGCTCACTTTCGACGAAGCGGATCTGGACGAGAATGGCGTATGGTACGCGAAGCCTTTCGTCGGGAACGGGTACGTGCATAAGAGCGAGTTTTATCCCATCACGCCCGGACAAAAAATCAAATACACCGTTGTGATCTGGCTTGAGGGTCAAGATCCGCAGTGTGTGGGTGATAATGACAGCTTGATCGATGCCGAAAGAGGCATCCTCGGCGGACAGGTGAAGCTTTCCGTTGAGTTCACGACGGCAAATACAGTAGAAATAAAATAGGAGAAAAGAAGACAAGATGGAAGAAGAGAATAAGAGAATAGACGAGGCGAATCTCGAAGAGCAGAAAGCGCCCGAAGAGACTGCCTCGGAAGTGACAGCGCCCGTGGAGGAAGCTCCGATCGCGGCGGCGGAAGAAGCGCCCGTCGAAAAGAAAGACGAGGCGGCGGAAGAGAAAGACGAGAAGGGAAAGAAGCCGATCACCAAGACGAAGAAGATCTTAAACGCCATTGTTTTGGGCGTGCAGATCGCTTTTGTCGTCTTGTCGATCACGATCTGCCTCGTGATGCTTTTGAACCCGAAGGCGCAGGACGAAGTCTCCCCGCTCGGCGTGAAGCTCCTCACCGTAAACTCCCCCTCAATGGACGGGACGGAAAAGGACAGCTTTGGCGTGAACGATCTCGTCATCGCCAAGAATCCGAAAAACGGCGGCGAAGGCTTGCAGAAGGGCGATATCATCACCTTCAAGATGCTGGAAAAAGAAAGTGGGCTCTTCATCATCAACACCCACAGAATAGACGAAGTCATCACGGAAAACGGCTTTACGCAGTATAAGACCAAAGGTGACGCGAATCCGATGCAGGATCCCGGCTGGGTCAGCGCGGATAACGTCCTCGCCGTTTATGCCTTCCATATCAAAGGTCTCGGTAAGGCGATCAAATGGGTGCGTGACGGTTACCACTTCATTTTCGTGGTCATCATCCCGCTCGGATTGCTCTTGATCTATAACATTTACCTCGTCGCGCAGATCGTGGTCGAAGGAAAGATGAAGAAAGCCAAAGTGGCGGCGGCGGAAGCGGCTGCCGCGTCGGCGCGCGCAAATCTCAGCGAGGAGGATCTCCTGAGACTTTTGAAGGAAAGAGGCATAGATCCTGCCGCCATTAAAAAGCAGGACGATAAAACCGACGATACAGGAAGTGATCAATGATCCGTCTCGGCGAGTGAGGCGGACGGCACGGTAGTATTCCGTTCGAAAAAGGGGAAAGGGAAAGGTACGTACTATGTTCACTGATTTTATAAGAGATTTTTTACAAGTATTCTTCTTCGGATTCCTGGGATTCTTCTATACCCAGCCCGGCGGAATCGCGAATTTCAGTTGGTACGGAGGTGTATTCGGCGCCTTCCGTCAGCTCTTCGCGGTGGATCAATACGTTGCGGTGGTGGAGAAATATCAGGCGATGAGTCAGATGCAGACCGGACAATGGATCGGCGCTTGGGTCGTCGTGATCCTCGTCATCCTCGCCTTGCTTGCGATCGTGGTCGTCGGGCTTTATTTCCTCATTCGTTTCTTCAAGAGACTCTTCGGCAGCCGCGTCTTGAATCAAGACCTTGTGGATGAGATCGGAAATTTGAAAGGGCAGATCGTGAAGCTCACGAGAGAGAAGGATCGTATCCTCGGCCTCAAGATCGGTTATCAGGGATATGACGTTCTCGAAGGGAATGAAGGCGAAGATACCAGCAGCGAGAAGAAAGAGGGCGAGAGCCGTTTCTATAAGCTCACCGAAGTCGATATGACCTATGCCGAGGAGGGTTCTCAGCGTCATACCGAATTTAATAAAGAGATCAGCTTGGAGGAGATCTGCGACACCTTCCGTAATTACGCGGCGAATAACCCGCAGAGACCGTGGCGTAAGCTCTATTACGAGCCCAAGATCATCCGCCTCTTCTTCGCAAGCTTGGCTACAACGCGACTCATCATCCTGCAAGGTATATCCGGTACCGGTAAAACCTCACTTCCCGAGTGTATCGGTCACTTCATCGATAACCCCACGACCATCGCCTCCGTGCAGCCGTCCTGGCGTGACAGAACCGAGATCTTCGGATACTTCAACGAATTTACCAAGAGGTTTAACGAGACTGAGGTCTTGAAGGCGATGTACGACGCAACGTATAACGAAGACGTCTATCTGACCGTCCTCGACGAAATGAACATCGCTCGTGTCGAGTACTACTTCGCGGAAATGCTCTCCATTGTGGAAATGCCGTCCCGTGATCAGTGGATCGTTGACCACGTCCCGAGCGGCTGGCCTTCCGACCCGAAGCACGTCGAGAAGGGTCGTTTCCGTCTCCCCGAGAATATGTGGTTCGTCGGCACGGCGAACAACGACGATAGTACCTTCGCCATCTCCGATAAGGTGTACGATCGTGGTATGCCGATCAACATCAACAGCAAGGCGAAGCCTTTCGACGCTCCGCTCACCGATATGATGCCGCTTTCCTATAAGCATCTCGAAGAGCTCTTTAAGAAAGCGCAGGAAGAGCATAAGGTCAGCGATGAGAACCTCAAGAAATTCGAAGAAATGGACGATTACGTGATCGAGCACTTCCGCTTGGCGTTTGGTAACCGTATCGTGAAGCAGCTCCGTGAGTTCGTGCCCGTGTACGTGGCGTGCGGCGGCACGGAGATCGACGGCTTGGACTACGTGCTCTGTAATAAGATCCTCCGTAAGTTCGAGTCCTTGAACCTCGCTTACATCCGTGACGAGGTGGATGACTACATCCAATACCTCTCCGATCACTTCGGCGAGGAAAATATGACCGAGTGTAAAGAATATCTCGAAAGGTTGAAGAAGCTCTTCTAATCATCATAAGGACGCATAGGCAATGGCAGAAAAGAAGAAGTACGAAGAATATCTATATTACTTGAGTACGCTCTTAAAACAAGAGGACTTTTATTCTACCTATTCGGACTATATCGCGCAAGGCAAGAATAGTTTCCAGATCTCTCAGCGTTTCCAAAAGCAGATCTTTGACGAAAGCTGGATCGACACCTTGGAGGACTGTATCGTCGCGCTTGATACCATCGTTCGTAACCCGCGTAAGTTCATCGTCGTGGAAGAGGATATCGTGGATATCTCTCTTGCGCGTTCCATCTCCGTTGAGTCGGTCAAGCACCTTGCGCAGCATACGAACTTTATTTCCAGCGTTACGAAAGACGGCATGGTCATCCCGAGCAAGATCCTGAATACGTCCAAGGAAGAAAGCTACGAGATCTATGAGAACCGCTTCATTTACACCTTGCTTCTCAAGACCAAGGACTTCATTTCCCGTCGTTATAACCTCATCAAACAAGCCAGCTTGAATAGCGACCAGATCGTCGTGAATGTCACGAGTGATTTCGGGCTCGATAAGGAGAATAGCATCAAGTACACGATGTCCACAACGGCGAATATGCCGGTCGAGAGCGTCGTCGGCACGGCGGAAGATCTCTCCTTGATCGAGCGTGTCGAGCGTATCAACAGCATCGTCGGCAGCTTCCTTGCCAGCCCCTTCGCGAAAGAAATGGTCAGCTGTGCGCTCGTCCGCCCGCCTATCACGCGTACGAACGTCATCTTGAAGGACCCGAACTTTAAAAAAGCCCTTGTCCTTTGGCAGTTCATCGAGTCTTATAATAAAGTCGGTTTCGAGGTGGAGACCATCACCGAGACCAGAGACCTTTCGCCCACCGTGGCGGAGAAATACCGCGACCTCATTTACCTCAATACCCTCGTCGTGGAGTCCATGGCGTCCAAGGTGGAGGGCGGCCTCATCGAAGAGAAAGAGCTCGAGAAGCAGAAGAACCTCGAGAACGAATACCTCACCAAGAATATCGACGACTTCGTGCCGGATGATTTCCCGCAGCTCCATATGGATCTCCATGAGATCCGCCGCTTGTATACGACGGTCCCCGGGGATAAGGAAGTGCCGCAGGAAGATCTGCGCAAGATGAATGCCGCGCTCGACAGGGTCATTCGTCAGTATAAGATCAATACGGCGAAGGAAGACAGCGCAAGGCAGAAAGCTCTCTTGAAGCAACAGCTGAAGGAAGAGCAACAGCTCAAGCTCGAAGCCTTGAAGCAGGCACAGAAAGACGCGAAAGAGGCGGAGAAGAGACGCAAATTAGAAGAGAAAGAACGCATTCGCGCGGAGAAGGAAGCGGAAAAAGCCGCCAAACAAGCCAAGCGCGAAGAGGAAGAGCGTATCAAGCGTGAGAAGCGTGAGATGCATGACAGAGTGGTGCGCGCCGAAGAGAGACTTATGCGTTTGAGACTCTGTCAGGAAGAGGCGGAGATGGAGAGACGTCTCGCCGCGGAGAAAGCGAGACTCGAAGAGATCCAACGCTCCGAGATCGAGCGTATGGAGACGGAGAAGATGCTCCTCGCCGAACAGCTCGAACGCGAAAAGGCGATGACCTACATCGCGCCGCTTGAGGGCGAAGCCCTCTTGCTCCTCCGTAAGAAGGAGATCCGCCGCATCGAAGAGATGCGTCAAGAGCAAGAGAAGACGATGCAGCAGCTCATCACCACGCACTATGCCGATATGGAAGCGCAGCAGAAGCAAGCCATCATCGATATGGAAGAGCTTGCCGCGCTCATCAATTTCGATAACGTAACGGTCAGCGAAGAAGAACGTAGGGAAGCGATGGAGGCGGAAGACGTCAACGTGCTTACCTATGGGAAGGAGGAGATCAACGATATCCTCAATGACAAGCTGACGCCCTCGCAGCTCGAGGAAGAGAAAGCGGCGGCGGAGCCGCCCGTGCCGGAAGTGGGTGATTACGGCTTTGAGGAGCTCGGTCAAGACGCGGAAGAAGTGGTCTTCGAGCTCGTGCCGGAAGAAGAGCCCGAGCCGGAAGCGGCGCCCGAAGAGCCCGCGGAAGAGCCCAAGCCCGAAGAGGAGCTTTCTCACGCCGCAGATGAAGCGGGAGATCCGACGATGGCTTCCGCAGAGGACGAATGGAGCTTTATCGACTCCTTGAAAGTGGATGCGCCCGCAGCGCCCGTCACGCCCGTTATCCTTGCGCAGGAAGAGACGGATCGCGAGAACGTCGCGGTCTCGAGAGCGGAGCGTAAGGCATATAAGCAGCGCTTGAAGGCAGAGGCGAAAGCCAAGAAAGAGGCGGAGAAGGCGCGCCGTGAGCAGGAGAAGAAAGAGCAGAAAGAGCGCTTAAAGCGCCTCGAAGAAGAGAATAAAGCCGCCGCGACCACGAGCTATGCGCCCACGTCGCCGCGTCCCAAGAAACAGCCCAATCCTTATACGCCTACGGCGGAGGACATCTTAGCGCCGAAGCCGAGAGAAGAGGCGCCGAAGACCGCAGAGACCCCCGTTTCGGAGATCAAAGTGAGCGGCGGCGCGGGAGGAGCGGCGCGTCCGCGCACCTTCGTGCCTCGTTCCTATAAGCCGATCATCATCACGCCAGACAATATCCACGAAGTGCTGGGAGACGATAAAGGCAAGAAGAAAAAGAAATAATGAGAAGAAGGGGGCGGTTTCGACTGCCCCCGCATCACCTATAGCGTATGTCAAAAGAACAAGCAACGAAAAAGCCGCAATCCAAAGCAAAGAAGATCCTGAGCGCCATTCTCACCGCCATTTTGATTTTACTCGTCATCGGCGGGATCGCTCTCGTCGTCCATGTCAAGACGGCGAAGGATCCTTCCATCTTCGGATACAGCGTATATACGGTGGCGACGGGCTCCATGACCCCCGCTTTGCGTGTGGGCGACGTGATCCTCGTCAAGAAAGTCACCGATCCCGCATCCCTTCAAAAAGATGATATCATCACCTTTTACGGGCAGGGGAAACAGTCCGGGAAGATCATCACGCACCGCATCGTTTCCGAAGGCGTGGAGTCGGACGGAACGATCCGCACCTGCGGCGACGCGAATAACGGGCTCGTGGATGATCCCATCGGGTTTGAGCACGTCATCGGGAAAATGATAAAAAAATCCGGCGCGCTTTATTTCCTCCATTCCGCTTTTTCGAGCAAGATCGGCTTCGTCCTCATCGTATTCCTCCCGCTTCTCATCCTGCTCATCATTCAGGTGGTGAATTTCGCGCGCGCCTGCAAGATGGATAAGAACGGAAACGTTAAAGGCGAGGAACCCGCCGAGGAGAGCGAAGAAGAGAAGGACAGAAAGCTCATCGAAGAATATTTGCGGCGGCAAAAGGAGAATGAAAAGGGAGAAGAGAAGAAGGACGAATGAGATTTCCGCTTCTTGCCCCATTTTGAAAACGTGCGGACACGCTTCTCGTGCCCGCTTTTTTTATCTCCTTCCGACGCCTTCGGGGAGGGAAAGAGTCTTTTCTTCTCTCTTGTCGGGCGGCTTTTCCGAAACTTTCCTTTCGGAGAAGGTTGCATCGCTTTCGAAAAAGGGGGTATAATGAATTTATTCGGAGGATTTCTTCCGAAATGTAAGAAAAGGAGAGTGTCATATGCTTGAAGTAAAAGATCTGACGAAAGTATATACGGGCAAGGGCGGCGTGGTCACGCGCGCGCTCGACGGCGTCTCCGTCGTCTTCCCCGAGAAAGGGATGGTCTTTCTCCTCGGTAAGAGCGGATCGGGTAAGTCCACGCTTTTGAACGTGGCGGGCGGTCTCGACAAGCCGGACGGCGGCGAGGTCATCGTGAAGGGCAGAAGCAGCAAGGATTTCTCGGGCTCGGATTTCGACAGTTACAGAAATACCTTTATCGGCTTCGTCTTCCAAGAATACAACATCTTGAATGAATTCACCATCGAGCAGAATATTTCCCTCGCGCTTCAATTGCAGAATAAGCCGAATAACAAGCAGGCGGTGGAGGATCTGCTCAAAAAGGTGGACCTCGTCGGATACGGAAAGAGAAAGCCGAATACCCTCTCGGGCGGACAGAAGCAGAGAGTCGCCATCGCGCGTGCGCTCATCAAAGAGCCCGAGATCATCATGGCGGACGAGCCGACTGGCGCTTTGGACTCCACGACGGGCAAGCAGGTCTTGGACACCTTGAAGAAGCTCTCGCAGGAGAAGCTCGTCATCGTGGTCTCGCATGATCGGGACTTCGCGGAGTTTTACGGCGATAGGATCATCGAGCTCAAGGACGGCAAGGTGATCTCGGACGTCAGCAAGACTTATTCCGAGCCGCAGGACACGACGGAGAATGTCAGCCAAGTCTCGGAGGATACCATCACCATCAAGAAGGGCTCGGATATCACGGACGAGGACGTGAAGCGTATCGCGGAGATGCTCCGTCAGAGTGAGGGCGAAGCCATCATCACCACGAGCGCGCGCGAGCTCCCGGACGTCAAACGCGCGTGTAAGATCAATGATTCGGGCGCGAAAGAGTCCTTTAAGGACACGGAGGAAGTGGAGATCGCGTCCTATGACGGCTCGAAGACCAAGTTTATCAAGTCGCACCTTCCCATGGGGCATGCCATTAAGATGGGCGCGAGCGGCTTGAGAACCAAGCCGATCCGCTTGATCTTCACCATCATCCTTGCTGTGGCGGCTTTCATCCTCTTCGGCGTGGTCTCCACCTTTATGCTCTACGATCCCGATTACTCGGTCTCCGAAGCCTTGAAAGAGGCGAACTATCCGAACGTTACCGTGGACAAGCATTACACCTATACGCGCACTTCGTACCGCGTCAATAATAAGACGGGGGAGGAAGAAGTGGATTACACCGACGATGACGATGCCTATACCCTCTTCACGGCGGAAGAGATCGCCGCGATGAATAAAAACGGGCTGAATTTCGCGGGTATCTACACTTTTAATAACAGCACATACAGCAATGCTTCTCGTTTCAACATGGGGCTGATGAAAGACGGAAGTTATACGACAATCTCCCTTGAAGACGAGCTTCGGGAGTATTATTCCGTGACGGATCCGATGGGCGTTACGGACTGCGGCGAGGCTTATCTCCGCAGAAATGGGTTCTCGATCACGGGTGATTATCCCGCGAACGAGAAAGAGATCATGCTGTCCGAGTACTTCGCGGAGCTTTTCGTGAATACAACGGCTTGCGGCGTCGCGAATACGCAGGAAATGATCGGCAAGAAAGTGCGCCTCTCGAATTCGAGCGGAATGCAAGTGGAATTCACCGTCACCGGCATCGTGAAGACGGGAGAGATCCCTGCGAGCTATGCCGAGTTGAAGAAGACGGGAAATTTAAGCGAAAAAGAGCGTGATACGCTCTCGGCGAAACTGAGAGATTATCTCTCACATGGCTATGAGAGCCTTATCTACGTGTCGGCGGATTTTTATGACGCTTATTCGGAGTATATCCCGAAGGAGAGCTCCGGACCGTACATTCCGTCGCAATATGTCACTTCCCTTCGCATGGAAAGCACGCCTTCCACGAATGGGATCGAAGAATGGGACGGCTCGAGTTTTTATACGGAAAATACCCTTGAGAAATATGCGGGGAGTTTCGTTTTTAAGAATTTGGACGGCTCGGTGAAGACAGATACTTCCTTTAATGAAGACGAGATCTACATCTCGGAGAATCGATATTATGATATGTTACGGAATGCGGTTTGGCAGTATGATCTGAACGTGAGATATGACCCTGACGCATTGACGGAGATCGGGTATTCCGAAGACGAAACCGAATATTGGATCGCGAGAAACAATATTTATAACGGTAACAGCCATATTAAAACTGTTTTTGAGTATATCGACAAATGGTACGCTAAGCTTGCCTACAAAGACTATCTCTACAACGCAGGACAGATGATCTATTGGGACGTTTATAATAAAGAAAGCAAGACGGCGGCAGAGGAGAGCTTCCTTGCTTCTTACGACGCCATCAATGCGTATGCGAATAAGTCTAAGGACGATGTGGTGGCGGCGCCTACCGCAGCGCAATGGAATGCGCTTGAAAGCTATATAAATGCGAGGTTCGCTTCCGAAGATGCGCAGCGCCGCTACGGAATTTTGCTCGAGAAAGCTCTCGGTCGATTCGGTTTCGATTCTTTCGCAGGGAAAGAGGACGAAGTGGATCCGTGGAATATCGTGAGCGGATTAAAGAATAACGATTATTCGGCGGAAGATTTCGCCCTTTTGAAGACGAAGATCGACGCATACTTTGCCCAATTCGGTCTTACGGCGGATCCCGCGACCTTCTTCACTTTCGATTCGTCGAAGTTGGTGCAATATATTTATTATTGCGATAAGGCGAGCAAGCACGGCAAGCTCAAAGTCGTGGGCTACATCGAGAATATGACTAACGCGGAGTACTGTGTGAAAGAGTCCTTCCTCACCGCGCATGGCGTGATCAATAAAGACGAGAACGAATATTCTTGGTATAGCGCGGAGACGACGGACTACGTGATGCCCGCGGGCGCGAAGTATAATAAAGCCATCTCCCTCACGAATAATTCCATCGAGCAGATCGCCGTGGCGAATGCGAAGGAGGGCGCCGTCTTCTATCGGATCGATAATAACGTGATGCAGAGCTTGGATTATTTCCTGAATCTCATAGAGATGCTGGAGAAAATCTTCCTTTACGTCGGCTTGGGCGTGGGACTCATCGCGGCGCTCTTCCTCTTAAACTTCATCTCGGTCTCCATCTCCGCGAAGAGAAAGGACATCGGCATTCTGCGCGCCGTGGGTGCGAGAGGTTCGGACGTCTTCAAGATCTTCTATGCGGAAGCCTTCATCATCGCCATCATCTGCTTCTTGATCGCTTGCGTGGGATCCTTCTTCGTCTGCTTCTTCTTAAATCGTTCCATCTCGGAAGTCTTGAATATGCAGGTCTTGCATTTCGGACCGATCAACGGCGCTTTGATCCTCGGCATCTCCATCGTGATCTCCCTCATCGCCACATTCTTCCCCGTGTATTTCGCGGCGAAGAAATCGCCTGTGGAGTCCATAAGGGCGCTGTAAGCATTGCGGCAAGCGCCTGATTGAATTGCGCTCCGCGCATGAATTGGACCGCGTGATGCGGTCATGAATTCTCGCGACGAAAAGCGTCGCTCCGTGAATAGACGGCACAGCCGTCATTGCGGATAAAGATATTCATTTGCAGATAAGCCGTCTCTTTCTTTCGGAAGAGGCGGCGTTTTTATTCCGCAAGATAAGCGGTGAGTCCCGCTTCGATCTCGCTTGCGAGGCGCAGGCGATAAGAGGCGTCGGTGACGAGGGCTTCGTCGATGGGGCTGGAGAGGAAGCCGCATTCGATGATGATTGAGGGGGCGTCGGTGCATTGTGCGATGTAATAATCGCCGCGAATGGGCTCAAAGCCACGTCCCAAGGTGGGGACATTCATCTTGTCATTGAGGTGTTTTTGCATCGCCGTTGCGAGCGCTTCCGAAGCGTCCGTGCTGTAAAAGACCTGTATGCCGCGCCGCGAAGCGTCCTCGTATTTATTGAGGTGAAGGCTGATGACTGCGGCGGGATTCGCCCGCTCGATGACGGCTTTTCGAGCCTGCATATCGGCGTCCTTGTCGAAGGCGCCTTCCGCCGTCGAGCCTTCGGTGAGCCTCGTCTGCACGGCTTTATATCCTGCGGAGGAGAGGATGTCCCCGAGGACGAGCGCAGTCTTCAGGTTCAGATCGCTCTCTTTTACGCCTGTTCGTACGCCCGTCACCCCGGGGTCGTCGCCGCCGTGTCCCGCGTCCAGCACCACGACGGTGCGCGGCTTCTCGGAAAATGCCGGCGTTTCCTTGGGCTTTCGGCCGGCGATGACGAAAGCGGGCGTCAAAGCGCCGACCAGCACCACCGCCGCAAGCACGTATACGATCGTAGTCAGTTTTATCGTCTTAAACATCATATCCTCCTTCCGACAAACCTTGCGTTTATGCGACAAAAAATGCAAAATTGCATAAGCAGTCCACTTATCCACAGAGTTATCCACCGACAAAGGGCGTTATACACAGTTATATGGATATGCGAGAGAGAAAGGGGATATGATTGCGAAATGCCGACAATAAAAAGCCGAGCCGCAGACAAAAAATAGCATCTATAAAAAAACATGCTACACTCGAAGCGCGACATAAATAAGAGAATTCAAAAGATATGCTTTAATCGGAATGAGAAAGGTGATCCGACAAAATCTATTACGCACTCGGAGAGCGGTGAAAAGACGAGCGTAAAAGCAAAATCAAACGAGAGAGGAGAAAGGTGCTGAGACAAACGCTCCGCGAGCAAGCGGGCAGGCACATACTAACGGTATGTAACTGCTCGGGCGCGAAGCGGTAGAGCAGAATCAGCGTCTTTATGCTTTCTCGTTTATTTTAATATTCGGCGTTTTTAACAGTGCGCGGGAAGGGCAAGACGTCGCGGATATTCGCGATCCCCGTCACGTACATCACCAGCCTTTCGAAGCCGATGCCGAAGCCGCTGTGCTTGGTGCCGCCGTAAATGCGGAGGTTGCGATACCACCAATAATCTTCTTTCTTGAGACCGAGCTCTTCCATTCTGCGATCCAAAAGGTCGAGACGTTCCTCTCTCTGGCTCCCGCCGACGAGCTCACCGATGCCCGGAACGAGGAGATCCATCGCCGCGACGGTCTTGCCGTCGTCATTCATGCGCATGTAGAACGCCTTGATGTCCTTGGGATAGTCGGTGAGGAAGATGGGACGCTTGAAATGCTTTTCGGTGAGATAACGCTCGTGCTCGGACTGTAAGTCGCAGCCCCAGTATACGGGATAATCGAATTTCTCGCCGCAGTTTTGCAAGATCTCGATCGCTTGCGTGTATTTGACCTCTTTGAATTTCAAGTCGAGCATCTTATTGAGACGGTTCAGAAGATCCTTATCCACGAATTTATTCAAAAACTCGATGTCTTGCGCGCAGCGCTCCAAGGTGTAACGCACGGAAAATTTCAGAAG
>JAGCXI010000021.1 GCA_017961365.1 Clostridia bacterium
AAAGCATTCAAAAGGAATATCGACACGCCGATGACGCCTGCTGCAAAAACGCCGACGACGATCCAAATAATCAATTTCTTTCCGATTTTCGCCATGGCCTTTCTCCTTATGATTCTTTTGTGACGTCTTCTTCGCGGACCCCTTCTCTGACATTGAGACGCAGGGTATGTCCGCCCGCAGACACCTGAATATCTTCCGCAAGATAATCCGCTTGGACGTAAGGCGTCTCAAAGCGCTTATATTCGCTCTCCTGCGCTTCTCCGTTCACGGTGAAAGCGCCGCGATAGGTAAGAGAAAGCCCTTTCTCGCGAGAAGCATAGGCAAGAGTGGATCCGTCATAGGAAACGGCGTTTCCCTTGATCCTTTCGACGAAGGCAGAGAAATCCCCCTCCTTCTCCGCGGAGGAAAGCTCATAGATCGTGAATTGATCTCGTCCTCTTTGGACGAGCTCAAAATGCTTGCTTTCATCTTTGATGAGACCTTCCATCGGAGCCGCTTTCGCCTCATTGAAAGGCAGATACTCGAAATCCGACGCGCCGATCAAAGCGAGATAGGTCTCGCCTTTTCTCGCAAAAGCATAGCGCCCTTCCACGATGACTTCATCGAGAAGCTCTTCGGGAAGATACGTATGCGTATAGTCCACCATAGGCGCCGGCGAGAAGATGATGCTCTTCGGGATGTGATGGATGAGCATACAGACATTCTCATGCTGCGCCGCGTCGGGCGCGCAGCCATAGCCGCCCCAGAAGCCGGGCGAGGTATGGAAGACTTTATCCTTCAAAGGATGATTGGTAAAGACGGTCACAGCCTCGGGGAGCACCACAGCCATCGTGGTCTGTTGCGCGCCTGCACTGCCCGGATAATAGCGTTGCAATGAGGAAAGCTTATAATGTTTCGTCTTATACGCATAAACATTCGCGCGCTGGATGGCAACGCCGTTCGGATAAATCTTCAAGGCTTTCGAGACGAAAGGCAAGACGCCGAGGAAGCGCAGGAAAGAAATGTTGAAATACTTAAAAGACGAAAAGAAATGATTGCGGATCAAGGAATATTCATTCACGATGTCAAGCGTATTATTCAAGACCTCGGGATTGGAAAAAGCCTCCATTCCGAACTGGAATGTGATCGCTCTGTCCGAGACGCCGAGAAGCCCCTGCTCTTCAAGCTCGGAAAGATCCAAGCCGGACGCCGTCTTTATGATCTCGGTCTCACGGGAAGCGGCGATCGCCTTGATCGCGGCGGGCACCTCATACAAAGGCTTGCCTTCTTCGTCTCTCGCAAGGATCAAGCGAAGGAAAAGCTCGCTCTGTCTGCCCGTATGCGCGTAAACGCCGCCGACTTTCGATCCGTCGCCGAAAGCGGACTCGATGACGATCTCGGAATTATTCTCGTGGAACGCCGTATTGAGATTATTCCTCGCATAAGCTCTGCCCTGCGCGCCGATGATCGTGCCGAAAGAATAAGCATGCGCATAATCGAGGCAGAGAAGGTCCAAAACGGAACGCACCCTTTCCATCAGCTCTTTATCCTCACGATCCCCATAGAGGAGGAGCAAGGAGAGCTGCGCGAAATTCACGGGAAGATAATTATGAGAATAAAACTCGGAGAAACCGTACTTGCCGCGAAGATTGAGCCACATCAAAATGCGGCGGCGCGCCTCTTCCGCCTTCTCGGAGCCGAGACGACCGTCGAGCGTGAAGGTCTTATCCGCATAACGGCGACCGATCAAATACGCCAAAACGAAGAAGGTCAAAGAATGATTTTCGGAAAAATAACAGGCGCTGTCCACCCCTTTCTCCGTGATCCAAAACTTCATCGAAAGAAAAGTCTCGTCCAAAAGAGTGCGAACGCGAGGCGAGATCTCGTCCAAGACGTCGTCCGACGCCATGATCAAGCGATAAAGCCTGACGGCGCGGAAGTCATAACAGTCATAGCGCTCGTGGATATATTTCAGATCCTCCTCAATGATATTGAGAAGCATCTCTTCCGTGATATCCTCCATGCCGAATTCGATATCGGGATGACGCATCCCGCGATGTTCGAATAGCCAGAGGATATCCGAAAAGCTGTAACGATAGACGTGCTTATCTTCCTTCTTCGGAGCGGTGGGACGAGACTTGGACGTGAGCCCAAGGGCGAGGTCTATGCCCATCCAAACCGCGATGGCGAGGAAGATGAAAGCGAAATAGGGACTGACCACGATGAGGAGAATGATCGCCGCAAGGGTCAGGATCGTTTTCAGGAGAAAGGCTACGAGCTGTTTGCGCTCGGACTTATTCAAACCTTTTTTCATCGGTCACCTCGCGAGTTCAGTCATTCTTCTCGGAGGGATCGTCTTGAATGATCTCCTCTGCCGTCTCCGCGGGCGCTTCGACTTCGAGGCTACCTACGCCCGTATCCGCCGCAAGCACGGGAGCTTCCGCGCCTTCCGCCTTTTGCATCTCTGCGACGGCTGCCGCGCGTCTGCGATCGAGCTCTTCGAAGATCTCGTCACGATGCTTGCCATGGAAATTATCGAAGAGAAGCGGAATGATAGCGAGGACAGAGCCCGCAAGCGGCGCGAGCGTGACCAAATAGAAAAGGCCTTGCTTCGTGCCATCGGACTGGATGACAAGCTCGGAAGCATTCATCGCCGTATGATAACCGATGATGCTGAGACCGATCGGGAGCCACACGCCGGAGAGGGTGCTCGTCGCTTTTCCCTTCAAGCCGTTGATACTCCAAACCAAGCCCTCCGAACGAACGCCCGTGCGCCATTCCATATAGTCGACGGAATCCGCAACGATGAGGTTCGAACAGGTGCCGATGAGTCCGTTCGGCACGCCCGAAATGATGAAGAAGAACGCCACCCAGAAAAGACTCGCGTGTCCGACGAAGAAGAAAATGAAATAAAGGAGGGCGTTATAGAGATAACCCGCGATACAGAGGGTACGCGGCGCAAAGCGCTTTGCGAAGAAAGGCACCGCCGCCATGCAGATATACGAAAGGACGGAACTGCCCATGCCGATGAAGGCGTGAAGCGCGTAATTCGCAAGTGTCTCTTTATAGAAATAAATCAGCGAGCCATAGCCCATGGAACGAAGGGAAAGCGCCGCGCTGGAAAGGAAGATACAGATCAAAGGACGGTTCTTGAAAAGTGCGCCGAGATTCTTGATGAGGCTCACCTTTTCTTTCTTCGTGGTGGAGATGGGCTGGATCTTCTCTTTCATTGCAAAGAAGGAGAAGATACCGAAGATGAGCGTGCCCACGCCGATGACCATCGCGATGACAAAATACGTCGTGCGCTGCGCGGTATGCGTCGTGGCGATATATTGAAGGATAAGAGGCACAGCGCCGGGGATCGCAGTACCGAGCGTACCCACGAGACCGGAGATCGTATAAATATTCTTTCTCTCTTTCGGGTCCGCGGTGATGGACATCGCCAACGTGGCGAGCGGGACGGAATACATCGTCTGCGCAAGTCCGTATCCGATATACATCACGTAGACATACACGAGCCTGCCCATCATATCGAAATTCGGGACGTAGAAGATGAGCACCGTGAAGAGCGCGAGCGGGAAAGACGAGAAAAGGATATACGGTCTCGACTTACCCCAGCGCGTATGGGTCATATCCACGATGGCGCCCGCAATGGGGTCCGTACATGCGTCGATGATCCTCGTGACCAACATCAACATCGTGATCAGCATCGGCTGGATCATCATAAAGTCGGTCAAGAAAAGCACGAAATAAGAGGAGATGAACTCACCTATACTCTTCGAAAAGAAAGTGGATCCGCTGAACGAGACGATAGATGAGATCGTCGCTAAATTCGGATCGCGGTTTTTGAAGAGACTTTTCTTCGCCGGAGGCGAGACCATCGCCGGATTCTCTTGTACTGCGGTATTCTCCATTCTGACTCCTTCCCCGATCGACACGAGATCGATACGTGTATGCGCAAAAGCGCGCAAATTAAGTAATATATAAATTATAACATACGATATATGTTATGTAAAGTATAAATTTTTCAGGTAAGAGCGCACCCGCTCGGCGCGCAAGGAGCAAGGCGGAAATCCGATGGGATCCCTGCGAGCGACACGAAAAGAAGACGGCGAAACTGCCGTCTTCTCTCCTTCTTTTTGCAGGGCGGCGGGAAAAGCCTTTTCCTCCCCCGTCTCAAGGCACAAAGTCCCTTGAAAAATCAATAGTCCAAGATCGTGAAATACCGCTTGGCATTATGATAAGAAACGTCTGCGACGACCTTTCTCAAGATCGCCATATCCTTCACGAACTCCCCTTTCTCCGAGAGCTCTCCGACGTAATTGCAGATCAAACGGCGGAAATAATCGTGACGGGTATAGGAGATGAAGCTGCGGCTGTCCGTAAGCATGCCCACGAAAGAGCCGAAATGCGTCAGCTCCGCAAGCGCCTTCATATGATTCTCGATGCCCACTTTCGTGTCGTTGAACCACCACGCCGCGCCCATCTGGATCTTCCCTTTCGTGCCTTCTTCATTCCCTTGGAAACAGCCGATCAGCGTGCCGATGAAGGCATTGTCCGCGGGATTCAGATTAAAGATGATGGTCTTGCCGAGCACGCCTTCGCCATTCAAATGATCGAGGAGATCTTTGAGCCCCGTAAGATAGGGCGTGGACGCCACGGAATCAAAGCCCGTGTCCGCGCCGAGGCGAGCCATCATCGCGCTGTTATTATTGCGCATCGCGCCGATATGGAGCTGCGCGCTGAAGCCGCGCTTATAGCATTCCTTCAAGAGGAAATGGAGCATATAGCTCTTATAACCGTCGAGATCGATATCCGCGATCTCCCCTTTCAGCCCGCGACGGAAAGCGGCGTCCGCGTCTTCTCGAGAGCAAGGAACGTAACGCAAGCCTTCGATGGCAAAGTCGGACGTGACCGCGCCCATCTCTTTGAATGCGTCGAGTCTCTGACGGAGCGCATCCTCCATATCTTCCAGATTCCGAATGACGAAATTCGCCACATTGCCCAATTTCTCGATATTTTTCGGGAATTCGGGACTGTCGATATTGATGGCTCTGTCGCCGCGGAAAGCGGGCAGGATCTTGGTCTTGATATCCCCTCTTTCGCGGAGAAGACGATGATACATCAGATCACAGAAGATCTCCTCCGTCGTGCAAACGGTGTCCACATTCGACATCCCGACGGCGGTCAAAGGAGAGAAGGACATCTTCTCGATGGCTTGATTTGCCTTTTCCCAAATGCGGGGCGCATTCGATCTCGTCAAGGGGAGTTTCACGCCGAAATAAAATTCCAGCTCGAATTTCGACCAAAGATACAGGGGGTTTCCCACCGCGGTCTCAAGCATGGAGATATAGGCATAAAACTTATCGTAGTCGGACGCGTCGCCCGTAATGCATTCCTCCGCAATGCCGAAGGTACGCATCTGTCTCCATTTATAATGGTCTCCTTTCAGCCAGATCTCGGTGATATTCTTATACGGCTTATTCTCGTACATCTCCTTCACCGAAAGGTGACAATGATAGTCGAAGATCGGGAAATCTTTGGCATATTTATAGAGTTTTTTTGCTGTGCTGTTCGTCAATAATACGCTATTCATTTTTTTCTCCTTTATAAAGTTCGTCCTCTATTTTCGCTTTGTTTTCAGCAGAGAATTCGTCATAGGCGGAAGTCTCTTTGATCCGATTTGCCACGCGCGCGTCCGCATCCGTATAACTGAATATAATGCTCGTTTGCGCGGTGCCGTCTTTTTGCTTTCCCTTGATCTTCCCGGAGAAAGAGATCTCGGTCTTCAAGCTACGGTAATAGCCCATCTCCCAGATCTCCGCCGTCACGGTGAAGGTCTTGAAAACGGGAGAAGAAAGCACGGTCTTTCCGCCCGAAGCGTCGATGAAACGGGATTTCGACTCCTCGCTCTCATTGATGGCGGGGATATTCGCCTCAAATTGCACCGTATAATAGGGCTTCAGCGTCGTCGGCTTCGTGATCTTGATCGTGGAAGCGTCGATCAAAGAGCTATCCAGTTCCTCATTCCCGAAATGGATGGGGAGCTTGAAATACGCCCCCGTCACGCGAGGCTTCTCCGCCGAATACCCGATTTCATTCTCTTCCGCCTTATAACTGCTCCAATTCATCGAAAACCCGCTTTCGGGATCATAGTCGCCCTTTGTCGTGCTCCCTTCCACTCTTTGATCATACCAATAAATGATACGATGGGAATAATTCATCGAACCCGCATGGGACTGCGACTGATAGAAACGATTGTATTTTTCCTGCACCCACAGGATCTCGAAATAGACGTCGGGCGTCGAGGCGTTCGTATAAACGTTCGTCTGTGAAAGATGGGCAAACTGCTTGGCGTATATGTGATTATACCCCGCTTGCACGAGCAAGTTTGCCGCTTTATCGCTCTCGGAAAGATCCGAGTCCACGATCGCAGAAAGGTCAAACCACTTAGTGGAGCCCTCTTTGACGTACGCTGCGGGCGCTTGATAGGCGCCGGGGAGATCGGAAGAGACGTCCTCCGACTTTCCTACCGCGCCGTAGATCAATAAGCCCGCGTCCAAAGCAAGTATGACGCACAAAATAATGACAATGACTTTTTTCATCTCTCCTCGCTTATTTCGTCAATGCGGCAAGCTCTTCTTGATATTTCGTGGTGTTATCCGCGTCCTTCTTTCCGATGAATTTCTCCCAATCGAGCGCTTTGATCCAATACACGATGCTCGCGTCTTGCTTGGCATAGCTGAATTCCAAAGTCTTTTGCAAGGTGGCGTCTCCCGCCGTCCCATTCACTTCGCCGTTAAAAGCGACGTCCACCGTCATATCTTTGAAAAGTCCGCATTTCCAAATATTCGCTTCGATCGCGATCTCCGAGATGCTGTTGATCGCGGAATCGCCGAGGCTCGAAGAAAGCAGTCCGGTCGTTTCCGCCTCATTTGCTTTGGAAACAATAGCTTTAAAGGTGAGCACATAACAATCATCATTTTCCTGCACGTTCACGGTGCTTCCGTCGATGACATTCGTGACGAGAACATCGGAGCCCTTTGCGCCGATATAAAGAGGAATGTCGAACCAGCTGAAAAGCGTGTACGGCAC
This sequence comes from Clostridia bacterium, assembly GCA_017961365.1. GTDB lineage: Bacteria > Bacillota > Clostridia > Christensenellales > CAG-1252 > CAG-1252. The sequence goes on from JAGCXI010000021.1 coordinate 7,075, forward strand.
TTTCGACTTCTTGGAAAGGTCATTGACCTTGGAAACGGAAGGCTTATTCAGTTTGGTGGCGAACTTTTTCGTTTCGGGGTCAAAGGTCGCGTTGAAATCTCTTTGCAATATCTCTTCCGTATAATACTTCACTTGCCTCTTCTCGTAATTCGTGGAGGAAGTCAAGGTCTGATAAAATTCATTCACTCCCTGTACGACGCGGAAATTTTTGCTGTAAGAATCATGTGTGCCGGAGACGATCTTATCTTGATAGGAAGCATAGAATCCCGTGCTCTCGATGAGATTATACGTGGCGCCGACAAGGATCTTTGCCGCTTTCTCCGCAGGATCCGTGATGGAGAGCAATGCTCCGATATCATCCCAATTCTCCGCATTCTTGTAAACACTCTCCGCGGGCTTTTCTTTGAGTCCGACCGCCTCGCCGTCAAAGACGACCGCCGGACCGCGTGTCGCGCCGTATGCAAGCACGCCGACGTCTACCGCCAAAAGCACTGCCAAGATGATAATGATGACTTTCTTCATAGTTTCCTCCTATTTCAGCGCAGAGTACGCCATTGATTTCGTATTGATTTTCAAATTGTTGTCCGCGGGAGCACTGTCCGTCTTCCCGTCCCGATAAGAATATTCGCTTGTTCCTTCGATCGCGTCATTCATAAGTCCCAACGTGAGCTCTCCGAAAAGGAGATCATCATACGCCGCCCCAAGATCGATGCAACCGACCTTCGCAGAAGCATTCACTTGGAGATAAGAAGCGAGGTCGATGCCGAAAAGCATCTCTTTCACGGCGGAAGTATTAAGCACCTTCTGCACGGAATTCAAGACGCGATACGGATCGCTCGACGCATCGAAAGTCAGGTACTTTCTGAAGATCGAAACATCAAGCGAAGTGAGGATGCAGATGAGCAGCCCGTTCTCGCAGACGTCGAGCTTGCCATACTTGAAGAGATCTTCCATGGAGTCCTTCAAAGATATCTCCTGCACTTTCGGATTCAAAGCGTGCAATTTCCCGAAGAGGTCATAATCCGCGATCACCCAAAACGCGCTGTATATCGAGTATTTAAGGAGGGTCGCCCGATTCTCTTTAAGGCTCGCCTTCTCGTCTCCGCCATACACTCCGACGACATAACTCATCGCGAGATCGAAGACCGAAGTATAGTCGGAAGAGGGCATTTTCAGTCCGTAGGACTTCACGAGACTTTCCACCGAGGTCTCCCCTTTTTCCGCATTCTTCTTATAGAGCGGCATTTTAAGGAATTTCAGAAAAACGTCCTCATAAAGAGACTGCGCGAGAGCGTCCACTTCCTTTTTATTCGATTGATCTTCTTTGACCTTAATGCCGAATTTTTTGAGCAAAGTGTACATCATATCCATATCCACTTTGTTCTTGACCTTCGCAAGCATACTTTCGTCGATATAATCCACGGAATAAGCGCGGAAATCCTTCTTGATAGCTTTCCTTTCCGCCGCGGAAAGATAAGACGGGAGATACTTCTGCTCGATGCGATCCATATTCCACGTGCGGACATAGATCTCGTCTCCTTTCGCACGGAAATAACGAACGGGAGTGGGATAATTACAAAGCGACGCGCTATTGATATCGAGGATCTTATTCCCTTGCTTTGTGGTGTATAAGGCATCGTCCTGTATATGGATATGTCCCGTGAAAATATAACGCATTCCCGCGTCCGCAAGAACGTCCGCGACGACATATCCTTCGGGATCATTCACCGCGCCGTTCGCGGCGTCCACAAGGGAGCCGAAATGCTGGACCAAGGGGAAATGCATCATTCCGAGAGGGATCTTGCCTGCCGCGATGGCTTCCTTGGTCTTGGCTTCCGCCCAAAGCAGAAGATCCTCCGTCATCGCGCCGTCGTGTCTGCCGGGAACGGAGATCCGATCACCGTCCTCGTCCAGCACGTACCCTTGTTTATCCACTTCATACCCCGCTGCGGCGTAAGAACCGTCCTTATCCCAAAGATACCCGCTCACGCAGGGATAACGCTCGCCGTCCACGAGGACATAGCCCTCGCTGTCCACTTCATATCCCGCGGCGGCGTAAGAGCCGTCCGTATCCCGTACAAAGTCATTGGCGACGTAATTACACATATCGATGGCGATCAAACGATACTTATCCGAGAGGTCGGCAACGTATGAAAGATTTTCCCCGATGGCGAAGCTATCCGACTTGCGCTCCTCGGCGGTGGCGCCTTCGTGCTTATAGAATTCCAAGCTGTCCTTTGCATTATAGCCGAAATCTTTATAGATCTCGGCGAACTCCGCTTCCGTCGTCGGATTCGTAAGCACGGCGCTCCCGCTCGCATAGGTGCAGGACTTATTATTGAGATCGTGATTCCCGGGGATGGTGAAGACGGCGATTCCCGCGTCTTCGAGACGCTTCAACTGCGCCGCCACCGCTCTGTGAGAGATCTCGCCGCCGTCATCGCTGTTATCGCCGGAGACGAGCACGACCTTGAAATCCGACTCCTTGATGATGCGATCCACCGCCGTCTTCAAGAGAGACTCGGAGAGCCCGAGCATTTTCTGCCCGTGCGCTTCCCACGCCTTATAATCGGCGCAGGTCATATCCACTGCCTGCGTCTCCGCCATCACGTGGATATCCGCCAGGACGCCGATGGAGATATCCGTCTTGCCGTCCTTGACGTATTTATAGGAATTATAACTCTTTTTGCAGCCATAAAAAGAAAGGCAGGAGGCGATGACCACCGCGACCAAAGCAACGCAAATCAAAGTTCTGAAAAACTTTTTTTTCATTTTCTCTCCTTACGTATGGTATTTTCAAGGCGCGTCACGCCCTCGATCTCCACCTCGAAGGTATCCCCCGGGCGAAGCTCGCCGATCCCTTCGGGCGTCCCCGTCAAGATCACGTCTCCCGCTTCCAGCGTCATAATGCCGCTGATGAAACTGACGGCGCGTTCGACGCTATTTATAAGGTCGCGCGTGCGCCCGCGCTGAACGACTTCACCGTTTCGCCTGCCGATGACGATAAGATCCTCCGGTGTAACGTCCGTCTCGATATACGAGCCGAGGGGACAGAATGTGTCGAAACTCTTCGCCCTCGTCCATTGCCCGTCCTTCGCCTGCATGGCGCGTTCGGTGACGTCATTTGCCGCCGTATAACCGAGCACATAGGAAAGCGCATCCTCTTCCGAGACGTCTTTCGCCGTCTTGCCGATCACGACCGCAAGCTCCGCTTCGTAATCCACTTTCGTGGCGGAAGGCGGATAATGGATATCGTCTCCGCTCCCGATGACGGAAGTGGAAGGCTTCAAAAAGATCGTCGGCTCGGGAAGAACGTCCAAATGGAGCTCTTCCGCGTGCTTTTTGTAATTCGCGCCCAGACAGACCACTTTCTTCGGCAAAACGGGCGGAAGCAGACGACATTCGCCTTCATAGGGATCGGACAAAGCGCCCCATTCATCGAAGATATCTCCGAGGATCAGATGATATCCATCCTCTTTCACCTCTGCATAGAAATCACCGTCCGCCGTGCGGATCCTTGCGATCTTCATTCGAGCACGCCCTCCTTGACGAGCTTATCCCGCTCGATCGCCGCCCAGATGAAAGAAGCGAC
>JAGCXI010000022.1 GCA_017961365.1 Clostridia bacterium
CTGTCCGCCTGTCGTAAAGGGCGCGCGCGCCTTCGCACGCGACGTTATAATACACCGTCCCCTTCACCCCCTTCGGAAGCTCATCTTTCTCCGCCATCACCTCTTCGATCGAGCCGAAAGTCTCCAAATGCTGCGGAGCGATCCCCGTGATGATCCCGATCGAAGGCGACGTCATCTCCACGAGCTCGCGGATGTCCCCTCGCCGTCTCGCGCCCATCTCCGCGAGAAAGATCTCGGTTTCGGAGCTCATATCTTCGGTTGTTTTCGCGATCCCAAGAGGCGTATTGTAATTCTCCGGCGTCGCCAAGCAACGATATTTTAAAGAAAGGAGCCTGTCGAGAAAGCTTTTTACCCCTGTTTTTCCATAGCTGCCCGTTATTCCGATGACAAGGGGGATTTTCCCGAGCCTTTCGGAGGCGCGGCGAATGTATTTTTGATTATTCCTCTTCTCGAAAGGCGCGAGAATCAAGGCGGAAATGCAGATGACTAAAGGCGAAAGCGCAGGGGTAGCCGCCCAAAGAAGCTCGAGGGACAGATAGCGCAGGGGCAAAAAAAGACAGATCGACAACCCGATGAACAGCAAAAGAAGGCGCACGAGTCGATTCGTATACGTGACGCGCATTCGCATGGCGCGCGCCGTAAAAAAGAGCGCCGTCCCCAAGAGAAGATATGAGAGGAGGAAGAGAGAATATTTCGCGAGGACGGGCAAGAAAAACGCCGCCGCCGCAAGCGGACCGAGGAGAAGGAGGAAATATCCCGCGGAGAGCGCGATATATTTCCCGCCGCGGCGAAAATACGCGGAAAGCCGATACCCTCCGCCCTGCAAAAGCGAAGCGAATGGCAAAACGTAAAAATATCCTATCCCGACGGAGAGAAGAAGCGCGCCGATCATACCGCCTCGCAAAAAGCGCGGATCACGCGATAAGCATATTCCGGTCTCTCGAGATAAGAGAAATGCCCCGCGCCTCGCGCCTCGACGATCTCACTATTCCGAATGAGCCGCCGCAGTCGCTTGCACATATAAAAAGGCGTCTCTTTATCCTCGCTTCCCCAGAAAAGAAGGGTGGGCGCAAGGATTTTCTTCGCGTCGGGCACGCTCGACGTATTCACGACATTTACGAACGTCTTTCTCATCGCGCCACGCAAGGCGACATAATCCGCGCTCCCCGCCCTTTTCGACGGATGGCCGAAGGCTTTCCCGATCTTATAAAAAAGCACGCGAAGGGCGTATTTTACGCCGCGACGAGGCGGAATGCCTGCGCTGTCGACAAGGACAAGGGCGCGAACAAAGCTTTCCTCCGCCGCAAGACGCATCGCCACGCGACCGCCGAAAGAATGCCCGATGAGGATAGCGTCCTCGACCCCGAGATCCGAAAGAAGGTCTTTGACCCCGCGGGCATAGTCCGCAAGGGTAAGCGGATGATCGGGATGCGGCGTCTTACCGAAGCCGTATAGATCCACAAGCGTAACGGCGTAGTCTCTCGAAAGGCGATCCGCGAGGGCGCGAAAAGAATCTGCGGAGCCGCCCCAGCCATGTAAAAAGACAAGGTGCCTGCCCTTCCCGTACTGCAGAAATTCGATAAAAGCCTCCTTATAGCTCTTTCCAATAAATGAGCGCGTTTTCTTTATCCATATAGTAATGCGGTCTCGTCCCCGCAAGGACGAATCCGGCGCGCTCGTAGAGGCGTATCGCCGCAAGATTACTCTCTCGGACTTCGAGGGTCAATGCCCGCGCGGAAAGCGCAAAAGCTCTCGCCGTCAAATCCGACATGAGAAGATTCCCCACGCCTCTTTCCCGAAACTCGGGATGAACTGCCACATTCAATATATGCAGTTCGTCTGAAATGTGTAAAAAACCGTAATAACCGATGACTTGATCGCCCGAAACGGCGACATAAAAATGCGAATAAACTTCCTTCATCTCGGAAAGGATCATCTCATAAGACCAAGGCGTCTTGAAAGAAAGCGCTTCGATCTCCGCGATGACGGCGGCATCCGCTTCTCTCGCCTCCCTGACGAAGATCTCAGCCATTCCCCTTCTCCTTCATACGCTCTGCCTGCGACTTGCGCATATAATAAGGGCGGAGGAGATCCGTGAGATAGGAAGGAGCGCAAAGCGCATAAACATGCTGATCGATCGCACGAGAAAGAAGGGCGAGCGCCGCCTGCGGCAATCTTTCTTCGACTTGCGCCTGAAAAATCGTCCCCTCGGGAAGATCGGAAAGCGGGACATTCTCATCCGAAAAGCCGCCGTCCGGCTCCGATAAGCTCGCATAAGCGCTCTGATGTCCTGCGTCCACGGCATAAGCGGGCGCATTCGGACAAGCTTCCCTGAGGACGTCGAAAGCCGTGAAACGAAAACGAGGGATGCCGAGCGCAAAAGCAAAAGCATTGATAAAGCTCACGCCGATGCGGATCCCCGTAAAAGAGCCCGGACCGACGACCGCCGAGACGCCGTCCAGCTCCTCTTTGCGCAAGCCGAGATCGGAGAGCGCTTTTTCCGCGGCGGGCTGAATGGCGGACGCCGTCGAAACGCCCGCAGCAAGAAACGCGACGGAGTGTTTCTCTCCGTCAAACGCCGCCGCATAAGCTTGATTGATCGACGTATCCACGAGCAAACCTTTCATATCATTCCTCGATCACGATGCGTCTCGCCGCGCCTTCATAAGCGAGATACACGTTATAGACCTTTCCTTCAAGCGCCTCGAGAGAGCACCACTCGATGACGCAAACGCCGTCTTTCCTGCCGAGATAATCCTCGATCCCGAGCTCGGTGACGTCCCCGTCGAGACGATACATATCCATATGATAAAGACGAAGAGAGCGACCGTCATACTCTTTTATGATGGTGAAAGTGGGCGAAGTCACGACGTCCTCCACGCCGAGCGCGCGAGCGATCCCCTTGGTAAAGGTGGTCTTTCCCGCGCCGAGGTCTCCATGCAAAAGGACGATGTCTCCCCCTTTGAGCCGCGCCGCGAAAGCTTCCGCGACCGCAAGCGTCTCTTCTACGCTCTTCGAGATCTTTTCCATACTTTGATTATACAGAAAAGCGAGGAAAGAAGCAACGAAATTCCGAAAGAGAGGGCGAAATCCTCCCTCCCTTTTCTTGACATCCCCTTTAAGATGGGCTATAGTATAGGCAGATGCAATTTAGGGCGGGGTGAGATTCCCCACCGGTGGTATAGTCCACGAGCCCGCGAGGGTTGAGCAGGGGCGGTTCCTGCACCGACGGTATAGTCCGGATGAAGAAAAATGCGCGTTGCATATTTCCTTTATCGTTACGCCCCGAATTCGCATTCGAGGCTTTTTTATCGGGAGGAAAATATGGACGTCAAAGAAACTTTTCGCAAAGCGGGGAAAAAGATTACCCCGGCTTATATCACCAAGGTCGCGCTCCTGACCGGGATCGCATATCTCCTCTATCTTTTCGTCAAGATCAAGCTTCCTTTCATGTTCCCGAGCTTTCTCGAGATGCAGTTCTCCGAGCTCCCCGCCATCCTTGCGGGTTTCTCGCTGGGTCCCGCCGCAGGCGTGATCGTCGTCATCTTAAAATGTTTATTGAAATTTCCCTTCAGCTCCACGATCTACGTGGGCGAATGGACGGACATGGTCCTGGGCGTGATGTACGTCCTCCCCGCTTCCATCATTTACGCGCTGCATAAGAACAAAAAAAATGCGATCATCGGGCTCGCCGTCGGGACATTTACGTCGGTGATCGCCGCGATGATTTTAAATCGATTCGTCTCCGTGCCCTTTTTCGTCGAACTGTATTTCGAGGGAGATTTCGCAGGGATCGTCGGATTCTTATCCGTGCTCTATCCGAAACTCACCGAGGAGAACTTCTATCCTATCTATCTTTTTGCGGGTGTGCTTCCCTTTAATCTCATTCGCCTTGCTTTGATGAGTCTTTTGACCTTCTTCGTCTATAAACGGCTCTCCAAAGCGCTGCATTGGGAATTCGGAAAGAAGACATCGGCTACGGGTGAGAAAGCGGACGGAGAAGAAAAGCTCAAAGAAACACCCGACGAAGAGCAAGCCGAGGCGGCGACAGACAGCGAGGGCGAAGCATCCCTCCCCGAAACGCCGAAGGAAAGCCAAGAAAATTAAGAGCGAAAAAAATCCCTATAACCGATCACGGATTTGCAAAAAAACGCGCGATATCGAAGGCAATCACCGCCGAAGTACCGCGCGTATTTTATAGTTGCAAGAAATTATTTCTTTGAGAGATATTCGTCGATGGACTTTGCGGCGAGCTTGCCCGCGCCCATCGCGGAGATGACCGTCGCCGCGCCCGTGACGGCGTCGCCGCCCGCATACACCGAGACGCGAGAGGTCAATCCGTCCTCATTCACGATGATGCCGCCGCGGCTATTCACTTCAAGCCCCTGCGTCGTATTCTTGATGAGGGGGTTCGGCGACGTGCCGATCGCCATAATGACGACGTCCACGTCCAAAGTGAATTCGGAATCGGGAATGGGAACGGGACGACGCCTGCCCTTTTGATCCGGCTCGCCGAGCTCCATCTTAATGCATTTCATCCCGATGACGCTGCCGTTCTTGGGATCGCGGGGATCATCGGGGTTTTTATAACCGAGGATCTCCACGGGATTATTCAAGAGGCGGAATTCGATCCCCTCTTCTTCCGCGTGCTCCACTTCCTCTTTTCTCGCGGGGAGCTCCTCCATCGAACGACGATACACGATATAGACCTTTTCCGCGCCGAGACGGAGCGCCGTCCTCGCGGCGTCCATCGCCACATTTCCGCCGCCCACGACAGCCACTTTTCCGCCCTTCATAATGGGGGTGTCAGGCTCGTCCTTATAGGCTTTCATAAGGTTGCTACGCGTCAAGAATTCATTCGCGGAGTACACGCCTTTCAAGGCTTCGCCGGGGATATTCATAAAGTTCGGAAGTCCCGCGCCCGAGCCTATGAAGACCGCTTCATAGCCCATCTCGAAGAGCTCGTCCACGGTGAGAGTCTTGCCGATGACGACATTTGTCTCGACGTCCACGCCGAGCGACTTCAAGGTATCCACCTCTTTCTGCACGATGGACTTCGGAAGACGAAACTCGGGGATGCCGTAAACGAGCACGCCGCCCGCGAGGTGAAGAGCCTCGAAGACCGTGACTTTATAGCCTTTCTTCGCAAGGTCACCCGCGCAGGTCAAGCCCGAAGGACCGGAGCCGATGACCGCCACTCTGTGTCCGTTGGAAGCGGGCGCTTGCGGCGCCGCCGCGGCATGCGCATTATGATAATCCGCCACAAAGCGCTCCAATCTGCCGATGCCGACGCTCTCGCCCTTGATGCCGCGCACGCACTTGCTCTCGCACTGCGTCTCCTGCGGGCAGACTCTGCCGCAAACGGCGGGCAAGGAAGAAGTCTTCGTGATGATCTGATAAGCGCCCTCGAAATCAAGCTCGCGGATCTTCGCGATGAACTCGGGGATATGGATATTCACGGGGCAGCCCGTTACGCAGGGCATCGTCTTACAATTCAGGCAGCGATTCGCCTCTTCGACCGCCACGCTCTCCTCGTAACCGAGCGCGACTTCCATAAAGTTATGCGCGCGGACTTCCGGCGCTTGCGTGGGCATTACGTGTTTCTTAGGATCCATATTCGGCATAATTACACCCCCTTAAAGAGATTGCAAATCTTCTCGTGAGACTTGCGCTCGAAATCAAAATACGTGCGGCCTCTCATCATCGCCTCGTCAAAATCCACCTCATAGCCATTAAAATCGGGGCCGTCCACACAGGCGAACTTCGTGACGCGCTCTCCGTCGCGGAGAAGGGTCAGTCGGCAGCCGCCGCACATCCCCGTGCCGTCGATCATAATGGGATTCATCGAAACGGTAACGGGCACGCCGTACGGCTTCGCCGTAAGGGTGACGAATTTCATCATAATGAGCGGTCCGATCGTGATGATCATATCGAAGGCTTCTCCTTCGTCCAGCATCTCCTTCAAGGGCACGGTGACATTTCCGTGGCGGGCGTAAGAGCCGTCGTCCGTCATCACGACGAGCTTATCGGAACAAGCCTTAAACTCCTCTTCCAAGATCAAAAGGTCCTTATTACGGAAGCCGATGATGCTCGTGACCTCCGTACCTTGGCGATGGAGCGCCTCCGCCACGGGAAGCGCGATGGCACAGCCGACGCCGCCGCCCACAACGCAGACTTTCCTCAGCCCTTCGATATGGGTGGGCATCCCGAGCGGACCGACAAAATCCTCTATGCTCTCGCCTTCCGCCTTATGATTGAGCTTCTCGGTGGTGGCGCCGACGATCTGGAAGATGATCTTCACGGCGCCGCGCGTGGGATCCGTCCCCGCAATGGTCAGCGGGATCCTCTCGCCTTCCTCGTCGACGCGCAAGATGATAAACTGCCCCGCTTTCGCTTTCTTCGCAACGAGCGGCGCTTCGATCTCCATCATCGTGACGGTGGGATTCAAACTTTTCTTGGTCAAGATCTTATACATATTTTTCACCTCATTCTCTCCTCTGCCGCTTGTCCGCGGTGAGCGAGCTGAAATCTATCGTTTTTCGTAGCCTAACGGAGGAATCCGTTTATGATCTGCTCTTCCGCTTCTTGCTCCGTGAGCCCGAGCGTCATAAGCTTGATGAGCTGCTCGCCCGCGATCTTTCCGATGGCAGCTTCGTGAAGCAAAGAGGCATCCACGTGATTCGCCTGCAAGCCTGGGACGGCAAGGATCTTTCCATTGTCCATAATGATGGAATCGCATTCCGTATGTCCGTAAGAGGGGGCGTCGCCGATGATCTTCGCATCGAATTTTTGGAAAGAATCCCCCTTGGCGACGGAACGCGAAACGACGTCCGCGCTCGAGCCCGCGCCTTCGAGATACACTTCATACGTGCTGACCGCTTTCTGCTCTCCATGTGTCATCAAGCGCTCGCGCACGACGAGCTTGGCATTCGCCTGCAGCTTGGCGACGGTGGTGCGAACGGTGTCGTCCACGCCCTTGATCTGCACCATCTCCATCGTCATCTCGGCGCCTTCCTCGAGATACGCCTCCGTGACGGGATTCAAGATCCTTTTCCCGGCGCCTTCGCCCGAGCCGTAATGTTTTTCAACATAGCGCACTTTCGCGCCTTTTTTCAAAAAGAAACGATGGATGCCGTCATGCTCGGAATCCGCGCCGCCGCAATTATCGATGCCGCAACCCGCGACGATGAGGACATCCGCATTCTCGCCGACATAAAAGTCATTATAGACCATCTCTTTCAAACCGCTTTGCGTCATCACGACGGGGATATGGACGCTCTCGTTCTTCGTATTCGCCGCGATCTCGATATCGATGCCGCTCACCTCTTTCTTGGGAGTGATGACGATATGATCGGTGGAGCGCCTGCCGAGCGCCTCGGAATTCGAACGAATGTTATAAGCGCCCTCGGGGACGCCGTGGAGATCTGCGATCTCCTCTAAAAGCCGAAGCTGGATCTCATCGAATTTCATGCCTTATCCTCCGTGTTCATCGCGCAAGCGGACACGACGGCGGAGGAACGAAGCAGCTCGGGAAGGATCTCTTCCTTGCTCCCCTTTTTCTCCACTCTGCCGCCATTCACAAGGACGATCTCGTCCGCCACATTCAAGATCCGCTCTTGGTGAGAGATGATGACGATGGAACTCTCCGCGATATTCTTCCGCATGGTCTCGAAAACGCGAATAAGATTATTGAAACTCCAAAGATCGATGCCCGCTTCGGGCTCGTCGAAAATACTCATCTTGGAGGCGCGCGCCAGGACCTCGGCGATCTCGATGCGTTTCAGCTCGCCGCCCGAGAGGCTGGCATTCAGCTCACGGTCGATATAATCCCTCGCGCAAAGCCCGACGGACGAAAGATATTCGCAGGCGTCCCCCGTGGAGAGCCTCCTCCCGCTCGCAAGGCGAAGAAGATCCAAGACTTTGAGCCCCTTAAACTTCACGGGCTGCTGAAAAGCGAAAGAGATGCCCATCTTCGCGCGCTCGGTGACGGACTTCTCCGTGATGTCCTCGCCGTTGAAGAAGATCCTGCCCGAGGTGGGGCGCTCGATGCCCATAATGATGCGGGCAAGCGTGGACTTGCCGCCGCCGTTCGGCCCCGTGATGACCACGAGCTTCCCATCGGGGATGACAAGACTGACGCCCTTTATGATCTCTTTGTCGGCGCCGTTTTCTTCCACTTGAAAGGTGATGTCTCTGAGCTCTAACATTCCCAAACTCCGAAATAATTATTTAACGAAATAATTATAATACATTTTTCGCGAGAAGTCTTTCATTTTTTAATCTTTTTGAATGAAAAAGCGTAAAAAAAACCGAGGATCGCTCCGTCGTAGGATCCTCGGTCAATCTTTGTCTTCAAAAAAAAAACGATTTTACTTTTTATAATAATAACGGGTTTTCCCGCAATAAAGGCAAACGGGGCTCTCTCCGTCAAAGTCCTCGAAATCCGACGGCATATATTCACGATCGCTTTTCTCGCAATGTCTTGTCTCCGCCTTGATCCGATCACAGCACTCACTGTACTCTTTTCTGTAGAAGGACTTGCGAATCATTATGATGAAATAAAGAATATAGCAGAAACAACAAGACCCGATCACGACGCCCCAACCATTGTCGACCTTATAGAAGCGACTCTTATAGACCGTAAGAATCAACACTATATTGATCATTAAAAACAATGCACCAAATATGATTTGACTCCTTAGATACACTTTCCTTCTACACCCTCGGAACGCTTTTTTATTAATTTTTCCTTCAATTAAATTTACTAAAAACGTGAAAATGAAATAATGAACCACGATCAAAACCGCATCCTCTCCCGGGTCAAAAGGATTCGCATTTATAGTAGAAAGGAGCATCACAAAACCGAATAACAGGAGAAAAAGAACCAAATGCTCGAAAAATGTTATCATAGTATAAGCAAAATCCGTTTTAGCATTTACCGGCACCTGCCTCCCTTTCTCCTGCTTGATATAACGAGGATTTATGATATAGGTTTCTTTTGTTGCGGAAAGACGTTTCTGATTCTTTGCCTCCTGCACTTGATACGCCTCATAAGATCTTTTTCTTTCCTCTTTCAAGTGTTGGATCGCAACTTCCAGCTCACTCTTGGACATACTGCCGGCTGTAGGTAAATAGTACGGACATACTTTCCAATCATGCATATGCATATAATAATTCGCTTTTATACCTTGATCTCTGCAATAAATCTCTTTCTTTTCAAGAAACGAAAAGCCGGCATCCCACGTCTTTTCTTGCGTGCAACAGCAATGGTCGCACAGTTTATCGTGTAATGAATGCATAATCTCCCTCCCCATTGTCGAATATATATATTTTACATTAAAATCTAAAAAAAGTCAATATACTCCTTCTTCGGACAAAAAAAGCCGAGCTTCCGCTCTTTTTCGAGAGAAAGCTCGGCAAAAAGGTTAAATCGGGAGTCAATCCGCCTTAAAGCACTTGTAGATCTTGAGCTTCGGCTCGGTGCCCGAGGGACGCACCACCATCGTGTCGCCATTCTCGAAGGTGAATTTCAAGACGTTAGACTTCGGAAGCCCGTCGATCCCCTTGGAATAATCCTTCTTCGCCGCGATCTTCTTCCCTTCCACCTCGCTTGCGCCGCGATAATCCTCCATGATGTCCTGCATCTTCTTAAAGCCTTCCGCCCCTTCGAACTGGAAGCAATCGAGGGTGGAGACGAAATGTCCGTAAGTCTTATAGATCTCCGCGAGCTTGTCAAGGAGGCTCACCCCTTGCGCGCGATAATAGGCGAACATCTCCGCGATCATAAAGACGCCGTCCACCGCGTCCTTGTCACGGACGTATGAGCCCGTCAAATAACCGTAGCTCTCCTCGAAACCGAGGATATAAGAGGACGCCATCCCCTTTTTCTCGAGAAGCCCGATCTGCTCGCCGATATACTTAAAGCCCGTGAGCACGTTGATGGCATGCACGCCGTAATGCTCTGCAATACGCTCCGTGAGGTCGCTCGTGACGATGGTCTTCACCATATACGCGGGAGAAGGCATCGTGCCGTTCTTGATGCGGAGAGAGCAGATGAAATCCAAGAGAAGGAAGCCCACTTCGTTTCCCGTCAAAAGGGCGTAATCCCCCGCCGCATTCTTCACTGCGATGCCCACGCGGTCACAGTCGGGGTCCGTGGCGATGAGGATATCCGCATTGAGGCGCTTAGCGTATTCCAAGCCGAGGGTCAGAGCCTCTTTGATCTCGGGATTCGGGAAAGGACAAGTGGGGAAATGTCCGTCGGGGAGCTCCTGCTCTTTCACGACGGTGACATTTTTAAAGCCCGTCTCCGCCAAAATGCGCGTGACGGGGACGAGACCCGTGCCGTTCAAAGGAGTATAGACGATATTCGCGCTTCTGTCGATGGGCTCCACGCCGACGACGGACTCTTGCTTCACGCGTTCGATAAAGGCGGTCAGCACCTCGTCTTTGATGTACTCCACACACCCTTCGGAGAGCGCCTTCTCGAAAGGAATCGCGCGGACGCCCTCAAAGACGTCCGTTTCTTCGATGGCTTGCAATATCTCGGCGGCAGCCGCCTCCGTGATCTGACAGCCATCCTCGCCATACACTTTATAACCATTGTATTTCGCGGGGTTGTGCGACGCCGTCACCATCACCCCCGCCGACGTCCCGAGACTGCGCACGGCATAAGAAAGACAAGGCGTGGGCATCAAGGTCTTATACATATACGCTTTGATCCCATTCGCCGCGAAGATCCCCGCCGCGACCTCAGCAAAGAGTCGGGAATTGATCCTCGAATCATAGCTGATCGCCACGCTTCTCTTGCCCTCGGGATAATGCGCGAGGATATAATTCGCAAGTCCTTGCGTAGCCTTGCCGACGGTGTGGATATTCATACGGTTCGTGCCCGCGCCGAGCACGCCGCGCAAGCCGCCCGTGCCGAATTCCAGATCGCGATAGAACGCGTCGATGATCTTCTCCTCGTCCGATCCGATGGCGATAAGCTCTGCGGAAAGCTCCGCGTCTGTCACTTTTTCTTTCCAAAGGTCATATAGTTTCTTTACGTCTCTCATAACATTTCTCCTTCTTGTCTTATAAGGATGCGGCGAGGAACCCCGCCGCAAATTTTCCTATAATTTCCAAATAAAATCGCTTTCTTATTTCGCGATGAGCTCGAAAGCGTCCTTCTCGATGACGAGCTTGAAGACCGGCATCTTATACACCGAGAAATCCGCGGGAAGCACCGCCGTGACATAATCGGGGAAGCCGCTGACGGAGCAGAAGACGGCATTCTTCTTGCCGAGCATATCCTCGTCATACGCTTTCGCCTTGACGGCATTCGGATACTCGACGTACTCCACCTTATTCTTCTTGGCGTACTTCTTGTCATACATAAAGCCGATTTTATCCGACTTCAATTTCAATGTGTATTCGCCGTCCGCCACGCCGAGGTCATCATACACGAGCTTATTCTTTCCGAACTTGACGGTGGTAGCCCCATTCTTCGTTTCGACGAGACAGGAGCAGACATTCTCCGAGACCTTCTCGCGGCTGTTTAGGCGCAGACCGTCCGCGCCGTTGAACGTGATGGCATTGAACGGCACGTACACGACAAGCTTATCCCCCGCTTTCACATTCGTATCCTTGAGGCGGAAGACGAAATGATCCTCTTTGAGCGCGGTCTTGCCGTAAACGGCGACATTATCGCTCCCCACCACGGCAAAATCCACGTCGACGTCGATGCCGATGCTCTCCGGCATCTCCTCGAGGCTGACATCATTCGCGGGGATGCGGATCTCCGCAAGGTCACGCACGGAGAAATCGAAGAATTTCGCTTTGACGCTCTCGGGAAGCGCAAGAACGGTCTCATTCACGATGAGAGAGCCATCCTCCACGCGGCACGGGAAACGATTTACGTCCGGCACGCCCATAATGGACTGCTTGGTCGCCTTGTCGAAAAGATGAGACTTCTCCATATCGAAATCGAGATACACATCCATGCCTTCCACGATGTCGTGATTCGTGGGAATCTTCACGATGATCGAGGGGGTCTTCCCTTCGTTATTGAGGTCCTTGTCCTCGAGCTTCACCCCTTCCACCTGCGTGTACAAGATGGTCTCGCTGCCAAGATGCTCCACGACATCCACCCTCGCGCGAATGCCCTTGCTTCCGAGCTTGATATTCTCGGGGCGAATGCCGAAGAGGACTTCCTTGCCGATATAATCGTGATTCGCAAGCTGCGCCGCCTTTACGTTCGAGAACGCGGCGGTATGCCCTGCTCCGAAGGAGATCCCGAGCGCGCCGTCCTTGACGAGCTCCGCGTCGAAGATATTCATCTGCGGCGAACCGAGGAAGGTCGCCACGAAGACATTGCGCGGCTGTTCGTAAAGCGTCGCGGGCGAATCCACTTGCTGGATGAAGCCGTCTTTCATGACGACGATGCGGTCGCCCATCGTCATCGCCTCAGTCTGGTCGTGGGTGACGTAAATGAAGGTGGTGGCGAGCTTCTTATGTAGCTTCGTGATCTCGGAGCGCATCTGCACGCGCAGCTTCGCATCGAGGTTCGAGAGCGGCTCGTCGAGCAGGAAGACATTCGGTTCGCGCACGATCGCACGTCCGAGCGCCACTCTCTGCC
>JAGCXI010000023.1 GCA_017961365.1 Clostridia bacterium
CAGGTATGATCCCAACGCTTGGGCGGAAGCGCCGATTTTACCCCTTCCACCATTTGGAAATGATCTTTATAAAGGCATTCCATTTCGATGATCGCACGCACCTCGGGATTAAGATAAGGCGTTTCCATATCGAGATCGACGGCAGCGCGTATCTCCGAAGAAGAGATCTCCGCTCCTTTGATCCTCTCCGAGACATCGATCTTGCCGCCCCAATCAGTCATATAACGGCGCGCGACCTCCCGAAGCGTTTTGATTTCCTCTTCTCCCCGCGGAATGACGAGGATCGGGCACACTTTTAAAATCTCTTGCGGAAGATGCCATCTTGAAAAAGCGAGCAGACTGTCCCCTCCGATGATAAAAGTGATCTCGCCGTATTTTTCTTTGAGCAAAGGTAAGATATCGGAAGAATACGCCTTTCCACCGAAAGTCGCCTCAATGTCATCGACGATGACATCAAGTCCTTCAAAAGCTTTCTCCAACATGCGTTTTCTCACCGAAAAAGGCGTCAAAAGACTTTTATGCGGTGAATCGCAAGATAGCACGATCACGATCTTTTCAAAAGAACGGTCACGAAGCAATTCGCGAATGATCTTTACATGTTCGCTATGCGGAGGATCGAAAGCTCCGCCGTAAATCCCTGTCATATTTTTATTATACTATATCCTTTTCTTCTTTTCAACGCTTAAAAGCGGCTATCTTGGGAAAAATAAGCGTATGGGCAAGACCATTGACAAGATATTACTCTCCATCCTTCTGTCGACGCTTCTTTTCGTGCTTTTTTTCACGCTAACAAAGTCCCTAGTGATAGGGACTCTTTGCGCCCTTCTCGGGATCGGGATCATTTATCTTGCGCTGAAGCTCATTCGTCCCAGAACCCCGAAAGACAAACTGTCCAAACGAGACTTTATTCGCTTCGTCCTTCTAAACGGAAATTCCGAATTGAAAGAACGCGTGGAAAACTCATTTCCGAATATGTCGATCTCGACCGCCGAAGGGCAAACCCTTCTTGAAAACCAAGGTGAAAAATCGTTGATTTATTATGCCTACAAATTCGGAGCGCTTTCGGAAGAAGACATTGCGAAAGCTTATCGGATCGCACGAGGTTATTCTCTCGAAAGAATATACGTTTTAACCAATCATTCGGAAAGAAAGGCGCTCGCCGTAACGGAATACATTCCGCAAAGAGTCACGATCATCGGCGCTTCGACTTTGTATAAATATCTTTTAAAAAGAGGGGGGATCCCCTCAAAAAGCGTATTCTTTCGCAAGAAAAATCGAATCGCGAACTTTTTCCGAGTAGCGCTGAGCGGATCAAATGTAAAATACTATTGCATCGCGGGACTGTCAACGTCCATGCTCGCTCTGCTTTCTCCGCTACGCATATACTATCTCGCTTTTTCCTTCCTGAATCTGCTGCTTGCAATCCTCTCCCTTGCAAATAAAGAAGGAAATGTCGGGGACCGAGATCTATTCAAAGAATAAACTCAATCGAGGATAATATGTTTTATGCCGTCCTTCTGCGAAAGACGATATAGTACGATCTTATTCCCTATCGCCTGCACAGGCTCGGCATTCGTCTTTTCCGCCAGTTCGGCGATCAATGACTTCGCGCTCTGCAAGACAGAACGAAGAACGCCGATTTTGACAAGCTCGTGATCCTCAAGAGCGCGATCGATTTCTCCGATCACGCTTTCGGTGATCCCGTTTTTCCCGATCTGAACCGTCGTTGCAACGTTCATTGCCAAGGAAATCAATTTCTTTCTTTGCTTACTATTCATTGTTCTACCCCTAATTCCATAATTCGAATTCGACGTCGCCGACGATGATCGTATCGCCATCGTGAGCGCCCATTTCTTTTAATTTCGTAATAACGCCCTTCTCTTTGAGCACATTTTGAAAATACCGATTGCTCTCGTGATCGCTCAAAACGATTTTTCGGATAAGGACTTCCACCAAGCCGCCCGTCACCTCAAAGGCGCCGTCGGACAGTCTTTTGATCTCATATTGTTCGGGATCGCTCTTGGCATATTCAAAAGGAATAAATTCGAGAGGAGCCGCTTCGGGCAAAGTCGAAATGACGGAGAATATCTCTTTCACCAAAAGCTCGATATTCTCATACGCGGCAGCGGATATGGGGATTACCTTTTGCCCTGTCATTGCCGAAAAATCCGCGATCTTCCTTTTATCCTCAAGGAGATCTGTCTTATTCGCCACGCAGATCTCGGGGAGCTCCGCCAAACGTTCGTTATATTGTCTAAGCTCTTCTCGAATGGCTCGATAATCATCCACAGGGTCTCTCCCTTCAATGCCGGAGATGTCCACGACGTGCACGAGAAGTCGCACTCTTTCGATATGACGCAGGAAAGTGTGACCAAGCCCAAGTCCGTTGGCTGCGCCCTCGATAAGCCCCGGGATGTCCGCTATAACATAGCTCTTATCATATGCCTTGATCACGCCTAAATTCGGAGAAAGGGTCGTGAAATGATAATTTGCGATCTTAGGTCTTGCATTGGTCAAAACCGAAAGCAACGTGGACTTTCCGACATTCGGGAATCCGATCAGTCCGATATCGGCTATCGTTTTCAGCTCAAGGGTCAGCATGCGCTCCACCGTGACTTCGCCCAGTTCCGCAAAACTCGGTGTCCGCCTTGTCGGCGTGGCAAAACGCGCGTTTCCGCGTCCGCCTTTTCCTCCTTTCAATACAACGACTCGACTATCGGGCGCAAACATATCGGCAATGATCCCCCCCGTCTCCTTGTCTTTAATGATCGTGCCGGTCGGGACTTTGATCTCGATATCCTTTCCGTTCTTTCCGAAGCAATTCCCGCCTTCGCCGGGCGCTCCGTTTTCCGCACGGAAATGCTTTTTGAATTTAAAATCGATCAAACTCGTAAGCGAGGGATCCGCGATGAAAATAATGCTGCCGCCCTTTCCGCCGTCTCCGCCGTCCGGACCGCCGCACATTACGTATTTCTCACGATGGAAACTGACTTTCCCGTCTCCGCCGTTCCCTGCTTTGGCATATATATTTACAACGTCCAAAAACATATTTTTATTTTACCTCGAAGTACCGAATTGTATTATCGCTTTCATTTTTCGGCGATTTTAGAAGCATAATAAGGGCAATCCTCGATCAATGCGCAGTCATCGCATTTAGGCGCTTGCGCCTTACAAACATACCGACCGTGATGGATCAACAAGTGATGAATGTGAGACCACGTTTTTTGCGGGAAAATGCGATTCAAATCTTTTTCCACCCCTTCCGGCGTTCCCGCCTCTGAAAGCCCAAGGCGATGGCTTAAACGAAATACGTGGGTATCCACGGGGATCGCGTCTCCGCCGAAAGCAACGGCGTAAACAACATTCGCCGTCTTGCGCCCAACCCCGGGGAGCTTGACTAAATCTTCCTGCGTAGAGGGAACCTCTCCCCCGAAATCCGAGACGATCGCTTTCGCCGCGCCGATAATATGGCGGGCTATATCATGATAAAAGCCGCAACTTTTGATCTCTTTTTCAAGCGCTTCTTGCGACAATTGCGCAAATTGCTCCGGCGTGGAATATTTACGAAACAAAGAAGGGGTCACCTCGTTCACTCTTTTATCCGTGCACTGCGCAGAAAGGATCACCGCTACCAGAAGCTGAAACGGCGTTTCGAAAAGAAGTTCGCACTCCGCATTCGGATGCATTGCGTCTAATCGTGAGATCAAATTTTCCGCATTCATAGTTAAAATATATCATAAATAAATGATTTACTCAACGCTTTGAAGAAAAAACAAAAGAAAAATGCGGCAATGCAAGAAACGACATCGCCGCAAATCTCTCACACGGCATAGAAACCTTTAAAACTGAAATATTCACCCATCGCTAAGACGCGCTCGGCGATGATGATCGCACCTCTTGGAAAGCGAACGGAAAGTCCGCAAGAACTGCTGATGGATCGCGGCGTATTCACAGCCGTTACGCGAACACCTTGGCGCATCATCGCAGATCCGAATTCCATTGCGTCCCTGCGCGATTTAAATACTGCTATCATATAACTCATCTTCTTCTCCTTTGTATCGTCCCTTGATCTCACCGAAAATGCAGGACTTCAATATAATATATTAAATAAAAATCGGGAGATGTGATGATGATTTATTTCGACAACGCCGCCACGTCCAAGTATAAACCTCGCACCGTCAGAAAAGCTGCCGCTCGCGCCTTGAAAAACAGCGCGAATCCGGGACGAGGAAGCCATCTCGACGCCGTGCAAAGCGCGATGCTCGTACACGAAACAAGACGTGAGATCGCAGCATTTGTCCAGGCAAAAAACGCAACCGTAGTCTTCACGAAAAATTGCACGGAAGCTTTAAACCTCGCGATCCTCGGCACAGCGAAACTCGGAGGACACGTCATCACCACATCCCTCGAGCACAACTCCGTTTTACGCCCGCTCTCCATGTTACGCAAAGAAGGACTCATCTCCTTGACGATCATTGAAATGAGGCATGGAGCATTGGATGTCGAATCGATAAAAAGTGCTTTGACGGATAAGACTTATCTCATCGCCGTCACGTCTATGAGCAATGTGACCGGATACGCCCCGCCCCTTGCTCGAATCGGCGAGCTTTGCGCTTCTCAAGGGATAAAATTCCTTGTGGACGGCGCGCAAGGGCTCGGACACAGGGAAATCGACTTTGACGCAATGCAGATGGATCTCCTCTGCGGAGCGGGACACAAATCTTTGCACGGAGCGCAAGGAACGGGCTTTTTAGTCATTGGGAAAGGCACCTTTGTGAACCCACTCCTCTACGGCGGGACGGGAACGGAAAGCGACAATCTTTTACAACCCATGCTCCCGCCGGAAAGTCTCGAATCCGGCACATTGAATTTGACCGGGATCGCCGCCCTTCGGGAAGGCGTCCGGTGGACCGCAAAAAACCAAGAAAAATTAAATTCGAAAATATCGGAAATATCCGAATATCTGCACGATAAAGTTTCCGAAATTCCGAAGGTCGAAATCCACTCCGTAAAAGGCTCTCCTTTCCTGACCTTTTCCCTTCCCGAGAAAGAAATCGAACGCGTTGCCGATCTCTTAAACGAACAATATCATATTGCCGTTCGCTACGGACTGCATTGCGCGCCGCTTGCTGTCGGAAAAGGTGCTGACACCCCGACGATTCGTATCAGTATCGGCGCGAATAACACCCGATTTCAAGCAAAACGTCTGATCCAAGCCTTGCACGATATCTTCAAAACCGAATTTCGACAAGAGTAGGCGTAAAAGAACATTTTTTCTTCGGAATACCCAAATATCACTTCGGAATAAGCGTTACTCTTAGAGCGAGGTGATAAATATGGTCCGATTCAAAACGCAATTTCGAGGATATGACAAAAAACAAGTCGACGAATACGTTCATAAAACCACGGAATTTTCCGAAAGCAAAATCCGCGAATTGGAGAGCTGTATCGAACGATTAAAGGAAGAAAACGACTATTTATACGCAAAAAACGCGGATTATAGGCGCAACGAAGAAAGAGTCTCCTCTGCGATCGTAAAAGCGATGGAAGTAAAAGGGAGTCTTGAAAAAGAATTCCGCGCAAAAGTCTCCCTCGAGGAAGATCGTTTGAATATCTTCAAGCAAAAATGGACGGCATACGTTCGCGGAATACGGGAGAGCAACGCCGATCGCGTCCTTGAAGATACGGATGGATACATTCGCCGCTTCAGAGAATCATTCTCATTAAACGCAAATCGAGATCTCAATATGAAGCCAAAGAAAGAGACCACGCCCGAAAAGAGCTATTACAACGAGCAAAAACGAGTCCGAGAAGCGCAAGAGCTCTCCGCACAGGAAAAGATGAGCGCGGCGTCTCTCCTCGAGGAAAAAAGTG
The DNA here is from genome assembly GCA_017961365.1 of Clostridia bacterium. GTDB lineage: Bacteria > Bacillota > Clostridia > Christensenellales > CAG-1252 > CAG-1252. Next base: position 5,875 of record JAGCXI010000023.1, read on the forward strand.
AAGACGTCGCGCCCATTCGTTGCCCAAAGGGGTTTATCGAAGACTGATCACTCCGCTTTATCCCCCAGCAATTCGTGTTTAAGGTCATATAGTCTTTCCGAAAGATCCACCTTGTAAATTTCGGGGAGGGTCACCCTCTTATATTGCTCCCAAAAACTGTCGGAGCATTTCTTATGATACAACGCAATGTCTTTTACGTCGGGAGAGGCATAGACCTGCCGCCCGCCCTCAAAGACTTTTACGAGCAACTCTTCCACGTAATAATCCTTGATGCACATCTTTTTCCAAGGATTCTCGGGATCGAATATCGTATACGGCTCCCCTTGCGGAAGCTTTTCGTCGATCAGCATAATGAGGTCGGCGATCGCCTTGGATGTCTTTTTATCATAGAAGCGAATCACCTTTTTCAATCCGGGATTGGTCACCTTTTCTACCGTATTGCTGATTTTGATCTTAGGGGTCAATTTCCCCTCATCTTCGATCGCCGCCAGCTTATATACGCCACCGAGGCTCGGATTGGAAAAGCTCGTGATGAGCTTCGTCCCGATACCATAGGTATCGATTTTCGCATTTTGGCTCTTCAAGGCGATGAGCACATTCTCATCGATATCGCCCGAAGCACAAATGATAGCGTCTTGATATCCCGCTTCATCGAGCATCTTTCTTGCCGCATTGGAGAGATATGCAAGATCGCCGCTGTCGATACGAATGCCAAGGGGCCGATGTCCCTTGGCGGAAAGTTCGTCAAAGACCTTGATCGCATTCGGCACGCCGCTCTTAAGCGTATTATAGGTATCGACGAGCAAAAGGCAACTGTCGGGATAAAGCTCGGCGTACTTACGGAACGCCGTCAGCTCATCCGGGAACGACATCACCCAGCTATGGGCATGGGTGCCGGAGACTTTAATGTCAAACATTTTTCCGGCAATCACGTTGGATGTGGCGGCACAACCGCCGATGATCGCGGCGCGCGCTCCGTATATGCCCGCGTCCGGGCCTTGCGCGCGACGAAGCCCGAATTCCAGCACGGCGGCATTCGTATTATTCGCGATCTTGGAAGCTTTCGTTGCGATAAGCGTTTGATGGTTTATGAGGGTGAGGAGCGCTGTCTCCACGAACTGTGCTTGAAAGATCGGAGCTTTCACGATCATAAGGGGCTCGTAAGGGAAAATGATACTCCCTTCTTTTACGGCATAAATATCCCCCGTAAACCTAAATTTACGGAGCTCGTCAAGAAAAGGCTCGTCAAAGCAATTCAGTCCTCTCAAATAAGCAATATCCTCTTCGCTGAAGGAAATATTCTTGATATAATCGATTGCTTGCTCAAGCCCTGCCGCCACGGCGTAAGAGAGCTCTTCTCTCCCTCTGAAAAAGAGGTCGAAGACGGCTTCTTTATCCTTCGTACCCGTCTTAAAATAGCCATACATCATCGTAAGTTCGTAAAAGTCTGTCAGCAAAGTAAGATTTCTCATTCGTTTTCTCCTTCATTTTGCAACACGCGAGGCGTACCCGTATGTATTTTTCTGCAGTAAATAAGCACGATCACAATCATAGATATTGCGGCAAGGATCGAACAGCCGAGCACGCCGATCTTGACCGGTCCGACACTGATCGCATCGGCGCGGAACACCTCCATGATCGCACGAACCACCATGTACCAAGCAAAATACGTCATAAACGTAATGAGATTCTTTTTCGACTTGCGGAAAACGGTGATCAAGATCGCAAAGCCAATCAAGTTCAACACCATTTCATAGAAAAAAGTCGCTTGGAACCAGCCGTGTTCGGCGTCAATGTAAACGGCAATGGGAAAGACTTGCAAACTCTCATTCAAGATCTCCTGTCCGTAAAGTTCTTGATTCGCCCAGTTTCCCCAGCGTCCGAGCGCTTGTCCGAGGACGAGACCGGGCGCGATGGAATCAAGCACTTCCGCAAATGGGATCTTATTCCTTTTGCATGCAATGAAGGCGCCGAGCGCGCCGCCGGGGATCGCCCCGAGGATGGAGATCCCTCCCTTCCATATCGCAAAAATATCGCCGAAGTCCGCCCATGATCTCACGATAAAATCACTTGGATGGAATAAAACGTAAGAAAGGCGCGCAAAGACGACGGCAAAGGGAACCACCCATAAGAAAAGCTCCAACATAAAGTCGAAAGGGATCCCTCTTTTTTTTGCATTCAAACAAGTCACGGTGTATCCCACCAATATCGCAAATGTGATGAAGATCCCGTACCAACGGACAGACAACGATCCGACCTCAAATGCGATGGGATCAATGCTCGATATGATCATTTTCTTCTCCTTCGGGCAATATGCCCTCTTCTGTCTTCGTTGCGGCAAGCTCCGCCGCTTCTTCTTTTTCCTCTTTCGCCATTCTGCGCTTTTTCGAATAGCCAAAGGTCATTTTGTCGATCAATTTCATCATAAGCTCTTCGATCTTCTCACTGTATTTTAGCGTAAGGACGAAGAACGTGATGACAAGCACGATGATGACCCCCCAAAGGAGGAGCCACCAGCCTTGAAGCGGAATGGATACGATCCCTTTTGCGACCGAAATGGTCGTCAGCGCGCCTGCAGTACGACAAAAAACTTGCATCAAGAAAAATCCGAGATAAGTATAGTCCGTCATTCCGGCAAGGATACAAAGGAAATCATCCGGAAAAAACGGGAAAAGAAACATATAGAAGAGAACGATTTTGTCTCTTCCTTTCGTCATTTTCTTATATTTCGCGATCGCTTTTTCGCCTACAAGCCAATTCGCAAAGCGAACGCCGAATACTCTGCCGAGAAAGAAAGCAAGCATCGACCCCGCCAAGATCCCGATCACGGAAAGATAAAGCGGCTTCCATATCCCGTTAAAGAGGACGGCGCCCGCTGTGATCGTAATCGAGCTCGGGATGGGAACGATGGTAACTTGCAAAAAATTCACAAGAACGAAGACGACTTCGGCTACCCCTCCGGAATTATTGATATACGCCACAAAATCTTCCGTAGAATGGATCGTATTGAAGAGTCCGCTCTTATGCATGATAAAGTAGCCGACCAAGAAAACTGCCGCAACATAAATCGCTGTGACGGAGAGTTTAAAGGGGGTCTCCCATTCTTTATAAACGGCTACGATCGTAAAAGCGATCACAGCTACGAGCGTAGCGAAAATGACGGCGGCGACGTTAAAGGTGAAGAAATAATAGCTCAGACCGAAGAATGCAAGCGCAACGGCGGAAGCGATAAGCGTGAAAAGAAGGCGGGTCCATTGTTTTTTATCCGCTTTTTTCTTCTCGACGGAAGGAGCTTCTTCCTTTTCCTCCGTTTGAGCCGGCTCAAGCGAAAGCGCTTCTTCCTTTTCTTTTTCTTTCTCTTCCTGTTCCGACATCAGCTTTCTTTCACCGCCTGTGATTCTTTTCTTGCGATCTCATCGCAACGATTATTGATCTTATCGTCCGAATGCCCCTTAACTTTTACAAATCGAACGTCATGACAAGCCAACAGGTTTGAGAGCGCATACCAAAGGTCCGGGTTTTTCACGTTCTCCCAGCCACGCACCGCCCAAGATTTGATCCAGCCGTTATTAACGGCATTTACCACATAAGCGGAATCACTGTAGATTTCCACAACGCATTTTTTCGTCAAGGTGCGCAAGCCTTCGATAACGGCTTTGAGCTCCATCCTGTTATTCGTTGTATCCGCTTCTCCGCCGCTGATCACTTTCTCCATTCCGTTATACAGCAAAATAGCGCAATAGCCACCGGGACCCGGATTTCAGCTGCAAGCTACTTCCGTATAGATACGCACGTGCGTCTCGCCGGAGGGATCGCTCATCTCGATGGAACGCGCGCGACATCTGTCCACGCCTTCCGCAATGATCCCGGAAAGTCTTTCGTTTCTGTAATGCGTGACGGCTTGTATCGTCGTGCCGCCTTTACTGCATACCGCGTCGATGAGCTCTTCGATGGAACGATCGGACGTCTCCACCATCTTCGTGCCTCCGACCATCGTCGCCAAGGTCAGCTTTTTCGCCTCATCAAAGGTCAAGCCTCCATTCATTCCGCCTTTTATCATGCCGTCGATAAACATATAAACGTATGCGGGGCCGCTTCCGCTGACGGAAGTCACGGCGTCGAATTTCTTTTCATCCAATTCGACGACCTCGCCCATAGAGGAAAATACGCCGAGCGCAAAAGCGCGCGCGGCTTCGCTGCAACCGTCGAAACAAAGCGCGCTCATTCCGTGCCCGATCATGCAAGGCGTATTCGGCATAATGCGGCAGATTTTCGAGGCTCCGAGAGATTCTTTCAGCGTTTTCACATTCACGCCCGCCATGATGGAGAGGACGGTAGTATCGCCGAGTTTCCCCTTCAGAGAAGCTGCGATATCGGGAAATGACTGAGGTTTTACGGCAAATAACAGATATTCGCAATGCTCCGCTAAATAGAGATTATCGATGGATACCTGCACGCCGAGAGCCTTTGCCCGCTCCAATCTGTCGTATGTAAGATCGCTTACGATGACATCCTCGGGAAGAAGCATTTTACTTCCGAGGACGCCTTTTGTGATGGCGGAAGACATATTTCCCGCGCCGATGATCCCGAGTTTGTATTTATCCATAATTTTGTTTGACTTAATCCTCCGACTGCTTTATAATAGCAAAGTCACCTATATAGGGGAGTGGCTCAATGGTAGAGCAGCGGTCTCCAAAACCGCTGGTTGCGTGTTCGAATCGCGTCTCCCCTGCCAGGTTTGCCTTGCTAGCGCAAGGCTTTTTCTTTTATCTACGCGATTCTCCACGCAACAGGCGTTTTCTTCCGAATCCGCGTTGCATGTGACGTTCACGAATTGGGTGCAAGCCTACTGTATGACGCGCCGCTCAGCCGAATGCGCTTATTGCAAGACACATTCGGCAGCTCGCTTTTCATTTATTTTGCGTATTCTACGCTTCTCAGCTCGCGGATTACGCTGACCTTGATCTGACCGGGGTACTCCAGTTCGTTTTCCAAAGTCTTCGCGATCTCTTTTGCGATGAAATAAGTCTTGGTATCGTCCACTTTCTCGGGCTTGACCATAACGCGGATCTCTCTGCCTGCCTGTATCGCGAAGGACTGCTCGACGCCGTCAAAGGAATTGGCGATCTTTTCGATGTTCTCAAGTCTCTTGACATAGTTCTCAAGGGACTCTCTCCTCGCGCCGGGTCTTGCGCCGCTGATGGCGTCTGCCGCTTGAACGATGACCGCTTCCACTGTCTTCGCTTCCACGTCGCCGTGATGTGCCTCAATGGCATGAATAACGGCTTCGCTCTCCTTAAATTTCTTTGCGAGCTCTACGCCGATCGCGACATGCGTGCCCTCGATCTCATGATCCACCGCTTTGCCGATGTCATGCAGAAGCCCCGCTCTCTTTGCGATCTTAACATCCGCGCCGATCTCCGCGGCTATCATTCCCGCAAGGTGAGACACCTCGATCGAATGCTTGAGGACATTTTGCCCATAGCTTGTCCTGAATTTCAGTCTGCCGAGGATCTTCACGAGCTCGGGATGCAGCCCGTAGACCGCGACGTCGAAAGCCGCTTCCTCGCCGGCGTCTTTCATCTGGTTCTCGATCTCATTACGCACTTTTTCGACGGTTTCTTCGATACGCGCGGGATGGATCCTGCCGTCACTCATCAATCTTTCCAAAGCGACGCGACCGATCTCTCTTCTGACAGGATCGAAGGCGGATATCGTCACGAC
>JAGCXI010000002.1 GCA_017961365.1 Clostridia bacterium
CCGGTGTCGCTATCGACCCGTTCAAGCCCCCCGCAAAAGAAAAAAGCACTTGCTCCCGCAAGTGCCTTTGGTGCGATCAGGGGGACTTGAACCCCCATGGTTGCCCATACGCCCCTCAAACGTACGCGTCTGCCTGTTCCGCCATGATCGCGAATGACAAGCATTATATTATAGTAATACAAGTTATTTGTCAAGCAATATTTGGGAAATAATTTGTTATTTTTATCCCTCAACCATTCTTGGCTTGCTGAAGCATATACTCGGGATCCACGGAATACAAAAGCGCATTCTCTTTCGTGATGATCCCCTGTTTAAGGAAATTCGCAATAGAGTCGTCCATCAGCCTCATGCCGAGATTCCGATTCGTCATGATGGTATTCCCGATCTGATGGGTCTTTCCGTCACGGATCAAGGAATTGATCGCCGTATGATTGAGCATAATCTCGAGCGCCGCTACCCTGCCTGAGCCATCCGCTTTGGGGATGAGCTGCTGAGAGATGACCGCCTGCAAGACCATCGAAAGCTGGAGACGGACTTGCTGTTGCTGATAAGACGGGAAGACGTCCACCATACGGTCGACGGTATTCGCCGCGCCGATGGTATGCAAGGTGCTGAGGACCAAGTGACCCGTTTCTGCGGCGGTGATCGCCGTGGAGATGGTCTCAAGGTCACGCATTTCGCCCACTTGGATGACGTCGGGGTCCTGACGGAGGGAGGCGCGAAGCGCCGCCGCGAAAGAGCGCGTGTCATTCCCGATCTCACGCTGATTCACGAGGCTTTTTGCGTGCTCGTGATAATACTCGATAGGATCTTCGAGGGTGATGATATGGGCATTTCGCGTATGATTGATATAATCGATCATCGCGGCGAGGGTCGTGGACTTACCGCTACCCGTCGGCCCCGTGACGAGGATGATGCCCCTGCTCTTATTGCAGAGATCCAGCATCGTGGAGGGAAGCCCGAGCGCCGAGAAGGACGGGATGACGCTATTGATCGTACGAATGGCGATGGCATAACACCCTTTCTGACGGAAAGCATTCACACGGAAACGATTCTCCCCCAAGGCGACCGCGACGTCCACTTCGCCGAGCTTCTGGAGCTTCGCCATATTATTCTCATCCAAGATCTCGCGACACATCTGCTCGGTGTCCGCCGGCGTAAGCGGCGGGGTCTTAAAATACTTAAAAAGGCCGGAGACACGTAAGACGGGCGCGGACTTCACCGTGATATGTAAGTCGGACGCTTTTTGGGAGACTGCGAGTTTCAAAAGATCTTTAATCGATACTGCCATATAATGCCCCTACATCGTTTTTATTTATTTTACCATATAAACCCTTTCCTTGCAAGTATAAACTTTTTAGGGAGTGGGAAAGATAGAGATGTCATTCTACGACGCCGATACATACTATGTAATGAGCGTCAAGGGGCGAAGAGATCCATACTCCGAGGTGATGCTTATGCAAATAAAAAGAGGTGAATTATATTACGCCGATCTCAGTCCCGTCGTAGGGAGCGAACAAGGCGGAGTGCGCCCCGTGCTCGTCGTGCAAAACGACATCGGAAATCGCTACAGTCCGACGGTGATCGCCGCCGCGGTGACCAGTCAGCTCGGAAAAGCAAAATTACCGACGCATATCGCGCTCGCCGCGGGAGATTACGGGCTTCCGAAAGATTCCGTCGTCCTGCTCGAGCAGATACGCACCATCGATAAGAGGCGGCTCAGAGAGCGCATCGGGGAGCTCCCCATCGACCTTATGCGGAAAGTGAACGACGCATTGCTCATCAGTTTGGGATTTTTCGAATGAGAAATCCCTTTTTTATGCTTTTTCGGAAAGAAGAGAACGAAGAACGGCGGGAATGCGCGCCGCCGTATGAGTTGGAAGCATAGAATACTCCCCCACTTCATGGGAAGTCACCTCCCCGGCGAGACCGAGGATATGCGAGGCGGCGTAGGTGGCTACGAGAGGATCTCTCCCGCCTGCGATCAGCGCGGCGACAGCCCCCGCGAGAAGATCGCCGCTCCCCGCTTTCGCCATTCCTGCGCATCCCGTTACGGAGAGATATACGCGCTCGCCGTCCGTGATGACCGTGGAGGCGCCTTTCAAGGCGAGAATGACGGAATGTCTTGCCGCAAATTCTTTCGCATATGAAACGGGATCGGAAAGGATCTCTTCCACGGGAAGCCCCGTCAGACGGGAAAACTCGCGCGGATGCGGCGTCAAGACCGTGGGCGCGGAGCGCTTCTTCAAAAGCGAAAGATCAGAGGAAAGCACATTCAGGGCGTCGGCGTCCAAGACGAGAGGAACATCGACATTTTCCGAAAGATAAGATAAAATCTTATAAATGTCCTCGCCAAGGTCCGCGCCATTCCCGAAAAGGACGGCATTCGCCCCCGCGACCGCTTTCTTGAGATACCCTTCGTCATAAGCGAGACGACCCTCCTTCGAGGGCATCGAGAGCAACGTGCATTCCGTGATCTTGGACATAACGGGATATAAGATACAGTCCGGCACGCAAAGGCGGACGAGTCCGTCCCCCAAAGCAAAAGCCGCCGCACCGAGCTCTGCGATGACAGAAGCGCCGGAATAACTCTCGCTCCCCGCAAGGATGGCGAGACGTCCGAGCATCCCTTTATGCACGTTACGCTTCATCTCGGGGAAAAGCGGGCGGACGTCATCGTCTTCCACGATAAGGGCGTCATAAGCCTCGCCGTCGAGCCCGATGTCAAGGGCGCCGACCTCTCCCGAAAGGTCCAAACCGTCCGAAAGGAAATGACCGAATTTCATATTTTGCACGGCGATGGTGACATCCGCCTTGACCGCCGCGCCGAGCGTGAGCCCGCCGTCTGCGGAAAGCCCGGAAGGGATGTCCACGCTTACGACATGCTTCCCTGCGGCATTGATCTTGCGAATGCAATCGAGATATTCCCCCGAGACGGAGCGGGAAAGCCCCACGCCGAAGATGCAGTCGATGACATTGGCATACGGAGAAAAATCAAGCTTTTCGGAGTAACGAACGATCTCTTTCTCACAAAGCGCGCGAAGTTTCGCGCTACCTTCGTGGCGACTCTCGCCGAAATCCGCGATCGTGACGTCACGTCCCTCTTCTTTCATCAAAAGATAGAGCGCGTAACCGTCGCCTCCGTTCCCCCCTTTCCCCGCGAGGATCAAGGTCTTCCCTTCTTTCAGCGGAGCATTCTCGAAAACGCCGCGCGCAACGCGACGCATCAGCTCTTCCGAGGAGACGCCGTTTTGGATCTTTTCGCGGTCAATACGCGCCGCCGTCAAAGAAGAAACGAGCTTAATCATTGCTTGACCTCACAGCGTGCAAGATCGCCTTGCAGGTGAGCTCGTCCGCAAGCATTTGGAGGGTGAGAAGATCCGCCTTCACCCGTCCCGAAGCGAGAGTGAAGACGGTGTCGCCGTCATAAAGCGTATGGACGGGGCGAATGCACTTTGCGTAAGCGTCCTGCGTGACGTCCGAGAGCTTATTCGCCTGCGCTTTGGTCAAAAGGGCATTGGTCAGGATGCAAGAGATCGTAGTATTGGAGAAGCAAGCCGCACCTTCTTTCGGAAGCGTTTCGCAAAGGGGCGCGCCCGTCACGGGATCATAGACATTCCCGAGGGCATTCACGACGGTGACGACCGCCATCTCGATCTCCCCTTTCCTTCCCATCGCGACAGCCATTCCCGAAGGGAATGCAGAAGCCATCCCGCCCATTTTCGCTACGGTGGCGCCTGTCCCTCCGCCGATGGCTCCCCCGATCTCCTCAAGGGGCTTCGCCGCCAAGCAAGCGGCATAACCGTCTTCCTTGGTCGGATAAGCAAAAGAGCCGCATTCGAGGTCATAGATCGAAGCGCCCGCGCAGATGGGGACGCGGAAACCGCCCGCATCATACCCTTTTCCTTTTTCATAGAGATATGTCATTGCGCCGGAGACCGCCTCCAAACCGAAAGCGCTCCCGCCGGAAAGCAGGACGGCATTCACTTTCTCCACGGTATTTTCCGCGCGAAAAAGCTCGGTCTCGTGCGTAGCGGGCGCGCCGCCGCGCACGCTGACGCCCCCCGTCGCCCCCTCCGGAGCGAGAAGGACAGTGACGCCCGTCTTATGCTTTTGATCCGTATAATTCCCTATCAAAAAGTCCTCCAACATATCACACCTCATTTCATCGGGCAATATCGCTCCTCCGCAAAGGAGACCGTCGCCCGCCCCGACGTCGCATCCGCTACGGCAGATAAAAAGGCGTCCTTACGCTCGGAAGGCACCGCCACCCGAAGCAAAGCTCCGTCGGTGTACGCCGTATCGAGCAAGACGCCTGAAAACGCATATATTTTATTTTGCACGGAAGAGATCGCATTATAATCGCAGGCGACGGAAAGCACCGCGCATTTCTCATAAGCCGTCTTCCCCGTCTCGCGGAGCGCCGCCGAGGCGCTATCCCCATATGCTCGCGTGAGACCGCCCGTGCCGAGCTTGATCCCGCCGAAATAACGCACGACGACCACCGCCGTAAACGTGAGTCCCGCGCTCTTGATCGCCTCCAAAATGGGGGCACCCGACGTTCCCGAAGGCTCTCCGTCGTCGCTTGCGCGGGTCTCAGCCCCTCTCGCCCCGAGGACATAAGCATAAGGGGCGTGCGTGGCGTCGGAATACTTTTTCTTGATCCCTCTGACGAAGAGATCCGCCTCCTCCGCATCCTGCACCGAAGCGCAAAACGCGATGAACTTACTATGCTTGATCGTGAGCTCCGCCGTGGCGCCGCGCGAAACGGTGTAATACACGGATCAAGCTCCGAAAGTGACCTTCACGCGATTCTTCTTGCCCTTATAGAGGACGCAACCATTCGCGATCTGACTGTCCGACGCCTCTGCGGCGATATCCGTGACCTTGACGCCGTCGATGGAGACCGCGCCGCCCTGAATGAGCCTGCGCGCCTCGCTCTTACTGGGAGCGAAACCGACCGCGACGAGCATATCGATGACTTTAGCGGAAGCCTTGGAGATCTCCATCGCGGGCATATTCTCCACGTCACCGGAGAAAGCGGCTTTCACCTTCGCCACGACGTCATTCGCCACGTCCTCGCCGTGTACGATCTTCGTGATCTCATAAGCAAGGCGCTCTTTCGCGGCGTTGATGCGCTCATCCTGATGCGCCGTCATCTCTTCGATCTCTTCAAGCGGCATAAAGGTGAGGAGCTTCATGCATTTCCTGACCTCGCTGTCCTCGACATTTCTCCAGTACTGATAAAAATCATAGGGGGAAGTCTTCTCCGCAGAGAGCCAAACGGCGCCCGAAGCTGTCGTCCCCATCTTCTTCCCTTCACTATTCGTCAAGAGGGGGAAAGTCATCGCGAAAGCGTCCTTGCCGAGCTTACGGCGAATGAGGTCCGCGCCCGCGAGCATATTGCTCCATTGATCGTCGCCGCCGCATTCCAAGACGCACCCGTATTTCTGATACAAGACGAGGAAGTCATAGCTCTGCATCAGCATATAATTGAATTCAAGGAAGGTCAGCCCCTTCTCCATACGGTTTTTATAACATTCCGCCGTGAGCATCCGATTCACGCTGAAAAGCGAGCCGACGTCGCGGAGGAAATCCACGTAATTCAGATTTAAGAGCCAATCCCCGTTATTCACCATCACGGCGGCATTCTCCCCTTCGAAGGAGAAGAAACGGCTCATCTGTTTCTTGAAGCATTCGCAATTATGCTTGACGGTCTCCGCCGTGAGCATATTCCGCATATCCGTGCGTCCCGAGGGATCCCCGATCATGCCCGTGCCGCCCCCGATGAGGACAATGGGGCGATGCCCCGCCTTCTGCATATGGCTCATCGCCATCATCGCGAGATAATGTCCTACGTGGAGGCTGTCCGCCGTGGGGTCAAAGCCGATGTAAAAGCTGACCTTCTCCGAGCCGAGAAGCTTATAAAGATCCTCTTCGAAAACGGTTTGTTTGATAAATCCTCTCTCACGCAAGGTGTCCATTACGTTCATAGGCGATACTCCTAAAGTTTTATTAAGTATATCATATCATTGCTCGCGCGCGGAAAGCAAGCGCAAGAATTATTTTCTTATAAAATGATGAAATCAAGGGGGAAAACTTACTCTTCTTCCTCTTCGGCGGGAGCATCCTCCGCGGAGGGGCGCTCCAAAGCGTCCAAAGCGAGGGAAAGATACTTCCCGAAGAAATAACCGACGACAAGCGCCACCGAAACAATGAGGAAATAAAGAATGACGGAAAGCGCGGCGCTCTTTAAGAGAATGATGCCGTAAATATTATGCTCACCATAAAGCGAAAGCCCGAAGAAGGACGTACGGAAGATGGCATTCAGCACCAACATAAGGAGGGCGACAGCAAGAATGATCGAGCCGGAGATGAGCGACCGCTTCACCTCAAAATCCACCTGCCCGCTGCGCACGAGATACACCCCATAGACCGCAAAAAGCGTATGGGCAAAGATGTCGATGACATAAGTGGCATATGCCTGTCTGCCCGAAATGACCAGCAAGATGCCGTCAAAAAGACCGTAGATCAGCATCGCGGGCGAGAGCAAGACGACGAGCGTGAGATAATACTTCCGGATCCTTTTCGGCAAAAGGAAAAGGAAAGGCAAGGTGAAAAACATAAAAGGACCGATATTCCCGAGGGGAAGAAGGGTGAGATCATTCCAATGCTCCACACCGGCTTCCACGAGAAGAAGGACGAGCTCGATGAAATAAAGGACGAAAATGCCAAAGGGAAAATCCACATCGCTGAACTTGCGATATTTCACGAGGTATTTCATAAATACGAGCCCGAGCGCGTATAAAACGATCGAAATCAAGACCGCCAATACGTAATACACCATTTTGTGACTTCTCCCCTGCTTTTCAAAGCCGAAATATTCGGTTTATATTTTATAATACAATAAATAAAGCTAAAAGGTCAAGAAGCGAGAGGAAAATAATCCTTACAATATAAAATCGGTCAAATCGATCTCTCGGCGCGAGCGCAATACAACTCGGCGCAAGCCGAATATAACTGAAAGAAACCCGATTTGACGAACAAATCAGGTTTCTTTCCTTGGTACCCCGTAAGGGGTTCGAACCCTTGATACCGGCGTGAGAGGCCAGCGTCCTAGACCACTAGACTAACGAGGCATATTCAAAATAACATACTTACTATAGCAAAACCGAAACGGTTTGGCAACTGTTTTGAGGAATAAAATCTTATTTTTCTCCCTTTTTTCCGTCGAGGGCTTGCTTTCTGGCGCGAACCTCCTCCAAATCGTCACGGGCGTCGGCGGCACCATGCAGCCCCACTTCCTCCGCCATCTTGACATAACGCTCCGCTTCCTCAAAGTCCTGCGGGGCGCCTTCGCCATAGGTATAGACATGCGCAAGGACGATGAGTGCCTCGGGCATCTCGCATTCATTGAGGGCGATCTTCAGCCATTCCACCGCCGCGGCATAGTCCTCTTTCTTCCGCAGGACGAGGATGGTGAGATACGCCGCGAAAAAGAGACATTTCGAGAGGCTCTTCCCTACGCCGTCCCTTACGCTCTCATAATCCTTGCCGCTCTGCGCGTCGGAGACAGAGGAACAATAACTGTATTTCGCATGCTCGGAAGCCGCCCGCTTGAAATAACGTAGGGCGGACGCCGTGTCCTTCCGATTCGCCGCCGCGCCGCCGAGGATGAAGCAGGCATTCGGATTCCCCTTCTCCGCCGCTTCTTCCAAAAGCTCGTCGGACTTCTCCTTGGACCGATTTACGCATTCGCCGAGGGCATACATCTTCGCGAGATATACAAGAGCGTCCGCATATCCTTTCTCCGCCGCTTCCGTATAATAACGATAAGCAAGGGCATGGTCCTCCCCCACGCCGAGCCCGAAATGATAAGCCAAGCCGAGATTATAAAGGGCGCGAGGATGCCCGCTCTCCGCGGCTTCGAGATATAAGAGGAACATATCATGCTTCACCTCCGTCTCGTCCACGGAAAGACCTTTCTCCGCCTTCTTGGCGAAGGAGATGAAACGCATTCCCGCGCGGTTACAAAGATCCACGGCTTCTTCCATGCTGACGACGTGCTTTTCCATATGATGATTCTATCATTTCCACTTTGATTTGTCAATGCGACGGTCGCTTCCGCATAAAAAAAGGCACGGCGCCTTGAAAAACGCCGTGCCGAACATAGGAGAAAATTATTTCTGCGCCTCTTCGACCGCAACTGCGAGAGCGACGGATGCACCGACCATCGGGTTATTGCCCATGCCGATGAGTCCCATCATCTCGACGTGCGCGGGAACGGAAGACGAGCCTGCGAACTGCGCGTCGCTATGCATCCTGCCCATCGTATCCGTCATGCCGTAGCTCGCGGGACCTGCCGCCATATTATCGGGGTGAAGCGTTCTGCCCGTGCCACCGCCGGAAGCCACGGAGAAATACTTCTTGCCATTATCGACGCACCATTTCTTATACGTGCCCGCAACGGGATGCTGGAAGCGCGTGGGGTTCGTGCTATTACCCGTGATGGAGACGTCCACGCCTTCGTGACGCATGATCGCCACACCTTCGCTGACGTCATCCGCGCCATAGCAGCGTACCTTGCTCCTCTCACCGTCGCTATACGCCGTCTCTTTGACGATCTTGAGCTCGCCGGTGTAATAATCATACTTGGTCTGCACATAGGTGAAACCATTGATACGGCTGATGATGAAAGCGGCGTCCTTTCCGAGGCCATTCAAGATGACGCGGAGCGGGTTCTTACGAACCTTATTCGCGGTCTTGGCGATGCCGATGGCGCCTTCCGCCGCGGCGAAAGACTCATGACCTGCGAGGAAGGCGAAGCAAGCCGTCTCCTCACGAAGGAGCATCGCAGCGAGGTTTCCGTGTCCGAGACCCACCTGACGCTGATCCGCCACGGAGCCCGGGATGCAGAAAGACTGGAGCCCGATGCCGATATCTTCTGCGGCGTCCGCAGCCTTCTTCGTGCCCTTCTTGAGGGCGATCGCCGCGCCGACGGTATAAGCCCAAACGGCATTCTCGAAAGCGATGGGCTGCACGCCCTTCACGATCTCTTCCACATTGATGCCTGCCTTAAGGCAGATGTCGCGCGCATCCTCGAGGGACGCGATGCCGTACTCTTTAAGGGTGGCATTGATCTTCTTGATCCTTCTCTCATAACCTTCAAACGTGATAGCCATAATTCTGCCCTCCTTATTGCTTACGCGGGTTGATGAAGGTGACGCCTTCACTGAACCTGCCGTACGTGCCCGTGCATTTCTTCAAAGCCTCGTCCGCGCTCGTGCCCTTGGCGATGAGATCCATCATCACGCCGAGCTTCACGAACTCATAGCCGATGACCTCATTCTCCTTGTCAAGAGCGAGCCTCGTGACATATCCTTCCGCCATCTCGAGATAACGAACGCCTTTCGCCTCCGTGGAGTACATCGTGCCGATCTGCGAACGGAGACCCTTTCCGAGATCCTCGAGTCCGGCGCCGATGACAAGACCGTTCTCGGAGAAAGCGGACTGCGTCCTGCCATAAACGATCTGCAAGAAGAGCTCTCTCATCGCGGTATTGATCGCGTCGCAAACAAGGTCGGTATTCAAGGCTTCGAGAATGGTCTTGCCGGGAAGGATCTCGGCAGCCATCGCCGCGGAATGGGTCATACCGGAACATCCGAGCGTCTCGACGAGCGCTTCGCGGATGATGCCGTCTTTCACATTCAACGTGAGCTTACAAGCGCCCTGCTGCGGAGCACACCAGCCCACACCGTGCGTAAGACCGTTAATGTCCTTGATCTCCTTGGCCTGCACCCACTTGCCCTCTTCGGGGATGGGGGCGGGACCATGGTTCGGACCTTTTTTGACGCAAACCATTTCATCAACTTCGCGTGAATATTGCATTAAAAGTTTCCTCCCAAAAAAAGATTTTTTGCTGATGACAGTATAACACACGCGCGCGCCGACCGCATAATACTTTTTTATAAAAAGCGCGAAAATCTCGCCGAAAGGGATATCTTGGGGAAAGAAAGCGGGGGTGTTGTGGGCGAAAAGAAAAAATGCGCCGAATGCCGACACATTTTTCTGCGATCTTCGCCCGCGTTGCCGTCTCACGGCTGTACTAAACCCGCCGAGAGCAGGTTGGGTATAAGCTATCCGACGCTTCTGTCTTCCACCGAATGATAAAATGTGGCCTGACATCCGACGCCGCGTTTCGCTTCCCCTAAAATAAATTGAGGTTGTGACATGACCGCTACTCGCACAACGCAGGTTTCTATCGCTGATTCTTTTATAACACAGTCGAGCCGTCTCTGCAATGATTATCAAGAATTTTTAATAAAGAAAAAGTTTCCATTAAAAATATTTATAACCTTGCTTTCCTTGAAATATGCGGAAAAATAGGATGTTTTTTAAAATTAGAGAGAGCGGGTCACTCGCGATCCGAGAGGTCCTCTCCTTCCGTCGTGTCGATATAATAATCCTCCAGATAAACGGGGATGCTCTCCTTTCCGCCCGAACGGATCTTCTTCAAAATGAAGTGGAAAAGTACGTTCAACGCCGCACAGATGGCGATGCCGAGGCAGATCACGCCGAAGCCTTTCGCATTGATGGCGCCCACCTCGAAGGAGATATAATTCATTCCGACGGAATTCAGCCCATAGAAGATAAAGACCGCGGCGATAAACCCGATGAAAGAGAAGAGAATGACTTTCAAGCGATATCGATTGATGGGCATACAGTTAAAGATGAGCTGGACGAAGCCGCATCCCGTCAAGGTCAAAGCGGCGACGGTGGGGCGCATTTCGGCTGAGATGGAGAAGACATTACAGAAAAGGAAATACACCGCAAGCACCGAGAAAAGCAAGGAGAGCGTGGCAGGATACGTTCGCTTTAAGACATTTTGCAGGAAATTTCCGTCCGGCACTTGGTCATTCGGCTGCATCGCAATGAAAAGATTCGGGATGCCGAGGACAAAAAGCTCGATCATGAGCATCTGCGAAGTGGAGAAAGGATAAAGCCTGCCGAGGCAGAGGAAGATCGCCGTCATGATGATGGTGAAAAGATTCTTCATAAAATAAAGCGAGGCGACATGCTCGATATTGCAGACCACTCGCCTGCCCTCTGCGACGACTTGGGGTAAAGAGCTGAATTTGCTATCCACCAAGACGATGCCGGAGACGCTTCGCGCCACCTCGTTCGCGCTGCCGAAGGAGATGCTGCAATCGCTGTTTTTCAGCGCGTGGACGTCATTCACGCCGTCGCCGACCATGCCGACGGTGTGCCCTTCCTTACGAAGATAATTCACGATGGTGGATTTCTGCTCGGGGGAGACGCGTCCGAAGATATTATGCGTATTCAATGCCTCTTTCAGCTCTTCATCCGACAGATCCGCGCAACTGATGTAATTCTCACTGCCGTCCACTCCCGCCTTCTCCGCAATGCGCGAGACCGTCAAAGGATCGTCGCCCGAGATGACCATTATGCGGACGCCGTTTTCCTTAAACCAACGCAAGGTGGAAGGCGCGTCCGCGCGGATCTCATCCTCGATCTCCAAAGCGAGAATGGGCGTGCATTTCTCGGTCTTGGGGAAAAGGATATCCCCGTCCAAACGCGAAAGAAGGACGACTCTCTTCCCTTTTTCGGCACAGGCATGGGCGTATTCCTTCACCTCTCCTTCGAAAGTGGAGACATATTCCGGCGCGCCGAGGAGATAATTCCTGCCGTCTTTCAGGGTGACGCCGCTGTACTTTCTGCCGGAATAAAAAGGAAGCGCGAGCGCCACATTTTCCGCATCCCCGTCCGGGAACTCTTTGCGGAGGGCGCGTGCGGTGGAATTTATATCCTTCGTTCCCGCGAGAAGGTCAGCCAAGATCTTATCCGTATCCTCTTCTTGCAGGAAGACTTTGCGTGAAACGAGGCGGAGATCGCCCGTCGTGATCGTGCCGGTCTTATCGAGGAGAAGGGTGTCCACTAAAGCGAGCATTTCCACGCCGTAAAGATCCTGCACAAGCGTATTCTTTTGCGAAAGCTTGAGCACGGACGCCGCGAGGGCGCAACTCGTCAGGAAGAACATCCCGACGGGAAGCATCGAGAGCACGGACGCCGCCGTAAATTTCACCGCGTCGTGGAGGGAATGCTCCGTCGCAAAATAATTCACGAAGAAAGACGCGATGGCAAGAGGCACGAGGATGAAACTGATGATCTTGATGATATAATCAAGGGAATAAAAGATCTTGCTCTTCGGCTTGCCGAGCTTTCGGACCGCTTTTCCGATTTTTTGAATATTGCTGTCCATTCCGACCCGATCCGCCTGCACGACAGCTTCTCCGACCAAGATATGACTGCCCGAGAGCAGATAATCCCCCGCAGACTTCTTGACGAGATTCGCCTCGCCGGTCAAGATGGATTCGTCCACGTCGATGACGCCTTCGCGAATGATGCCGTCCACGGGGACTTTACTTCCCGCGCGCATAATGACGAGATCATCCAAAACGATCTCACGCACGGGGATCGCCACGAGCTTACAATCGCGGATCACCTCGAAATCGCTGTCCACCTCGAAGGAGAGCTTTTTCACGGCGTTGCGCGCCTTGATGCCCTGCACGATGCCGACGGTGATATTCAGGAAGATGATCATCGAAGAGAAAGTGTCGCTATTTTCCCCGATGACGAAAAGCAAAACGATCAAGACGAGCGTGATGATATTGCAAAAAGAAAAAACGTTCTCCGCGATGATCTTCAGAGAGGATTTTGCGGGATTCAAGATCCTCGCATTCGTCTTATGTTCACGGATCCTCTGCTCGACTTGGGAATAACCGAGCCCCATATCGAGTTTGGGAGAAAAACGCGCTACTTCTTTCTTATTTGCCGCTTTCTTTGCCATTTTCTACTTGATTTTCACGCTCAAATGACGTTCGATATCGAAGGCATTCCAAGGGAAGACCGTGTCGTCGGGAAAGGCGCGGAAGACCATGATATCCTTTTTCGTGGGGTGCGGGAAACGGATCTCCGCGCTCCATAAAGCGAGGTTTTCGGCATTCACGAGCTTATCGCCCGCGTACTTCACGTCGCCGACGACGGGACAGCCGATATGCGCCGTCTGGACGCGGATCTGATGACTTCTGCCCGTATAAAGATAGATCTCCGCGAGAGAGATATTATCTTTCTTTTCGATTATCTTATAATCGAGCACCGCCCTTTTCGCTCCCTTTATCCCCATCGGGACGACGGTGACGACGTTTCTCGCTTCATCCTTGAAAAGATAATTGTCAAGCCGCCCGTTCTTTTCCGCAGGGACGCCGGACAAGACCGCGAGATACTTTTTATCGAATTCGCCGGAAGTGATGCTCTCCGTGAGGCGCGCCGCAGCTTTGCTCGTCTTGGCAAAGACCATTACGCCGCCCGTCGGACGGTCGAGACGATGGACCAGCCCGAGGAATACGTTCCCCGGCTTGTCATACGTCTCTTTGAGATACTCCTTCAAAAGAGTGAGCATATCCGGATCCTTGGTGGCGTCCTCCTGCGAAGGCACCCGAAAGGGCTTTACGACCACAAGGATGTGATTATCTTCATACAAAATGGGAATGTCTTTATACGTTATCATACCATCACCTTTCAGTATTTCCATTCTGCGATCCCGCTGCATCCGCAAGGCAGTTCGATGCCTTCGTCCGTGGGAAGCGCAAGTTCATAAGCATGCACGTCGAACCCGCTTTTTTCTTTCAATGCGAGCTTCAAAAGATTGGAAATGACGGTGGGCTGGAGCCCCGTCGTATAGGAATTGATGAGGAAAAAGAGCGGCTTATCCGTCAGGACTTCCGCCGTACGCTTCACGAGGGGAAAGATGCTTTCTTCTATCTTCCAGACTTCCCCGTTCGGGCCTCTTCCGAAGGAAGGGGGATCCATGATGACGGCGTCGTAAAGATTTCCTCTGCGGATCTCACGATTTACGAATTTCAAACAATCGTCCACAATGTAGCGAACGGGCGCTTCACGGAGACCGGAAGAAGCGGCGTTTTGCTTGGCGCGATCCACCATCGCGGGCGCGGCGTCCACGTGCGTGACGGAAGCGCCGGCGCTCGCCG
>JAGCXI010000024.1 GCA_017961365.1 Clostridia bacterium
CACGATCCGCGCGGCACTTGACGTAACGGTCTTCCGCGAGCCCATCATGGTGGAGGGGATTTCGCCCCTCGTCCCCGGTTGGACAAGCCCCATTATCATCGCGCGTCATGCCTATGGCGACGTTTATAAAGACGTCGAAGCGCTTTGCCCGCAAGGAAGCAAGGCGGAGCTCGTCGTGACGGACGCTTCCGGCGAAAAGAGATATCTCATCGCGGATTACGCGAAGAGCGGCGGCGTCGCCCTCGGCATGCATAATCTGGATGGCAGCATCCGCAGCTTTGCGAAGAGTTGCTTTAACTATGCTCTTTCCAAGAAGCGGGATCTTTGGTTCAGCGCCAAGGATACGATCAGCGCCACGTATGACCACCGCTTCAAGGACATTTTCGCGGAAGAGTACGAAGCGAATTATAAAGCGGATTTCGAGAAGGCGGGCATTACGTATTTTTACACCTTGATCGACGATGCGGTGGCGCGCGTTATGCGCTCCAAAGGCGGCTTTATCTGGGCTTGTAAGAACTATGACGGCGACGTGATGAGCGATATGCTCGCGACGGCGTTCGGCTCTCTCGCGATGATGACTTCCGTGCTTGTTTCGCCCACGGGAAAATACGAGTTTGAGGCGGCGCATGGCACGGTGACGCGCCATTATTACAGACATCTCCAAGGAGAAGCCACGGGGACGAATCCCGTCGCGACGATCTTTGCTTGGAGCGGCGCGCTTCGGAAAAGAGGCGAGCTTGACGGCTCGGAGGCGCTCGTGAAATATGCGGATGCGCTCGAAGCCTCTTGTCTCGAGACCATCGAAGCGGGCTATATGACGGGCGATCTCAAGGCGATATTCAAGAAAGAGGGCGTCGCGCCCGTGTCCCTCACGACTATGGAATTCTTGCATAAGATAGCGGAGCTTCTCGAAAAGAAGCTTTAAGCCGTCTGTGCGAAAAAATATAAAGGAGCGAAGATATGAATAGCTACGTAAACAAAGTGTTGGAAGAATTGAAGGCGAAGAATCCGAATCAGCCCGAGTTCCATCAAGCGGCGACCGAGGTCCTCGAGAGCTTGTCCGTTGTCTTTGATAAGCACCCCGAGTATGAAGCGCGCGGCCTCCTCGATATGCTCGTCGAGCCTGAGCGCACCATCCTCTTCAGAGTGCCGTGGGTGGATGACAGCGGAAAAGTCCGCGTGAATAAGGGCTATAGAGTCCAATATAACAGTGCGATCGGACCTTACAAGGGCGGTCTGCGCTTCCATCCTTCCGTAAACCTTTCCATTTTGAAGTTCCTCGGCTTCGAGCAGATCTTCAAAAATTCTCTTACCGGTCTCCCCATCGGCGGCGGCAAGGGCGGCAGTGACTTTGACCCAAAGGGCAAGTCGGAAGGCGAGATCATGCGCTTCTGTCAGGCTTTCATGGCTGAGCTTTATCGTCATATCGGCGCGGACACCGACGTTCCCGCGGGCGACATCGGCGTCGGCGGCAGAGAGATCGGCTATATGTTCGGCTATTATAAGAAGCTCGCGAATGAGCATGTCGGCGTTTTGACCGGACGTGGGCTCTCCTATGGCGGCAGCCTTGCGAGAAAAGAGGCGACCGGCTTCGGTCTTGTCTATCTTGCCAGCGAGATGCTCACGCATTTCGGTCATTCGATGGAAGGGAAGACCGTCGTGGTCTCCGGCAGCGGAAACGTTGCGATCTATGCGGCTGTCAAGGCGACGGAGCTCGGCGGCAAAGTCGTCGCGATGAGCGATTCCAATGGCTATATCTATGATAAGAACGGCATGGACATCGAGCTCATCAAGGAGATCAAGGAAGTTCGCCGCGGCAGGATCAAGGAGTACCTTGAGAAGCATCCCGACGCTGTCTACGGTGAGAACTGCCGTGACATCTGGACGGTGAAGTGTGACGTGGCTCTCCCGTGCGCCACGCAGAACGAGCTCGACGAGAAGGGCGCTGCTGCGCTTATCAAGAATGGCGTCATCGCTGTGGCGGAGGGCGCGAATATGCCCACAACCCTTGCGGCGACCAAGATGCTCCAAGAAGCAGGCGTGCTCTTTGCTCCCGGCAAGGCGGCGAATGCGGGCGGCGTGGCGACGAGTGCTCTCGAGATGGCGCAGTCCAGCGGCAGGCTCTTCTGGAGCTTCGAGGAAGTAGACGCCAAGCTGAAGGGCATTATGAAGAATATTTTCAAGAATATCAGCGGCGCGGCGGCAGAGTACGGTCAGCCGAAGAATCTTGTCCTCGGCGCGAATATCTCGGCGTTCAAGAAGATCGCGGACGCGATGATGGCGCAGGGCATTTGCTGATCGCCGAAAATCGGACAAACGGCTCTCGGATGTCTCGAAAGAGACGTTTCCGAGAGCCTCTTTTTCTTATCGGAAAGTCCCTTGGAGTCCCTTGCGGTTTTTTTTGCGTAAAAGTCCATTAAGAGTCCCTTGAAGTCCCTTGAAAAATCTCGTTTTCGCGATTTGCGTTTCTTTTCACGTTTTTTCCCCTCAAATGAATAAGATCAAATATGAATTATCTTGCATACGAAGAAAAGATACGATCGGCTGTCGAGTTTTCCGATTTCTTTACGCTTGGGGAAAGCCTTTTTTCACAGCCCGTTTACGCATCTCATGTCGGAGGGTATTCGGGACGGCAAGTCATCGTGCAATGTGCCATCCACGCGCGTGAATACGTCACCTCCCTCCTCGGCGTCGAATTGGCGCGCCACGCCGCCGCGAGGCTCCGCGATGAAGGGGCGTATTTTATTAATAACGCGAATCCGGACGGCGTGCGCCTCGTTTTGGATGGCGCGGGATACGTTCCTTGCCCCCTGCAGAGAGATTTTCTCCTCGCCGTCAATGAAGGAAGCGAAGATTTTTCTCTTTATAAGGCGAATGGCGCCGCGGTGGATCTCAATACGAATTTCGATGCAAAATGGGGCGGAGGGGCGATGAATCGACGCTGTCCAGCGCCAGAAAGCTTTATCGGGTATTATCCGATGAGCGAAAGTGAGGTAAGATTGCTTTCGGATTTTACCTCTTCCGTTCGCCCCTACGCCACGCTTTCTTATCACACGAAAGGAGAAGTGATCTATTACGGGTTCGAAGGGCAGAGCGAAGCGTCCTTGCTCCGCGATAAAAAAATCGCGGAGCGCTTGGCAGCCGCGACGGGATACGCGCCCGTCCAAACCGTGGCGAGCACGGGCGGTTATAAGGATTGGTGTATCGAGAAATTCGATATCCCTTCTTTCACGATCGAGGTGGCGCCGGCAGACG
>JAGCXI010000025.1 GCA_017961365.1 Clostridia bacterium
AGCGAAGCGAAGGTCCCCGAGGGAACTCGGGCATCCCGTCTCCCGCTCCTCAAATTCTCTGTGAGGTAATCTCACAGGGAATGCAAAAATGATTGTGTATGTGGCGTTTCGTGCGCACATATCATAATATATAGCGTTATGGCACCATAGCCAAGTGGTAAGGCAGAGGTCTGCAAAACCTTTATTCCCCAGTCCGAATCTGGGTGGTGCCTCCAATAGCGCCGAAGTGGCGGAATGGCAGACGCAAGGGACTTAAAATCCCTCGGGGGCAACTCCGTGCGGGTTCGAGTCCCGCCTTCGGCACCACAGTCGTGGCGGACAAGTCCGTCGGATAAGGCAATCTCAGAGAGTTTCGCATTTGCTGTGAGCGAGACGTTTGCCCCCGAGGGGTACCACCGCCGTTTGAAGATTCCGAATAGAAAGTGGAGCGATATCGCCGTATCGCTCAAATAAGGTGGACCCGCGGCAATGTCGTCCTTATGCGTGATCGTATAAGGACTTTTTATTTATTACGTTCCGAGATCGGGACAGCCCTCGAGATGGAAGGGCAAAGGAGGAAATATGAAAATATATTTGAGAGACAGCGTGAAAGAATATGATGCCCCCGTTACCGTCGAGCAGATCGCTGCGGATATCGGCGAAGGACTTCATCGCGCAGCTTTGGCGGGTAAGGTGAATGGGAAACCCGTAGACCTTTCCTATGTCGTTTCGCAAGATGCGGAAGTGCAGATTTTGACTTTTAAAGATCAAGAAGGAAAGCATATTTATAATCACACGGCGGCGCATGTTATGGCGCAGGCGGTGAAGAATATCTATCCAACGGCGAAACTCGCGATCGGTCCTGCCATCGATACCGGGTTTTACTATGACATCGACTATATCACGCCTCCGACGATGGAGGATCTTGCGAAGATCGAAGAAGAGATGCAACGCATTATTAAGGCAAATCTTCCCATTCGCAGAGAAGTCCTGCCGAGAAAGAATGCGAATGCTTTGATGCGTAAACTGGACGAGCCTTATAAGCTTGAGATGATCGCGGAGCTTCCGCGCGGCTCGGAGATCAGCTTCTATCACCAAGGGGATTTTGTGGATATGTGCGTCGGTCCCCATCTTAAGAGCACGGGCGTATTGAAGGCAGTGAAGCTGACGAGTATCACGGGCGCATATTGGAGAGGAGACGCCAATAATAAGATGCTTACGCGTATTTACGGCGTCGCTTTCGATAAGAAATCCGCTCTTGATGAGTACCTCGTCCTTCTCGAAGAGGCGAAAAAGCGCGATCATAATAAGCTCGGTCGCGATCTTGGGATCTTTATGACGGAAGAAAAGATCGGGCAAGGTCTTCCGCTCCTGATGCCGAAGGGAGCAAAAATGCTTCAGGTGCTTCAGCGTTTTGTGGAAGACGAGGAAGAGAGACGCGGATTTATGCTCACGAAAACGCCCGCAATGGCGAAGAATGATCTTTATAAGATATCGGGGCATTGGGATCATTATAGGGATAAAATGTTTGTCATCGGCGATGAGGAAAAAGACGATGAGGTGCTTGCTCTCCGCCCGATGACTTGTCCCTTCCAATATCAAATCTATAAGAACGGGATCAAGAGTTATAGGGATCTTCCTTGCCGTTATGCGGAGACCGCCACGCTTTTCAGAAACGAAGCGTCCGGTGAGATGCATGGCTTGATCCGCGTGCGTCAATTCACGCTTTCCGACGGACATATCGTTTGTATGCCCGAGCAGATCGAGGAAGAATTCAGACGTTGCTTGGATCTCTCTTATTACTTCCTGAATTGTCTCGGATTGCGCGATGCTGTGACCTTCCGTTTCAGCAAATGGGATCCGA
Organism: Clostridia bacterium; assembly: GCA_017961365.1. Taxonomy (GTDB): domain Bacteria; phylum Bacillota; class Clostridia; order Christensenellales; family CAG-1252; genus CAG-1252. Next base: position 1,844 of record JAGCXI010000025.1, read on the forward strand.
AGAACACGGATAAATATATCGACAATCCGTCGGAATGGGAGAGGACGGAGACTTTGATGAAAGGCATTCTCGATCGTCTCGGACTCGACTATGTGGAAGCGGTGGGCGAAGCGGCATTTTACGGTCCGAAGCTCGACGTACAAGCAAAGAACGTTTACGGAAAGGAAGATACGATCATCACCATTCAGATCGACTTTGCGAGTGCGGCTCGTTTTGAGATGACTTACGTGGATGAGAACGGCGTCAAAAAGACCCCTTATATCATTCACCGCAGCAGCATCGGGTGTTATGAACGCACCCTTGCGATGTTGATCGAGAAATATGCGGGCGCATTCCCCACGTGGATCGCACCGACGCAGGTGACGGCCATCAGCCTTACGGACAGGACGGCTCCCGAAGTCAAAGAGCTTGCGGATAAGCTGAATATGCTCGGTTTCCGCGCAGACTCGGATACGAGGAGCGAAAAAGTCGGTTACAAGATCCGCGAAGCGCAGCTTGCGAAAGTGCCGTATATGCTTATCATCGGCGACAAGGAGAAAGAAGAAGGAAAGGTCAGCGTGCGCCATCGCACGGAGGGGGATCTCGGCGTGATGACGATAGACGAATTCATTGCGTTGTTGCAGAAAGACATTCGCGAGAAAATCCTGAAATAAACGTTAAAACGCTTGACGACGGGCGTTTTTGCGTGTTAACATAGCATACGAAGTAGAACTGTTTCTCACCCGGGCAGTCGTTGCGAAGGGTTTCTTAAATATCGTGAGGTATTTTTGGGCAGTTTTACTGCCCAATTTTCTTTCGTAGGAGGATATCGTTATAAAAGACTATCAAATTAACGAGCAAATTCGTGATAGGCAAGTGACGCTTATTGATGCAGAAGGTAAGAATTTAGGCGTAATGAGCGCGTATGACGCGCAGCATATCGCCGATGAACAAGGGCTTGATCTCGTGAAGATCGCGCCTCAGTCGGTTCCCCCGATCTGCAAATTGATGGATTATGATAAGTTCCGCTTTGATTCCATCAAGAAAGAGAAGGAAGCGAAAAAGAATCAAAAAATAGTCAAATTGAAAGAGATCCAGCTCAGCATTGTCATCGACGTAGGAGATATCAACGTCAAGGCGAAAAGAGCGAATGAATTCATTGCGGGAGGGGACAAGGTTCGCGTCGTGATCAGGATGCGCGGCAGGCAGAATAAGAGACCCGAGCTCGGAATGAAAGTGATGGAACAATTCTTTGAGAAAATGCAAGGTGCGCAAATGGAGCAAGCTCCCGTGATCGAAGGAAACACGATCCGCATGCAACTCGCACCTATGAAAAAATAAACTATCGGAGGTAGGCAAAATGCCAAAACAAAAGTCGCACAGTGGTGCAGGAAAGAGATTTCGCGTAACAAAGAACGGATTGATAAAGAGAAGCAAACAAGGTAAAAACCATATCCTTACAAAGAAAGAGACCAAGAGAAAGCGCGGTCTGAGAGCGGGCGGCTATGTTTCCGAGACGCAAGCCAAGACCATCAGGAATATGATTCAGAAGTAATCGGGAGGTAGGAATATGAGAATCAAAAGAGCAGTTAATGCAGTAAAGAAACGCAGAAAGATATTTAAGCTCGCGAAGGGATATCGCGGCGCGAAGAGCAAGCTTTACAGAGTCGCTCGCGAAGCGGTCATGAAGTCCCAGATGTATGCCTACGTCGGCAGGAAGGACAAGAAGAGGGATTTCCGTCAGATCTGGATCGCTCGTATCAATGCCGCCGCGAGGATGAATGGGCTCAGCTACAGCAGGTTTATGAACGGTCTGAAGAAGGCGGGCATCGATCTGAATCGTAAGGTCCTTGCGGACATCGCGGTGAATGACGCCGCAGGCTTCAACGCCCTTTGCGAAAAGGCGAAAGCCGCGTTGTGATCTTTCAAAAGTGCTTTCGGTTTTTCCGGAAGCACTTTTTATTCGTTTTCGATGGGGGCGTGCAAGTATGGTCATTACCGGCATTTCAAATGAGAAGGTCAAGTTTTTTCGGAGTTTAAAGGATGCGTCCGGGCGTCGTGAGGCGGGATGCTTCCTCGTGGAGGGCGCAAACTCCGTAAAAGATATTCCCGAAAGCGCTGAAGTCCTTTCTCTTTATATCAAAGAAAGCAAGGAAGAAGCCTTTCGTGCCATCTCGGATCAATTTGCTTGTGAAAAGATCGTTTTATCCGATGCGCTCTTCGATCGCGTGTCGGATACGGTAACGCCGATCGGGATCGCCGCCGTTGTGAAAAAGCCGAAAAGTGCGGATATTTCGGAAGTTTCGTCTTCAAGAGTCATTGTGCTCGATCATGTGTCTGATGCCGGAAACGTAGGCGCGATTTTGCGGACTGCGGTCGCTGCGGGATATAAAGAAGCGATATTTCTCGGCGGAGCGGATCCATATTCTCCCAAAGCGGTTCGGGCGAGTATGAGCGCGATTTTTAAGTTGCGCCCCATATTTTGCGAGAATAATGCATTTTTATGTAGCAAATTCATTAGTTTATATGATATAATAATACTTGATATGCAAGGTGAGGACATCTTCCGTTGCCTTCCGCGCGAGCGTTATGCGCTTGTCGTAGGGAATGAGGCGCATGGGGTCGGCGAGGATATCGCGGCGATCGGACGAAAGGTTTCCATCCCGATGCAGTCAATGGAATCTCTCAATGCCGCCGTCAGCGCGGGGATCGCGATGTACGTGCTAGGCAGGAAGTAATTTAGGAGGCAGAATATGTCAGGACACAGCAAATGGGCAAATATTAAGAATAAGAAAGCGAAAGGCGACGCAGCAAGAGCGAATGTCTTTACCAAGATCGGAAGAGAGCTTGCGATCGCAGTCAAGCAGGGCGGACCGAATCCGGACAGCAACTCTCGTCTCCGCGATGTCATTGCGAAGGCAAAAGCGGCGAATATGCCGAATGAAAATATTTCCAGAAGCATCAAGAAAGCTTCCGGTGAGCTCAATAGCGTAAATTACGAAGAGATCACGTATGAAGGGTATGCCGCAGGCGGCGTTGCCGTCATCGTCGAGACTTTGACCGATAATAAAAACAGGACGGCAGGTGACGTTCGTTGCGCCTTCGATAAGTTCGGCGGAAATCTCGGTAGCACGGGCTGCGTCTCTTATATGTTCAGTAAAAAAGGCCTTATCGTCGTTGACGGAGAGGGCATAGAAGAAGACGACCTTATGCTCCTTGCGCTTGACGCCGGCGCGGATGACGTCACCAATGAAGAAGGCGTTTATGAAATCTATACGCTTCCGCAGAATTATACTGCGGTTCGTGAGAACCTCGAGAAACAAGGACTTAAGATCCTTTCCAGCGATATCGAGATGATTCCGGAAAATTATATTACGCCGGAAGAGTCCGCTTTGCCGAAGATTTTGAACTTGATCGATCGTTTGGAGGAAAATGACGACGTGCAGAACGTATTCCATAATGCGATTCTGCCGGAAGAAGAAGAGGAGGAATAGAATGACTACTGCGGAAGTTTGCGCTTTGGCAAAAGAGGCTTCTTATCGACTTGCGACGAAAACGGATGCCGAAAAGAAGGCGATGCTGATCGCTATGGCGAACGGCATTTCCGATGAGGCTGACGCGATCCTTCAGGCGAATGCCGATGATCTTTTTATCGCAAATGAGAATGGGAAAGAGCCTTCCTTTATCGAGAGGCTGACGCTTTATAAGAGCCGTATCAGACAAATGGTGGAAGGGATCATGCAGGTGGCGGATCTCCCGGATCCGGTAGGTGAAGTCACCGATAAATGGACGCTTCCCAATGGACTCTCGATCTCCAAAGTTCGCGCGCCGCTCGGCGTGATCGCGATCATTTACGAAGCGCGTCCCAACGTTACTTGTGACGCCGCGGCACTTGCTATAAAAAGCGGGAATGCCGTGATCTTGCGCGGAAGCCGCGAAGCGATCAATTCGAACCTTGCGATTTTCAATGCGATGAAAAACGCGCTTTTGAAGGGCGGATATGACGCCGAGGTCTTGCAATTCTTGGCGGATCCCGAGAGAGAGGCGACGGCGGAATTGCTCAAGCAGAGCGATACCGTTGACGTCGTGATCCCCCGTGGCGGAGAGGGTTTGAAGAAATTCGTCCTTGAGAATTCCGCGATCCCAGTCATCGCTTCCGCAGGCGGAAATTGCCATACGTATGTCGAGAAGACAGCGGATCTCAAGATGGCGGATAACGTTCTCTTTAACGCAAAGGTCAGTCGTCCTTCCGTTTGCAACGCGACGGAGCAGCTTATCGTGGATAGGGCGATCGCCGCGCCGTTTCTTTCCAAGAGCCTTGACAGGCTTTCCAGACAGGGCGTGCGTATCCTCGGCTGTCCCGAAACTTGCAGGCTGTATCCCATTGCGGAGCTTGCCACGGAAGAAGATTTCGCGACGGAGCACCTTGGGCTCGTACTTTCCGTGAAGGTGGTCAGCGGCTATAAAGAGGCGATCGAGCGTATCAATAAATACGGAACGCATCATAGCGATGCGATCATTTCTACGAGCAATGAAGCGATAGAGGCTTTCAAGGCTGGCGTGGATTCTGCCGCCGTTTATGTGAATGCAAGCACGCGCTTTACCGACGGATTCGAGTACGGTTTCGGTGCGGAAATGGCGATCAGCACGCAGAAGCTTCATGCGCGCGGTCCCTTAGGTCTCAAGCAGCTTACCAGCGAGAAGTACGTCGTGGTCGGCGACGGTCAGGTGCGTAAGTGATCATCCTCGGGATCGATCCCGGGCTTGCGATCGTCGGATACGGCGTGATCGAGAGCGTAAAGGGACGCGTCAGAATGCTTGATTACGGCGTCATCAATACTCCGGCAGGCATGCGTACTCCGCTTCGATTGCAAATGATACATAAAGGCATGTTGACCCTCTTCGAGCGTTATAAACCGGATGAGATCGCGGTGGAAGAGCTTTTCTTCTCAAATAACAAGACTACGGGCATTAACGTGGCGGAAGCAAGAGGCGTCATTTTAATGACGGCGATCAATTATTGCGACAAGCTCTTCGAATACACCCCGAATCAAATCAAGCAGGCGATCACGGGTTGGGGCGGAGCGGATAAAAAACAGATGCAGGAAGTCGTCAAACAGACCCTTCGTTTGACGGCGATACCGAAACCCGATGATGCGGCGGACGCTTTGGCAGTGGCGCTTACTCACGCGCAAACCAATCGTTTCGGATCGCTCTTCGGAATGTAATTACGGAAATATGTACGCTTATATCATCGGGAAAGTGGATAGCTTCGGAGACGGCTTTATCGTCGTGGAGGCAGGTGGGATCGGATACATGGTGAATGTATCCAATTTTACCGTGGCGAAATTCGGCAAAGTCGGAGAGACGATAAAGCTCTATCTTCATCTTTCCGTTCGTGAAGATGATATGAGTCTTTACGGATTTTATTCCTTGGATGAGAAGCAGATGTTCCTGCGGCTCATCACCGTATCCGGCGTGGGTCCGAAGATGGCGATCGGGATCCTCTCCTCCGCAAGTTTGAATACGTTAGCCGCTTCGATCATCTCGGGAGACAGTAAGTCGCTTTCGAAAGTGAAGGGGATCGGAAAGAAGACGGCGGAGCGTATCATTGTGGAATTGAAGGAAAATTTCGGAGACGACGGCGTCAGAATGGCGTTTGGCGGGGATTTGTCCGATGGTATTCCCGAGACGGATACGATGGTGGAAGAAGCCCTCGAGGTGTTGATGACTTTGGGCGTAAGCCGCACGGAAGCTTATTCTATGGTCGTCGCGGCGAGAAAGAGCGCAAAGAACGTGAACGAGCTTGTAATGAGCGTATTGCAAAGGTTGGATAAATGATGTTCGATGAAGATGATAGCTTTATAACCAGCGCGGCAGGCGACCGGCTGATCAGCGGCATTCGCGACGAGGACGACGAAGAGATCGAGAACACTCTACGTCCGAAGACGATGAATGAATACGTCGGACAGGAGAAGGTGAAATCCAATCTCGCTGTCTTTATCCATTCTGCGAAAAAGCGCGGAGAAGCGTTGGATCACGTCCTCTTATACGGACCTCCCGGGCTCGGGAAAACGACGCTTGCTCATATTATCGCGAATGAAATGAATTCGCAGATCAAAGTCACGTCAGGTCCCGCCATCGAGAAAGCCGCGGATCTTGCTGCAATGCTTACGAATCTATATGACGGCGACGTGCTCTTTATCGATGAAATTCATCGGCTTTCGCATGCGGTGGAGGAGATCCTTTATCCCGCGATGGAAGATTTTGTTCTTGATTTTGTGGTAGGCAAGGGCCCCAGCGCGAAGAGCATTCGTCTTCCCCTGAAACGCTTTACTTTGATCGGCGCGACGACGCGTGCCGGGATGTTGACCGCTCCGCTTCGTGATCGTTTCGGCGTAATGTGTCGCTTGGAGCTTTATAAACCGGAAGATCTGGCAAAAATCGTTACGCGCAGCGCGAAACTCTTGGAAATCGGGATCGAAAAAGAAGCGGCAGTGGAGATATCCCGTCGCTCTCGCGGAACCCCCCGTATCGCAAATCGACTTTTGAAACGAGTAAGAGATTTTTCCGAATATGCGAATGAGAGCGTTATCACGGCGAAAACCGCAAAAAAAAGCCTTGATCTTCTTGAAATCGACGCGCTCGGTTTGGACAATGTTGACAGAGAGATTTTATTGACGATCATCAAGAAGCATAACGGCGGTCCTGTCGGATTGGAGACGCTCGCCGCAACGATCGGAGAGGATGCTTCTACGATTGAGGACGTTTACGAGCCTTATCTTATTCAGCTTGGATTCATTGCGAGAACGCCGCGCGGCAGGGTCTGTCTTTCCGGCGCATATAAGCACCTCGGTTATAAAGTGCCGCCTTCCAAAGAGCAGTTTTTAGAGCAGATAGAGCAAACGACGGATATCGAATCGACCGATGAAAACAAGTGACTTTTACTATGATCTTCCCGAAGAACTTATCGCACAGCATCCCGCGGATCCGAGAGATTCTTCGCGTCTTTTGGTGATCGATCGAAAAGAAAAAACGCTTTCAGATCGACATTTTCGCGACGTGGCGGAGTACTTGCAAGACGGGGACGTTCTTGTCGTCAATAATACGAAGGTGATCCCCGCCCGTCTTCTCGGACATCGAGAAGGGCATACGGGCGAAGTGGAGTTTCTTCTTTTAAAACGCTTGGATTATACGCATTGGAAATGTTTGGTTCGTCCGGGAAAGAAATTGCAAGTAGGCGCGGCAGTTGTCTTCTCCAAGGAGCTTTCCGCAAGAGTCATTGAAAAATGCGAAGAAGGGGAGCGTATCGTCGAATTCGATTTTGACGGTGTGTTTGAAGATATCCTCGCTCGCGTGGGCGCGATGCCTCTTCCGCCCTACATCAAAGAAAAACTTGAGGACGGAAGTAAGTATCAGACCGTTTACAGCAAGATAGACGGCTCTGCCGCGGCGCCGACTGCGGGACTGCATTTTACGGATGAACTTCTTGCGAAGATTCGAGCAAAAGGCGTTAAAATCGTAGAAGTGCTTTTGCATGTCGGGCTTTCGACTTTTCGTCCCGTGAAAGCGGAGAACATCGAAGAGCATAAAATGCATGAAGAGTATTACGAGATTTCTCCCGAAGCAGCGAAGGAGATCAATGCCGCGAAGGAAGAAGGGCGTCGCGTGATTTGCGTCGGAACGACTTCCGTACGCACGCTGGAGAGCGCCGCAGATCGGAAAGGGCATCTCGTTGCGGGCAGTGGAAATACGCATATTTTCATTTATCCGCCGTATGATTTCAAGATGGTGGACGCCCTCATTACGAATTTTCATTTGCCGGAAAGCACGCTTTTAATGCTTGTCTCCGCGTTTATGGGAAGAGAAGAAGCGCTCTGCGCTTATAAGCACGCAGTCGAAGAAAAATACAGGTTTTTCAGCTTCGGAGACGCTTGTCTTATTCTGTAAAGGTAGGCTTGTTGCTCCGAACGCTCGGAATGATAGGAAAGGATGAAAAATGAAATTTAAATACGAAGTTTTGAAAGTATGTAAGCAGTCGGGGGCAAGGATCGGCAGGTTGACGACGCCGCACGGCGTGATCGAGACTCCGGTTTTTATGCCCGTAGGGACGCTCGGAACGGTGAAATCTCTTTCACCGGAGGAAGTCGAAGCGGCCGGCTCGCAAATCTTGCTTTCAAATACCTATCATTTATACCTTCGCCCGGGACATGAGATCGTCCGCGCGGCGGGCGGGTTGCATCGTTTTATGCGTTGGGATAAGCCCATTTTGACGGACAGCGGCGGATTTCAGGTCTTCAGTCTCTCTTCTTTTCGTAAGGTCAC
>JAGCXI010000026.1 GCA_017961365.1 Clostridia bacterium
ACGGAAGATTATTATCTTGCGCATACGCTTTATGTGAAAGAGGATGGCGCCTTCAGAGTCGTCGATCTTGCCACCGAGGCTTTCTCTCCGAGCGAGACATATTATAGCTTCGAGTCACAAGGCGAGGTCTTCGTCGGAAAGAACAGCTTCACTTGGGGTGAGGAATTCTCCTCCGAGGGCATCATCGTCTATCTCCTTTATTCCAATGGCGGCAGAGTGCTTCTGACGGAAGAGGATTATAAGGTCGACGTCGGGAGCTTTGAGCCGCATAATAGCGGCGAGTATCTCATCACGGTGAAATACGCCAAGGATGAGACGATCAAAACCACGTATCCCGTGACGGTGGGCGGCGTGAAGGACATCTTCGGCGAGCTTTATCCGCATGGAAACGTAAAAGTTTATGCGCCTGCGACGAGTTATATCAACCACGCTGCGGCGCTTGCCTCCAACGTGGATCTCGTGGCGTATACGCCGAAGGAATGCCTCGATTACGCTGAGGATCCCGATCAGCAGGGCGCATATATCGTGAAGGGATATAAAGCGGAGAGCACCTGCGCGCAAACGGTGAAGGACTATGTGGACGGAGCCGTCGTGGAGAAGGGCAGTCATAAGACGCTCATCATCCCGAGCTACATCCTGAATCAGCCCGTGCGCGCCATTGCGGCGGAAGCCTTTAAGAATTCCGCGATTACCTCCGTCACCCTCTTGGATGAGATGGAGAGCATCGGGGCGGGCGCCTTCGAGCGTTGTTCCGATCTTGCGAATATCACCATTTCCTCCACGGTGAATTCCATCGGGGCGGGCGCCTTCGTATATCTCCCGTCTCTCGTGAATTTCACGCTGGTGGATAATGCGAGTTACTATCTGAAAGACGGCGTCTTGTACAGCACGGACGGCATGTATCTCCACACGGCGTTCGACGCTTTCGTCGGCACGGTCTTCGAGACTTCGGAGGAAGTGGAAGAAGTGATGGATCGCGCCTTTGAGGGCGTCTCCAAAGTCCGTTATCTCACCGTCCCGTACGGCACGATGGTGGTCGGGGAAGCCGCCTTCAAGAATATGCAGTCTCTCGAAGAGCTGTATTTCTGCAATGAAGACGTGACCTTCCGTCCCTGCAATGAAGCGGAGATCGCAAAGGGCGGCGCCGTGCGTTACGACATCCTTTCCGGCTGCATGGCGGGTCTCGTCATTTACGGACCCAAGAGTCAGAATATCGAGAGCTTTGCGAATAAGAGCGGCGTCTCATACATCGCTTGGAATGATAAGACTTGCTTCGAGTATGATTATATCCTCGGCGCGAATGAATATAAGATCACGAAGCTCAATAAGTCGGGTCATGACAATAGCGGCGACAGCCATGTCGACGTCGTCGTCCCGATGTATATCGACGGCGTGAAAGTCACGGCCATCGACGAGAACGCTTTCAGCGGAAATAAGGATCTCGTCTCCGTCACGTTGCCCACGAGCATCAAGAGCATCGGGAATAATGCCTTTGAGGCTTGCAGCGCCCTCGCATATATCTCCATCCCGTATAGTGTGACCGCCATCGGGGACAATGCCTTTATGAATTGTTCTGCGCTGGATCAAGCGGTCTTCGGCACGACGAATATCACTTTTGGCGAGTATGTCTTCAAGGCGACGAAGATCTCGCTCACCCTCTTTGCGGAGAGCAAGGAAGGCGCGGTGAAAGACATCGCGACGGCGGAAGGCATTAAATATAATGTCGGCACGCCGTATTCCTGCTTCCTTGTGAGCAAGATCGGCGATTCCGTCAGGATCGACGCTTTGAAGCCCCATGTCTGCGGCTATGATCATACGAATATCGTGATCCCCGCTTTGATCAAGGGCGCGAAGGTCACGCAGATCAAGGACGGCGCCTTCGCAAATGAGACTTCCCTCGTCTCTGTCACCATTCCGGAATATGTCAAGAGTGTCGGCGTCGGCACGTTCAATGGCTGCACGAAGCTTTCGTCTGTCGTCATCGTCGAGGGGAATAGCGAGCTCAGCATCGAGAACGGCTTGATCTATAACAAGGATAAGACCACCCTCAAAGCCATCGTGGATTCCATCGCGAGGGAAGAGGTCACGGTCAATGAAGACACCACGATCATCGCGGAAAAGGCGCTCTATGAGTCCACTTTGCAGACTTTGCATCTGAATAAAGCGCTCATTTCCATCGGGACGGGCGCATTCTCCGGCGCGAAGAACCTCAAGACGATCACCGTGGAGGAAGGGAATAAGAACTTCCTTGCGGAAGGCGGTGTTTTGTATAATTACAGCAAGACGGCGCTTTATGTCTATCCCGCGGGGCTTGAAGCGGAGAGCTTCACCGTGCCCGACGGCGTCATTGTGATCGGGAACAGCGCATTCGGAGGCGCGCATTATCTCAAGAATGTCGAGATCCCCGTCAGCGTCTCGAATATTTCCACGGACGCTTTCCGCGGCGCTTCCTCGCTCATCAGTTTGCAAGTCTATGGCTTGATCTCCACTATCGACGACAATGCCTTCACGGATACCGCGGAGACCCTCGTCGTGACGGGTTATTCCGAAGGCGCGCTCGAGCTTTATTGCATCGATAACGGCGTGCGCTTTATGGATCTCACGCCCAAGACCTGCTTCTTCTACAGCACGGCGGATATGGAGGAAGGCACGGCTTGCATCACGGGTCTGAAGACGCATACTTGCGAGTATCACGAGAATGTCCTCATCCCGATGTATATCAACGGCTTGCGCGTGACCAAGATCGCGGATTATGCTTTCTCGCATAATCAACAGCTCAAGAGCGTCATCATCCCGCAGACCGTGACGGATATCGGCACGGCGGCGTTTGCGGGCTGCAAAAAGCTGCAATACGTCTATCTCTCGGAGTCCGTGACGTATGTCGCTTATAAGGCATTTGCGGCGTGCGAGTCGCTCGAAGAGGTCTTCATCGACGCGAAGTCCGAGCTCATCCTCAGAGAGAATGTCTTCGAAGAGTCCGGTTATGACGTCTTGAAGGTCTATCTCTCCGACAAGCTTGGCGGCAGGGAGGAGATCAAGTCCGCTCTCTATGAGAAGAATATCCCCGTTTATTCCGTGGAGAAGGACACCATCTGCTTCAAGACCACCGTGATCAACGGCAATGAGATCGAGATCACGGGCATCTCCTCGCATGTTTGCCCGCAAGGTCATAACGGCGTCGTGATCCCGATGTATGTCGACGGAAAGAAGGTCACCTCCATTGCGGAGAGCGCCTTTGAGGATAATTCCGACATCGTGAAGATGTTTATCCCCGCCACGATCTCCAAGATCGGCTTGAAAGCCTTCGTCGGCATGAGCCAGCTCCGTGACATCGATTTCTATACCTATGATGAAGAAGGCAATATGGTTCTCTCCGAATCGAGCCCGTACTTTGCGATGGATGGCGGCGCGCTTTATACGGCGGACTTCAAGACGCTTTATAATTATATGATCGCGCGTGACGATATCTATATGAACGTGCATGCAGACACGCGCTATGTCTTGGATTATGCTTTTAAGGGCGCGATGAACTTGCGTTCTGTCACCTTCATTTATAACGTCTATAGCATCACGCAAAAGGCATTCGGCGACGTCACGGATATGCAGAACGAGGACGAGAATGTCATCGGCGTCGCGCTGGATGTCAGCCATAATCTCGTGATCTATGTGCCCACCTTAGAGGACGGCACGATCTTCAAGACGGCGTTTGCTTCCGTTATCGCGCGTGAAGGAAATGGCGAGATCGTCTATACCTTGCGCCCGGCGACGCCCATCACTTCCTTCACTTTCGAGAATCTGGAGGATGAGGAGAATACCGTGATGATCACGGGACTTGCCGCTACCGTTCTGCCCAACTCCTTCGGCTCGAGCGCCTCTCTCGTGATCCCGCAATACATCAATGGCAGAAAAGTCTCCGCCATCGGTGAAAATGCCTTTAAAGAGGCGAATATGGGCGCCGTGGTCTTCCCCGAAGGGTTGAAGAAGATCGGCGTGCGCGCCTTCGCAAACTGCAAGAACCTCACGAATATCATCTTCCCCGAGTCTTTGGACATCATAGAGGACTTCGCCTTTAATGGATGCAGTTCGCTCTTCGAAGTGTATTTCCTCGGCAGCGTCACTTCGCTCGGCATGGAGATCTTTAATCTGACAGAGTCCACGAATGACGTCACGACGAATGGCGTCGAATTCGGCGCATATGGCCCCAACGTGGAGTATATGGAGAAATATTTCGCGCGCTATAATATCGCGTATAATGACAGCGTCCCGCACAGTGACTTCGATTATTATTACAATTCGAAAGAGGGATATATCGTCATTAGCGGCATCGATAAGCATACCGCTTTCGCGAATAATAAGCGCATCCTGTTGCCCGACGCCATCGACGGAAAGCCGGTCAAGATGCTTGCCAATGATCTTTTCAACGGCATGACGACCTTGGAAGAAGTGAGGCTCCCCTCTAAGCTTCTCGCCGTCTCGCCGAATCTCTTTAAGGATTGCAGCTCGCTGCGCTCGATCCGCATCCCGAGCGACGTGACGTCCATCGGCGCGCATGCCTTTGAGAATTGCGTCTCCCTGTCCGAGCTCATCCTCTCCGACGATCTCATCTCGATCGGGGAGTACGCCTTCAAGAATTGTAAAGCATTGACGGAGGCCGTCGTGCCCGCCCAGGTCTCGGCGCTCGGGGCGGGCGTCTTCTCCGGTTGCAGCGCTTTGGAGCTCGTCACGCTTCCCGCGCTCGCCGCGATCCCCGATTATCTCTTCGACGGCTGCGTCTCTCTTGCCACCTTGCGTTATAAAGAGGGCAATGCGATCTTCTATGGTTTGTATACGGACATCGCGAAGGTCGGCGCATATGCCTTCTATGAATGCTCGAGCCTCTCTTCCGTCTTCCCGGCGACGGAATATGCGAGCCTTTATTCCATCGGCGAGAAAGCCTTTGCTTATAGCGCCATCTCGAATTTCACGATGACGGCGAAGCTGACCGACCTCGGTTACGGCGCCTTTGCGGGCTGTAAGGATCTTACGCTCGAGGATGACGGCTGTATTGCTTATTCGTATGATGAAGACCAGAAGATGATCTATCTCTCCGAAGAGATCGTGGTCGAGGCAAGCGATTCTTCGAATCCCACGTCGGATACTTTCGAGATCCATTCCGGATCGTTGAAGCCCGAGAGCCTCTTCCTCGAAGGATATAACAATGGCTGGACCAGCAGTGTTGAGTTCTATCACAGCGAGACGTATCAGGCATCTGATAGTTACAATCCATTTAATCCAGCTACCTATACTACCCAAACCTACACATATAATACGCATTATAACGTCTACGAATGGCATAAGCTCACTTCTTCGGAGAGCACGTCCGATGATCCCACTCAATTTGTTTATGAGCATAGAGTGGTGAAGGGGGAGGGGAGCAACAGCCGCCCGAATAACGTGGAGAATGCCTTCCTTGCGGACTTCGAAATCATAAACGAAGAAACTTGGGAAGTCAAGATCAAAGCGAACGCTTACACGGATACCTTTAAAGAAGCGGGCACCTATGTCGTGCATATCCAACATCACTATAAGAAGGTAAATCGCGGCACGGACGATACCAAGGATTGCGATGCTTATGTCAGCTTCACCATCGGAGCAGTCCAAGAGGTGTATTACGTGCATGTGGACGAGGCGGAAGTCGAGGCGGATTCAACTGCGGTGGATCCCTCCACGGGCGGCATCAGCAAAGCTTGGCTCGAAGCGAAACTCGGCGATCCCGACGCGAATGCCGAATGGATCGCGGATCATTATGTCGCGCTCGGCGTGAAGCCCGGCGATAATTATTTCGCGAAAGACGACGGCTGGTTCACTTACAATCCCAAAAACGGTCAGACTTCCGTGAATTTCAATCACGATGACTTCAAGGATCTCTCCGGTTATCTCGTGGTGTATCTCAGGACGACGGGCGGAGAAGCCTATAAGTCTTATCAGCTCAGCTCGATAAAGCGCGGCGAATTCTCGCATAGCACCGTCATCCATTCCGTCCTCCCCGGCACGGCGGATTCATATGCGATCGATTTCGATTCCGATCTCGATGTCAAGGTAGAATCTTTCGAGTATTGGAGTGCGGTGAAATACGGTCGTCACGATAATAACGCCGATAATAATAATTACAATCGTTATCTGGGCTCTTCGTCCTATGTCCGCTTTGCCCGCGTGGCGGGAAGCGCTGAAGGAAGCGTCAAGATGAAGGTGTCCGACGCGATCACGAACGGTTATCTCCAAGTGACCGAAGCGACGACGACCTTCACCATCGAGTATAATCTCTCGAAGATCGCCCAAGCGGTCGAGGCGACGGATTTCATGTACGTGTATTTCTATTCTTCCGATCCCGGCGCGGCATTCGGCAATACGGTCAGCGGTCAGCCCTCTTATAATGAGAGATTCACAATCGCCGCGAGCCGTCTGACGACGAACCCCGGCTATAAGAAGGTAGTCATCGCCGATTATCAAGGCAGCAAGATCCATGGCGTCGAGGATTCTTTCGGCAAGATCACTTTCTCCAATTCCAAGCTGTATAACGAATGGAATTCGCTCGGCGGAAGCACGGAGGTCCTCTCGCATATCAGGACGATCTATCCCTTCGCCTTCGAAGGATGCGACGCTTTGATGGTGCTCGAGATCCAGAAGGATATTTCCTCCATCGGAGAGGGCACTTTCGTGAATGCTTCGAGCTTGGAAGACGTCAAGATCGATAAGGAGAACGTGCATTACTCCCTCATCAGGATCGACGAGAACGATCCGAGATATACCGCGAAGGGCGGCGCGCTCTTCAAGAAATCGACGAATGCGACCACGCATGCCGAGGAGCTCACGCTTCTTGCCTTCCTTTCCACGAATATCGTGACGGAGTACGTGGTGCCCGATAATTGCGTGGCGATCGCGAGCTATGCCTTTGCGAATTACACCCTCCTTGAGAAGATCGATCTCAAGAACGTCCGCGTGATCGGTGATTACGCCTTCGCGGGCTGTACGTCCTTGCATTATATCGAGTTCTTGCCCTCCGCGATCGGCAGTCACGCTTTCGACGGCGTGCCTTTCGACACGGTGTATTTCAATGATAATAGCGATAATCCCGGATCGTATGTCTATAGCTTCGGTTCGGAAGCGGTCTTCGGCGAGTCGCCCACCTTTACGGCGTTCGCGCCTTCCGAGATGGCGGAGCTCACGACTTATCTCGACAGCATCAAGATCGAGTGCAATATCTGCGAGCCTTATAAGAATTTCGACACTTTGCCGGTGAATGACGGAGAGGCAAAGATCACGAAGTATAAAGGAACTTCCTCCAAGGTCGTCGTGCCCGAATATATCAAGAATAAGCGCGTGACGAAGATCGGCACCTCCGCCTTTGAAAAGACGACCGCCGTGCAGATCGATTTACCGGCGAGCATAAATCTCATCGGTTACACCGCTTTCTTGGACGCGACGAATCTCCGCGAGCTTTACGTGAAGTCCAATCCGTTGCTCGGCAAGGATGCGCAAGATGATTCCGCCACCAATCCGGCGCTGAATCTCTTCGAAGGTTGTAATTTCGATGAGCTCATCGTCTACGGCTTGACGGCGAGCAACCTCGATCAATATTGCGAAGAGCAGGGCATCACCTTTAATCTCGGCACGACTTGGGAGTGCTTCGATTGTACGGTGGGTGAGAGCAGCGTGACCATCAATGGCCTCTTGGATCATGTCTGCAATTCTTCGCATAAGAATGTCGTCATTCCCACGAAGATCAATGGAAAGAATGTCGTCGCGATCAAGGCGGGAGCCTTCGAAGATAATGCGGAGATCGAGTCCGTGACCATTCCCACCTATGTGACCTCTATCGGGGATGATGCCTTCAAGGGCTGTAATCTGAAGAAGCTCGTCTTCCAGAATACGTCCATTACTTCGATCAGCGGAGACGACACCTTCGGAAATCCGGTCGGGCTGAAAGTCTATGCGGCGGAGCTCTCCGGCTACGGCGTAAAGAATTATTGCTCCGCGCATAATATCACGTATATCCCGGTGACGACCTACATCAATAACAGCACGAGCACGTCCTTCACTGCCGTGCCTTCCGATGACGGCGGCTATGAGATCACGGAGTACATCGGCACGGCGACCACCGTCATCTTGCCCGATATGCTGAATGATAAGAAGATCACGAAGATCGCCGCTTATGCCTTCCAAGGCACGCAGGGCAAGAAAGTGACCTCCGTGAAGCTCGGCGCTTATGTCAAGGTCATCGAGGATCATGCCTTCAATAAGTGTGTGAATCTGCATACCGTGATCCTGCCGGACACCTTGAGGACGATCGAGGATCACGCCTTCTATGGCTGTACTTCGCTCCGCGCGCTATTTATCCCTGCCACGGTCAATACGATCGGCGATGGGGCGTTCAAAGGCTGTACGGCGCTTACGCAGCTCCGCTTCCTCGGCGACGTCGAGAATATCGGCGAAAAGATCGTGGATGACGATAGCCTCGTTTACGGGCTGAGCGCCACGGTCCGACTCTTGCAGATCAGGAAGAGCGCGGAGCATCTCAAGCAGTATTTCTTGGATAGCTATCGCGCGACGGTGACCATCGTGGATGATATGGACGACTATCGCAGGTGGGAAGAATGCTTCGAGTACGAAGTCATCAGCAATGCTTATTCCGGCGTCGCCATCCGCATCCTCGGACTCAGAGATCATATCTGCGCGAACGGCGGACATTCCAAGGTCTTTATCCCCGCGACCATCGGCGGACTTTACGTGAAAGAGATCGCGCCGAGAGCCTTCGTCTCCGAGACGAGCATTGCGTCCGTCTCCATCGAAATGAACGAAGTGACGGACAGCCGCCTCTCCAAGATCGGAAAGGAGGCGTTCCTCGGCTGTACTTCTCTCGGAAAGGCGGAGCTCGGCGGTGTGATCGACATCGGAACGGACGTCTTTAACGGCTGCGTCTTGCTGAATGAAGTGACCTTCTCGTCCGACCTTTACAATATCGGAAATAATAACGACGCCGATTATGCGACGATCTTTGCCGGTTGCTCGAATTTGAAGCATGTGATCGGCTTGGACGGCAGCGGCTATTATAAGGCGACGAACGGCGTCTTGTATGTCCGCGATAACGGTTGGAGAGCTGTCTATGCGTATGACGTCAGCAGCAGCGTCTTGAATCTGGACGAGGCTTCTTCCGTCTCTGCGGCAGCCTTCTCGGAGCAATGCCTGAAGAATGTGAAAGTGATGAATCTGCCGGCTTCCTTGAAGGCGATAGACGCTTCCATCCTCTCTCGCTTCACCGACTTGCAGGAGATCAATGTCGTCGCGAATATCAAATTTACGGGAAGCGCCGCGCTCTCTGCCGCGCTCTATTATCCCGATGACACGACGCCGACGCATCCTACCGTGACCTTCGGCGGCAAGCATAGCTATTGCGCCAATAAGTACTTCACTTTCACGTATGTGGAAGAGAAGGGCGGCGTGGAGATCGCGGCGTCCGAAGAATGGGCGAAGCTCAGCGATGTTTCGGGCACGATCACGCTCACTTTGCCGCGTTACGGTTATGCGGAGAACGGCGTCTGCTATAAAGTGGTCGGCATCGCGGAGGACGGCTTCGCGCAAAGCGTTTATGATTATGAAGTCGAAGGAAAGAATGTCTTCGCCGGTATCTTGCATATCTCGTCGATCCAGCCGATGAGCGTCACGTATATCGGCGCTCGCGCCTTCGACGGATGCTCGGGCATTACGAGCATCGACCTTGCGGATTCTCTCGTCGATACGCTCGAGGAGATCGGAGAGGACGCTTTCCGCGGCTGTGACGGCGTGATCTCTGTCACGCTCGGCAAGTCCCTGAAGACTTTCCACGGAAATCCCTTCGGCGATTGCACGAATATCGATGAAGATAACTTCACCATAGAAGACGATAACCGTTACTATACGTCAAAGATCAGCGGCGCGAAAGTCCCGATGATCCTTTCGAAGGATCTTGTCACCCTCTATGCTTCTTATGAGCAAGGGGACGTCGTCGTGCCGGACGGCGTGGTGAATATCGCGGCGGGCGCCTTCAAGGGTAAAGGCGTCACTTCCGTCACGATCCCCGCTTCCGTGCGCAAGATCGCGGATGACGCTTTTGTGGATTGCGAAGACCTCAGATCCATCATCTTCCTTGCGGAGAATGTGACCTTGGGCAGCTTCGAGCCGGACGTCCAGCAGGCAAACCCGGAGTTGGGCGCGGCGTTCTCCGCGGCGATCATTTCGGCTTCTTCGACCTCGAAGAAAGCGAAGGCGGACACCTTCACGGTCTTCGGCGTGGAGAAGACGGTCATCGAGAATTACGCCACGGCGTATGGATTCCCGTATCGTCCCGTCGTCTCGAGAGGCGCGATCAAGATCATTGAAGAAAAGATCGATTCCGAGACGACGATCGTAAAGATCGTCGCGACGGATACTTCGAAGATCGGCGAGATCTTCATCATCCCGGACGGCGTGAATGTGATCCCCGATAAGACCTTTAAGAATGTCAAGACGGTGAAAGAGCTTTATATCCCGGCATCCGTCACGGAGATCGGGCAGGCGGCGTTCGCCGGCATGAAGAATCTCGAAAGAGTGGTCTTTGTGGGGAATACCGATGAGGTCGATATCGGCGCGAATGCTTTCCAGAATTGTACGTCTTTGAATGAAGTCTATATCGAAGGCTCCACGTATTTAATGACCTTGGATGACGACGTCTTCGAGGATTGCGGCAAGAATCTTACGGTCGTAGCTCCCTTTAATACGCTTTCCGAGACCTTTGCGGATATGAGCTATGCGACGGGATCCGGCGGTACTGTCCTTTTGGAGACCGATCCGCTCGTTTCCCGCGTGAACGGCGTGAAAGCCTTGCTCAAAGTGACGTCGAGACTGGTCCCCGACGACAGTACGACGCAGAGGCTCATCGTGGAAGCGAAAGATGCGAATACCGCCAAGCTCGTCGGCATTCAGGCAGGACTCACGGAGCTCAAGATCCCCGCTTATTACGACGGAATGAAGATCGTCGAGATCGCCATCAAAAACGGCGCGAATACGTCGAGCTTGACTTCGCTTTATATCCCCGAAACGGTCACGGAGATCGCCGCGGGCAGCTTTGTGGGATCGCAGCTTTCCGAGATCGTGATCCCGGGCAGCGTGAAGAATATCGGTGACGACGCCTTCAAGCTTGCGACCGCGGTCAAGGTCTATATCGAAGGCACGCCCGTCCTTGGGACGAATGCCATCACTTCGACCGCGAATTCCGTGACGATCTATGGATCCAAGTACGAATCGCTGACTTCCTACCTTGCGGCGCATACGACCTTTACCTATTATGAGGTCACGGCTTCCGAGCACTTTACGTATTCCGTCGTAAATGGTCTCGAGGTTTCGATCGACGCCTTCGACGGCTCGGATATCGAGAATATCGTTCTCCCGACCTATTTGAAGGGCAGAAAAGTCACGACCATCGGCGACGGCGCATTTGCGCACCTGCCGAAGCTCAAGAGCATTCGCCTTCCGGAATATCTCACCACGATCGGAAACTATGTCTTCGTCGGCACCTTTGAGAATATAACGAGCGTCGCTACGCAGGAGATCATCTCCACGAATTCGAATTTCGTGTATACCGCGCAGAACGGCGTTCTGAAGACGCTGTACGATTCGGGCGAGAAGACCTTGTATGCTGCGTTCTCCATCAGCGGAAAGAGCGCCACGTTTACCGTGAAGCCTTCGGTGACGGAGATCAAGGAAGGCGCGCTCGCGGGTCTCACGCAAGTGACGGCGTTCTATACGAATTCGAGCAGCTTTGCCACCGACCGCATGAATACGATGCTCATCACCAAGACCGGCGTGATCAAAGTGCTTGCCGTCGCCGCTTCCGCGACGAAGGTGAGCTGGCCCGATCTCTATGTGGACAGCATCCGCAAGATCGGCGCATATGCTTTCTATAATGTTTCCAAGGTCACCGATCTGACGTCCATCCCGTCCGGCGTGACGACGATCGGCGAGGGCGCCTTCGAGAAGTGCGTGGCGTTGGAGAGCGTTGCGCTCCCGCGTATCACGAAGATCAGCGACAGGCTCTTCTATGGCGACAGCAGTCTCGAATCGGTGAATATCCCCGAGACCGTCGTCTCCATCGGCGCTTATGCATTCACCGGATCCAAGATCAGCACCTTGCCTTTCCCGGAGAATTCGATGTTGACGGAGATCGGTGCTTATGCCTTCGCGGGCTGCGCTGCGCTCGATGAGGTGGATTTCAGCACGACGAGCATCGTCTCGATCGGCGATTATGCCTTTGCGGATTGTACGAGTCTCTCCACAGTGTATCTCGGCGCCGTGAAGACGGTCGGAAAGGGCGTCTTCTCGAATACGGCGCTTACGGAGATCTTGCTGCCGAAGAGCCTCTCGAATATCCCCGACGAGCTCTTTAGGAATGCGAAGTATCTGCAGACGGTCACGGTGGAGGACGGCGGAAAGATCCTTTCGATCGGTGATTACGCCTTCGCGGGCACGAGCTCCCTCACGGCGCTCCCGGGCGACGCCTTCACGCTCTATGTGAAGACCCTCGGCGCTTACGCCTTTGCGGAGAGCGGGCTTGTCTCCGTCGTCATTCCGCAGAATGTCAAGGAGATCCCCGAAGGTTGCTTTAAGGACAGCAAGTATTTGACCTCGGTCACCTTTAAGTCCTCCGTGCGCAAGATCGGCAAGTATGCCTTTGAGGGCACGGACGGAAAGATCAGCATCAAAGCGCAGGAAGATTCTTCCGCGATCGAAGTCTTCAAGAATGAAGTCACCGTTTATGAGGACGGCATGGACGCAAGAGAGGTGAAAGTCACGACCAAGAGCGGAAGCACGTTCCAGACCATCGTGAATGGTTATGAGATCCATGCGATCGAGGGCCTCGGCGAGTGGAAGATCTATGTCAATGGCGGCATCGCTTCGAGCGTCCTCCTCCATGACAGCGAGGGGAATGCTTATCGCGAAGCGATCGTTGACGACCTCCGAATCATCTTGCGCGAAGAAGCCGGTTCGGCGCGTCTCCGCATCGAGCTCACGAAGTCTGCGCGCGAAGACGGGAAGACCTTGGATCTGAATGTCAGCTATGGTCTTGCCAAGATGTCGCTCGGCATTCGCGTGACCGAGATCGGAGAGAGAGCCTTCGCGAAGACGGCGCTCACTTCCGTGAATATTACGGACAGCGTGGTCGAGATCGGCGAGGAAGCCTTTGCGGAGAATGCCGCTTTGCAGACGGTCATCATCGGAAGCAGCCTTGAGAAGATGGGCGCGGGCGCCTTCCGCTCCACGCCGCTCCTCACGGGTGTGGAAGTCAGCAAGAAGAATGCGTATTTCCGCAATGACAGCGACAGCGTTCTCTATATGAAGCAAGCCTTCGTGGATGAGAATGATAATGTCTATTATAAGTGGCAGTTGAAGCTTTATCCCGCCGCGCGTGTGCCGCTCACGGACGACGCCTCTTACGTGATCCCGCAAGACGTCTATTCCATCGATGCTTACGCTTTCGACGGATGCAGCTTGCGTCACGTCATCGTCTCCGACAGCGTCACCGAGATCAAGAAGGGCGCCTTCAATAATACGGGCAATCTCGAGTCCATCTTCTTCGATGATGACATCGTGATCACGGAGAAGGGCATCTTCGACAAGAATGTCGTGCTCGACGTGCCGATGTACGGCGCGCTTGCAGACTATGTCGATGAGAATAAGGATACCTTGAAAGCCATCTTCCATACGCCGAAGACCTGCTTCGATGTCAAGCTCCGTGAGAATTATGCGGAGATCCTCGGCTTGAAGACCTGTCACGATCATTCGAATGTCGTGATCCCCGCTTATATCAACGGCCGCGAGGTCACGGCGCTTCGCGCTAATGCTTTGGCGGAGAAGGGGATCACTTCCTTGACGCTCTCCAAGTATCTGCGCAATATCGATGACGGCGCCTTCTTCGGAAATGAGCTTAGCTCGATCGACCTTGTCGGCACGAAGAGCGAGACCTTCTCGGAGGAGGGTGGTGCGTACTTCAAGACCGTCACGGTCACGAACGGAACGTACACTTTGATCTCTTATTACAGCGTGGTGCTGAATGAGGATTGGGAAGAGACTTCTTCCGCTTTGCAATACGCTTATCTCACGGACGGAGAGACGCTCCTCTTCTTCCTGACGGGCGAGGCGGATAGCTTCACCCTCCCGAAGGGGACAAAAGCGATCGGTTACGGCGCCTTCTATAAGAGCGGCATCTCCGAGCTGATTCTGGACGAGGCGACGGACACCATCGGTGACTATGCCTTTGCGGATTCTTCCGTCAGTGACATCGTCGGGCTGGAGAATGTCGTCTCCTTGGGCGCGCATGCCTTCCGCAATGACACGGCGGTCACGTCGCTTTCCTTCGGCGAAAGCATCGCTTGGATCGGCGGCGGCGCGTTTGCGGGCGCGAGCAACCTTGCGGAGATCACCTTCGGCGAGGATTATGACAATGGCTATTATCGCTATGAGTCCGGCATCCTTTATGAATATCTCAGCGACGTCTCCGTCAAGCTCCATAGCGTCTTGCAGAGCTATGTGGCGGCGGATGCGCATTACGCAGATACGGACGGCGAGGGTCGTTACGTGCTCGTCACGCCCTCGAAGATCATGCCCGATAAGGCGGATTATTCCGTGACGCAGATCGGCGCGTATGCCTTCGTCGGACTCACCTTCGAGAAGTCCTCCGTCATCGTGGTTCCCTCCGAGGAGATCACGGTCTTCGACGAGGCGTTTGCGAATGCGAATATCACGGAGGTCCATTTCGAGGGCAATGCGTCCGGCACGAATGCCTTCCTTTCCTCGACGTACGTCTATTATCCCGACGGTTCGGATCTCGCCCGTGCGCTCAAGACGCATGAAAAGGCAGTCAAGGTCACGAGCAAGAATGACTTCGAATACGACGACAATGACGGTAAAGCCGCCACCTTCACGGTCACGAGGCTGAAAGTCAGCGTGGATACTTTCGTGATCCCGATGTATGTCGGCAAGGAGAATGTCGATGGGACGTACCTGGTGAAATACGTGACGGCGGTCGGCAATGCGACGACGAAGGCCTCCGTCTTCTCCGGCGGCATGGCGGATCACCTCGTCCTCCTCAAGAATATTACGACCATCGCCCCCGGCGCATTCAGGAATAATACCGCGCTGCAGACGGCGACGCTCGGAGACGGCGTCACGGAGATCCCCGAAGAGGCATTCCGCGGCTGTACGAATCTGGGAACGGTCAAGATGTCTGCGTATGTCAAGAAGATCGGCGCCTATGCCTTTGCGGCGAATAGCTCCTTGAAAGCGCTCCCCGTGGAGGTCTCGGCAGGCACGTCCAAAGTGACGATGATCGGCAAGGGCGCCTTTATGGGCTGCGCGGCGATCGAGACGATCGAGCTCTGGAATGTCGCAGATGACGATGGCGGTCAGCTGTATATCGGCTCGGAGGCCTTCTCCGGCTGCAACGCCGATTCCTTCTCGACGCTTTACATCCCGAAATCCGTCGTCTATATCGGCGAAGGCGCCTTCTATAGCACCACGTCGTATATCACGTACGTCCTCTTCGAGAATGACGTCTGGGCGAATGTCGATGACGATCTCTGGAGAGAAGCGGAGAATATTCCGTCGGTCGAAGATGAGGAGGAAGAGCCGCAAGGCTTCGACTTCGACGCATTGATCGAAGGCACCGCCATCTTTAATCTCTCTCCCGTGGTGACGGAGGGTGAGCATATCAAGATCGATGTGCCGATGAATGCGAATAACGTCATCATCTATTTCGAGGCGAAAGATCCCGATATGAATGCTTGGAACCTCTTCACGCCTTACGTTGCCTTTACCTGGGATACGGTCGACGGGTTCTGCGCGATTATTGGCCTTACGGAGGATGCGGAAGGCTACGTTAAGAATAAGAATATTCCCGAGTCGCAAAAGTTCACGACGGACGAGGAGACCGGCAAGAAGAGGGTGAATATCGATTATTATAAGAACGGCACCCTTTATATCCCCGAGTATCGCCTCGGAAATCCTGTCCGCGTCCTCGGTCTTAAACTCGGCGGTGACGGGCTCGGCACGAATGACTTCGTCGAGAAGGTGAGCATCCCGAATACCGTGAGGACCATAAATCGCAATGCCTTCAAGGGCTTCTCGGCGCTCACTTCCGTCGTCTTCGGCGCGGGCAGTGAGATCGAGAGCATCGAATATCGCGCCTTCTACGGCACGAAGATCACTTCGCTTACGATCAATGGCAAGCATGACGTGACCATCGGCGAGGAAGCCTTCGCCGAGACAAAGCTTACCTCGGTCTCCGTCGATAAGGTGGCAGAGATCGGAAAGAAAGCCTTTGCCGATATCTCGCTTTCTACCTTCACCGCCGAATTCGGCAGCGTGGAGACCATCAGGGAAAATGCGTTTAAGGATAGCGCAATGACCGCGCTTACGGTGGAGTGTGGCCTCAAGACTGTGGAGCAGAACGCCGCGGACGGCTGCACGATGCTTGCCTCCGTGAGCCTTGTCTTCGCCGCCGGCGAGACCTCTTCGATCGACGACAAGACCTCTTCGATCGGCGCATCGGCGTTTAAAGACGCTACGGCACTTGCCTCGCTCATGATCGAGCTGCAGCCGGGCGCGCATCTCACGATCGGCGCGTCGGCATTCTCCGGCGCCGTCGCCCTCAAGACCCTTACGATCGCGCTTGGAAATGGCGCCCAGGTGGACGAGATCGGAGATTATGCCTTCTATCAGGCAGGTCTGAACGTCACTTCCGAGACGGCTTACTCCATCGACAGGAACGTCGAAAAGATCGGTGATTATGCCTTTGCGGAGAGCAAGATCTCCGCGATCCCGTCCAAGGTGAAAGAGATCGGAGATTATGCCTTCTATAAGGTCGCCACGCTCTCGGATGTCTCCGTCTTGGAGGTCAATACGGTCGGCAAGGCGGCGTTCGCGGATAGCAGCATCTCGTCCTTTGCCTTCGGCGCGGCGCTTAAGAGCTTTGCGGAAGATAATGCGGAGGGCGAGGGCAGCTTGCATAACACGCCTTACCTCCGCGAGATCAAGTCCAATTCCACGAGCGGCGATTATTACGCTGTCAATGACCTCCTCATCAAGAGGAAAGATGCGTCGAATGTGACCGCAAGTGCGGTGGCGATCAAGTTCGCAGAGCTCTCGACGAAAGGTCATGTCGAAAAGGTCGGCGAGGATCTCGTCGGTCAGCCCTTCGAGGATTATGCGATCACGCGTGTGGCGTACGCCGCCTTCCGCGGAAATAAGAGCTTCAATGCAGGCGAATTCAAGATCTTGAAAGTCATCGACGATTACGCCTTCTATGGCTGTACGGCATTGCAGTACTTCGGAACGGAGTTCTTCGACGAGGAGAATGAGATCGGCTTGAAGATCAGCGGTCAGCCCTCCAAGATCGGCGCTTACGCCTTCGCGGGCACGAGCCTTATCCGTGTCACGATCAAGACGGCGAGTAGCCTCGAGATCGGAGAGAAAGCATTCTTCGGTTATTATGAGGACGCGAACGGCGCTTATAAGTATGAAGCGGGCGAGTACAGCCTGATCTCCGGCGCATATAGCGGCACGAGGTATTCTCGCAGCGCCACGCTTGTCGAAGTCTATATCGGCGACGGCTTGAAGAGCATTGCGAAAGACGCATTCGGAAAGTGCTCGAATCTTAAGCTCGTGACCATAAATTCCAATGATATGACCATAGCGGCGGGCGCCTTCTCCGGTGCGATCATCTTTATGCCGGACACGGCGGTGAATAAGGGCGACATCGAGACGAATCTCGGCAGCAATAATACGCTTGTCTGGTATACGCCGGTGAATTGTCTCAGCATAGACGCCGACGGAAACTTTGTCGGAATCAATAAGTATTGCACCCTCCATGCGGGTGAGTCCCATGGCGACGTGACCCTCCCGATCTATTATGCCTTCAATAAAAAGATCGCGGGCATCGTGGCGACAGGCGGCATGCTCCCGGACGGAAATAACAGCCACATTTCGAAGATCATCTATCCGAGACTGACGGGGTATGCGTCGTATTCCGCCCCGTCGGGAACGGGAACGGCCTTCGAAATGAAGTCATTGTAAGGTGCATTCGGCTTTAACGGAAAAGGAAAAAGGAGGATATCATGCAGAAATACAGTTATCAAGCGTTGACTCCGGACGGCAAGACCGTTCGGGGCACGATGATCGCGAATAATGATGAAGAGCTGAAGCAGCTCGTCGCGAAATCGGGCAATACTTGTGTGAAATTCACCAAGCTGTCCGGTGATTCCGGAGGCGGGAAGCCGCTTCCGCTCAAAGCGGTGGGGAATTTTTGCAGTCAGCTCGCCGCCATTTTGAAGGCGGGTCTTCCGCTTGCTTCCGCGCTCGATATGCTTTACGGTAAGCTGGATAAAGGTCCCCTCAAAGAGTCCCTCGGGAAGATCTATGAAATGGTGCAGAAAGGTAATTCGCTTTCCGACGC
This sequence comes from Clostridia bacterium, assembly GCA_017961365.1. GTDB lineage: Bacteria > Bacillota > Clostridia > Christensenellales > CAG-1252 > CAG-1252. Next base: position 18,500 of record JAGCXI010000026.1, read on the forward strand.
GCTCAATGCGCAGGGCAGGGCGTATCCTCCTCTTATGTTGAATATGGTGAAAGCGGGCGAGATGAGCGGTGATCTCGATAATAGCTTGAATAAACTGGCGGATCACTTCGAAAAGGAGCAAAAGACGCGTAATAGCGTCAAAGCCGCTCTGCGATATCCGAAAGTGCTCGCTTTCGTCACGCTCGGCGTCGTCATCCTGATGGTGGCGGTGGTCTTGCCGAAGCTGACCTCCACGATGGAGAAAGAGTCCTTGCCCACCTTGACCAAGATCCTGATGGGGCTTTCGGACTTCATCGTGGATAACTTCATCTTCATCGCGGTCGGCGTCATCTTCCTCATCATCATCGTCCCGATGATCAAGAATATCGAGAAAGTGCGATATAAATTGGATAAATTCAAGATCACGATGCCGAAGATCGGAAAATTGATGCGGATGATCTATACGGCGCGTTTCGCCCGCTCGCTCGCGACGCTTTATGATGGCGGCATCCAGCTCTTGGACGCCATGCAGATGTGTACGGCGATCGTCGGAAACGTCTATGTCTCGGAGAAGATGGAAGACGCCATTTATCGCGTGAAAAAAGGTGAAAGCATCTCGAAAGCGATGGCGTCCATCGACGTCTTCGACCCGATGCTGACGAGCATGATCTTCGTCGGTGAAGAGTCGGGCGTTCTCGGCGAGGTGCTCTTGCGCGTGGCGGATTATTTCGATGAAGAGTCCGACGCCGCCACCAAGGCGCTCACCGCGCTTTTGGAGCCCGTGATGCTCATCGTGATGGCAGGCGTCATCGTGCTTATTATTTTGGCTATCTTGTTGCCGATGTTCTCATCGTACAACATGGAAGTATAAACGGAGGGAAGAACTATGCTATGTGTCAATATCAGCGATGATAAGATTAAGATCGTCGACGGCAAGTCGAGCGGCGGCAAGATCATCATCAATAAGTGTTACGAGATCGATACGAAAGTGGGATCGATGGAAAGCGGAAATATCAAGGATCTTATGGCTTTCTCTCAGGTCTTGCAGGAATGTATCACGTCGGGCGGGATCAAGAATACGAATCTCACGTACGTCTTGGATAATCCGCGCGTGATCTTCCGTGAGATGAATGTGCCGGACGTCTCCGAGGATAAAGTCAAGCTCATCGTCGCGAATGAAATATTCAGCGACAGTAAGATGGCGAATAATACCCTCGATTATACGGTGGAAGGCGTCTTCAAGAATGAAGAAGGGAAGAAGAGAGCCCGCATCACCGTGACCTATGTCTCCAATGACGCGATCGACAGCTTGCATATCGCGGCGACGGAGCTCGGGATGCGTCCCACCGTCCTCGACATCGCGCCGAACAGCATGAGCAAGCTCATCGAGCGCTTCTGCAAGACGAATAAGAACGTCTTGGAGGATACGTTCGTGCTTCTCGATTATAAAGGGAGCTTCATCTCGCTTTACGTCTTTGACTCCGGCGTGAGGAAATTCTCCAAGAGCAGCACGATGTATGTCGGCGAAGGCGCGGATGCGAGAGCCATCCTTTCCGAGCTCACGAGCAATGTCAAGAGCGTGATCAATTTCTATGAGTCGCGCGCCGGCGTGAATGTCACGGCGATCTACGTGACGGGCAATGTCGATTCCCTCGACGACGAAGTCCTGCAAGGGCTCGCGGAGTCCATGAATATGATGATATCCCACCTTCCCATTCCCTCCTTCGTGAAAGGCGTGGACGTCCTCGATTTCAATAAGTACAGCGGCGCGATCGGCGCTTTCCTGAGGAGGTGACAGCATGAAGAAGAACGATATAAACCTGTTTAAAGCGGCGGGCGGCGAGAGAGCCAAAGGGAGCAAGCGCTCCGGCTTCTTCTATGTCGTCGTGCTTGCGATCGTGGTCTGCGTCGTCGCGATCGGCGTGGCGGTGTATTTCAATATGCGCGTTTCCACAGAGAAGGCAAGCTACGCCGCGAAACAACAGACCTTGAATAATTATCAGGTCACCAAGAAGAATAAGACGATCATCGAAAAGTCGAAGAAATATCAGAGCGTCATCGCGAATACCGAGACGGCGGGCGCCATCGACTCCTTTACGGAGAGTGAGTCCAGGATGTATCCTCACGCCACGCAGACGGAAGTAAATGCCGTGCATGACGCCATCCTCTCTTATAATGGCGGCGGCTTCTCTTTTAATGATATCGATCCCGAGAGCGAAGAGCGTTTCACGCCGTGGGATTATGCTCAGGTGCGCAAAGATCTTTATTCCAAGGAGGATAGTAATGCGACGGACATCGAAGAGTCGGAAAAGTCCCTCTTCTATTCCGCCTTGGAGAAGCTCGAGAAGGCGCAAAAAGAGGAGCCTGAGACCAATATCTGGCATGGTTATTATCGCGGATATATGGTCATCGTCTTCACGGGCGACGATTACGGCGTGGCGTCCCTCGCGTCGGATCTGATGAATGGCTCGATCTTGGAGGGGAATTCGCCCTTTATGAAGCTCGATATAGACGGCATTTCCATCCAGAAGACGGGCTATATCGTGAGCCGCGACGTCACGTATAACGTGATGCTTTGCCCCGTGAAGAGCGTCTTCAATCGTATGTTCGACATCTTGGAGGCGCATTCCAATGACCTCAAGACGCAACAAGGGCTTTCCGACGCGCAGACGGATTTCGTCTCTTACGCCGTGGATGAGCTCACGTACCTCCTGCCGGATCTCGAGGAAGCGTCTGATAAGACGGAGCCGAAGCTCTCTTTCAAGCTCCTTCTCCCTAAGGAGAATGACCTCCCGGGATATTTGGATTGCTTCACGAGCTCGCCCTTCTTCAAGGTGGCGAATCCTGTAAAGGATTCGGCGGAGACGAGCGAAGGAAGCGAATATTACATTTACACGGTAGAACTGCAGTTCACGGGTGAGTATTGATAAGGAGGGTGAAGAAATGAAGATTACGCAGAGAGATAAAATATTATTGGTCGTCCTTGCCATCGTCTTTGTCGTCGCCCTTGCGATCGTGATGCCTTCGGTGGGCGTCTTGGACTGCCGCACCGAGCTGCAGAATATCGCCACGGCGACGGAAGAGCTGAATGAGAAGCTTGCGGCGGAGCTCGCCGAGCTTCGCGAAATGGGCATAAATTCCTCCGACGCGGAGAATGTCCGTCAGGCGCAGGATCACCTCGACGATAAGACCAAAGAGAAGATGGAGGAAGCGGCTCGCATCGCGAATAGCATCATGGCGTATGCCGAGACCTATAATGTCGACACGCAGTGGATCAATTCCTTGCAGTATATCGGCGGCGTGCAGAGCAATAACCCCGAAGACAGGCTTCTGGACTTCGAGGACGTCACGGATACGAATAAAGAGGAGAATGTCGAAAAGGTCATCGTCGTGGGAAATTCGGAGTATACCATCACGGTCGCGAAGCGTGCCATCGAATTCAGCGATATGGAAAATCCCAAGGCGTCCCTTGAGCTTGATTTCACCTTGACCGGCTTGAATCAGGATCATTTCGGCGCGCTCATCCTTTATCTGCAGCAGGTCGCGGCGAAAGGCTCCTTGCATGTCACGGGCGTGAATTACCTCACCGGCGAAAAGACGGGCACGATCACGATGTACGCCTTGATGACCGCGAATAGCGATCTCTTGACGTATGCCGACGAGCTCGAGCGTCTCAACGCGCCGGAAGAAGAAGGGGAAGAAGGGGAATAAAAGTATTACGAAACGATTAAATTTCGAAGAAATTATGTTAGTAATTCGAGGCTGATCATTAATCATTATGTATAATGATTATGGAGGTGGCGTATGACGCTTGCGAAATGCTGTAAGAATAAAAAGGGCGTCGCCCTTACATACGCGGTGATGGTGCTGTTTCTCTTAGCCACCGTCATCGTCGCCATTACAGCGCTCGCTTCTTCCTCCGTCAGCGAGGCGGTCCTGACCGCGTCGGATGACCAGAGCTATTTCTATGCCAAGTCCATCGGGCTCGCCATCAAAGAGCAGTTTAAGGACGGCTATAATATCAATTCCATCATTGAGACCTTGGACGCGCAGATCGCGGAGGATGAGTCTTCCCCCTGCGTCACGGGCAAGTATTACGTCGAGGACGATTCGCGCACGGAGCTTGTGGAAGGCACGGTGCGTATCTCTTATGCGAAAGACAGCGCCGGCAATGGTTATAACGATCATGTGCTCGAGGTCAAGGTCGCTTGCGTTTATAATAATTCGCTTTCCATCGTCACGTCGGTCTTCAGCTGTGAGGAAGACGCGGAAGAAGTCATGCCCAAGCTGAAGAATGCTTTCGATAAGTATGACGTGATCCTGACGAATAAAGACGAAGTCAGCTTCGATTTCGCGGATACCAGCGCCTCCACCCCCATCAACGTCTATGTCTATGTCGGTGAGGACGATACGGTGAAGAATTCGCCTTTCTATCTCGGCGTGGATATGAATGGAAACCTGACGACGACGGGCGACACCAAGATCTACGGCGGGACGAAGAGCGCCGAGACGCAGAAGTCCATCAAAGGAGACCTTACCGCGTATGGAAATCTTTCGCTGAAGAACGTGAAAGTTACGGGCACGAACGGCATCCATTGCGACGCGAATGTCACCATCAATAAGGGCAGCTTCGTGACGAATAGCATCTTCGCCCGCGGAGATATCACGCTCAGCGATGAAGAGATTTTGATGCATAATCATATGGTGAATTCCGCAGGGTATGTCGAGACCGCCACGGACGGTTCGGCGGACCTTCCCACGGTCAGCACGCAGCGCAAGGCGGTGAATCTCGTCGCGATGGGCAATGTCACGATGGGCGAATATTGTTACATCACGGGCAGCATCTATGCGCGTGGCGACGTCACGATCAAAGGTCACGATATGCTGCATGTCTATAATACTTGGGTGGATGGCAGCGTCTATGCGAATGGCGCCGTCACCATCTCGAAAGGCGCCGTCGTGATGGGCGACGTCATCGCCACGGGAAAGGTCACCATTCAGAGCGGCGCGATCGTCTTCGGAAACGTGCAGTCCAAAGGGGATGTGACGGTGAATGCGGGCGTCGTCGGCGGCAAGGTGGAATGCATCGGCAAGCTGACTTTGAAGACGAATACCACGTATGGAAATTGGCTCGCGCAGAAAGGTGCCACGCCGCAATACGAGATCCTCTTCGGCGGCATCGGCATCTTCAGAGGATATAATAATGCGCACAGCGCGAATAAGATCATCCATACTTGCGGCTCTCTCTCGCTCGGAGATACCGACGAATGGGTGAGGATCATCGGCGACATTTACGTGGAGAATTCCAGCGCAAGCGGCAAGTACACGCCGCTCACTTCGGTCTGGATCCCCTTCGACAGTATTTATCTTTTGAATTCCCGCGCCATTTTCGGCGCCGCAGCGGATCAGACCGTGACGAATGGTTATCAGAATCAATTCGGGAATCCGCATGTTTATATCCATCGTCTCTGGCAGAATGGAGATCTTTATTACACGTCGGGCGAACATCTCGTCAATATGAACGGCGCAAAGCTCGATATCATCCAAGCGGGCGATCAGGGCGCCCCGCGCGACGTCTGCCTGACGAATGGCACGGTCACGACGCAGATCATCGGACGTTGCGGCGAGCTCAAGATGATGGATATCGCGTATTGCCTCGTCGAAATGAAGCAATACTTGAAAGTCTATGGAGACGGTTCCACGAGCCCCCTCGTCACGAATGGGATCACGATGCTCCGAAGCGGCTCCCAGCTGAACGTAAATTGCGAGACGAGCGGAAAGGGCAGTCTCACGAATAATGAGGTCGGGCTTGAGATCGGGCAGTACGTGAATATGCTCGCGGGCTCCCAGGGGAGAGTCGGCTCCGCCTCTACAGCCGCGAGCAAAGGCAAAGTCATCCTCGGCTCCTCCGCCGCGGCGAATACCTATCTTTTCGGAAATTATTACATCCATGCGAAAGAAGTCGAGCTGAATGCCGGCGCGCATCTGCGCGTCCCCAGCGGCTCCGGCACGTCGGCGGCGGTGATCTATGCGGACGTCGAGACTTTCACCGTGAAGGACACCTCTTCTTTGTCGACGAACCGCACGGCTTCCGTCCTGTATCTCAAAGGAAATCTGGTCCTGCAAGGAAAGATCTTCTCCGTCTATCATTTCTCGGGGAATCTCACGATGACGGGAAATGGCAGCGTCGCGGGCACGTATTGGAGCAAGTCGAATGGGAAGCTGCAGTTTAAAGGCACTTTCGGCTCCATCGAGGCGTCGGATGCGGGCTGCACCGTCGAGCTCTCGGGCGCGCTCAACGTCACGAATGATCTTCGCGTGAACGGCACGCTCGTCAGCGGTAATTATGATCTCGTGGTCGGGAAAGACCTTTATGTGCGCGCCCTTGCTTCGGGCACGCTGAGCAAAGTGACCGTGAATGGGAATATGACCATATCCGAGGCGCAGACCTCTTATACGATCGGCGCAGGCTGCGTCGTCGCGGGCACGCTGACTTGTACCGGCTCCGCCATCACGCTTGATTCCACGGCAAAGGTGGGCGGCGTGGCGAGCAAGAGCCTCGTCATAAAAGGAAATGCCGTTTTGGGCGGAAATAACGCCAAGAGCAAAGTCACGAACGGCATCACGATGAGCGGCGGCACGATGACCGCTTGTAAGGTCCAATGTTATAACTTTACGCAGACGGCGGGCACGCTCTCTTCCGTGGATATGTATGTCGGCGGCACGGGAACGGTGATCAATGTCAGCGGCTCTTCGAAAGCCACGGCGGCGCATCTTTACGCGCCGAATGGCGCTTTCTCTTTCTCGGGCGGCTCTTCCGTGCAGTACACGGGCGGCGAGAATACCCTGCAGGCGAAGACAGGTAGCACGCTGAAAGCTCGCTTCGAAGGCGGCGTCACCGTCACGGGCGGGAATCTTGCGGTCGGCGCGGCAGGAGAGAGCGGCACGTATAACGTGGGCAGCTCGGGCAAGACCATCTATGCTTCCGGCACGCTGACTTGGCTGGGCGGCGCGCGCAGTCCTTATGATGCGGATCCTTCCGGCGGCGCGCCCAATATCTCTGCGGGCGGCAATATCACGATAGGCACCTTTAGTTCTTCCGGCGTCCCCTCGGGGGATCCGATCAAGGGATATTTTAATTATATCACGTCCTCCTCCGGCAGGGTCTGGGCTTATGTGGAGGCGGTGGTCAAGGGCGCTTACGCTTCGGGCGACGTCACGATGAAGGTCTCCAAGAGCTTCGGAAATAAGGTGAATGACAAGAGCGTCGGCATCTATACGACGGGCGGAAATATCAATCTTTACGCTTCCGCGAATACCATTCGTTATAAAGGGTACTATATCACGCCCAAGACCTTTACGGTGGCATCCGCGCTCTCGATGACCGCCGCGGTGAAGTGCTCGGACGCTTCCGGATTGAATAATATCCGAGAAGAGACGGCTTCCGGTCTCTCGAATCAGAAAGCCATCTTCCTGTCTCTCCAGATCACGGGGTCTTCTTCCTCGCGATTCTCCTTGGAGCGCAGTCTTGCGAAGGATTCCACGGGCACCACGGGCTCCATCACCCTCGAAAATCGCGGTTTGACCCTTTCTTCCGGCAAGCACGTCGAAGGCATCATCTATGTGAACGGCATCTATTATTACGGCACGAGCAGCGTGGACCTTGATTCCGTCGGCGGACTGTATTGTAAGAATACGGAGGTCAACACCGTAAATCTGAAAGGTGATATCGAGCTTCCGAACGTGACGAGCGTCATCATCGGCAGCTCTATCACGAGCTTGAAGGCGGATAAAGTCGCATCCGTTACTTTGGGACAGAATTTCCCGGGTTCTTTGAACCTGCCGAATGTCGGCACTCTCACCGTGAATAGCGGCATCACTGTTTCGGGTGCTTTGGAGATCGGCGGCACCCTCGAAAATAAAGGCACGATCAACGGCGGCGCAAAGTGTAAGAAGTATACGGGCTCCGGCGTCGTGAAAGGAAATCTCATTATCACGGGCTCGGAGCAGAGCGAGATCACGGGCAACGTCGCGGCGAATATCTATTCTTACGGACCGCTTCTTTTGAAGAACGCGACGAATCTCGGTGCGTCCGGCGGCTATATCTTCAGCAAGAGCAATATCGACGCTGAGTACGTTACTTTCCGCAGTGACCTCAGCTATATCATGTCCAATGGCGGGTATCAAAAGTATTCGTACTGTAAGCAGCTCCCGAATGTTCGCGCGCTTTCCGGCGCCACGTACATACAGTTTATAAATAATACCGATTGTAAAACCACGATCAAGAGCGTGTGGAGCAAGGGCACGTCCATTCAGTTCGGCACGAGCACCTCAAGCAATTATCAGACGATAACGGGGGATCTCGAATGGAGCGGCACGATGTCGAGCGGCACGACGCAAGGCATTTATATTCGCTCTAAGAATACCGTCATTCAGGGGAATGCGAAGTTCACGGGCACGGGTTACGTCCAGTTCTACGGTCAGTGCGATAAGGACGTCCTCTTCTATAATACTTCCAAAGTTATTTTAGGTAATTCTTCGTTCCCCGCCCTTGTTAAAGGGAATGTTTACGTCAATACGCAGAGCAATAATACCGCGAGCGTAAAAGTCACGAATTTCGTCTATAATGCGGGCGAGATCCAGAAGGACCTTTATTATTACGGCTCCGGTCAGAGCGTCACGGTGAATGGCTCCGTGACGGGAATGCTCCGTGCGGATAACGTGCATCTCACGGTCGGCGGATCTCTCGGTTCTCTCTTGCATACGGCGTCTTCCGCAGGGTATAAGGTGAATCTCGGTTCGCTCTCGAATCGTCCCAAAGTGAATGGAAGCATCCGCGTGCGCGGAGTCTTGTTTGATAATTCCGAGAATCACGACACTATCAATGTTTACGGAGCTTATTACGGTGACGTGAATAAGATTTATAAGTACTGCACGGGGATCAAGGTGACGGCGGAAGATTCCGGCGCGAGCACAGGCTGGACTTGGATCTTCGGCGGTCCTTCCGCCGACTATATCAGCGGCAACGTGGACGTAACGGGCTGGCTCTTCATTTATTCGAATGCCAATGACGCGAAGTTTGAGATCAAGGGGAATATCTATTGCAACCTGCTCCATATCAATAATTATTGGTATGTGAACGGCGGTTGGACGAATTATTATCCGATGTCGGGACATAAGAGATTTGATTCGAGCACGCAGATGGTGGATATCGTGAGCGCGGGGTTTCTCCCCGTGCAGCCGGATTACGAAGCGGCGATGTGGGCGAATCAGAGCACCACGCGTGATCTCGTGACGGTGCGTCAAGTCCATGTCAAGGCGGGGAATGGCAAGCTCGGCGCGGCGTATTGCGCCAATACCAAGATGCAGCATCTTCGTACGGACGGTCAGATCTGCTTGACGTATTGTTATCTGACGTCCAAGAATTTCGATCAAACGAAATATAATAACACCGGCGAGCATTGTGGTAATCACTCGAATTCAAATGGAATCTCCGTCAAAAAGAATGCGGACGGGGATTACGATGGCTCGATCATCGCCCATAACGCAAGCACCGACGCGGGCTGGAATATGTTCTGGGGCACAAAGACAGTGAGTAATGTCTCCTTGATCTATGGTTTTACTTGCACGAACGGCGATGGTAGCCTTGCGGACAAGAAAGGCTGGACGGACTTCGAAGGTTCGGTGAAGGAGAATGTCGGCACGGGCGTCACGGGCAGCGTCGCCACCAAGCTCTTCTATTTCGGCGGCGGCCTCGCGATGTATGGATATTCTCGCATCAATTCGGCGCGAAACGGAGATACCGGTGAGTTTAAGGCGGATTTGGCGCGTACCATCGTCTGGATCGGGAATGGCGACCTGTATGTCGGCGTCGGATGCGGCGTCGGACATGATAAGACCGATCTCAGCAGAACGCGTGTGTCTTCTCACCCCGGCGTCTTCGTCTCGAACGGAAATGCCACCATCGACGGTTATGTCACCCTCGATATGATGGTGAAAGGGAATCTGACGGTCACGGCGAATGGTGAAGTCTTGGGAAAAGACAGCGGTGGCTCGTCTTATCGGGCGGGCGTCTTCCTCGTCGGCGGAAGCCTCAGTGAGGTCAGCAATCATTTCCGCTTGAAGCATGCCTATACATCTTCGGCGCTTCCTGCAAGAGCGTATGAGACAAATTGGGGTGGCGATTGCTATACGCCGGACGCCTCCGGATACGTCTCTTATATGACAGGGAAATTGGTGAAGATCTCCGGCACGAACGCGGCGAATCTCGCGCAATGTTATAAGCCCAAGAATACGGCGGTCACGGTTTCTTCGCCTTCGGGCGCGGGATCTTCCACCTCGCCCTTTAAGATGAGCGGACGTTCCGCGGCGGAGAATGCCACGATGAGCACCTCCGTCAGTTCTTATTCCGCGCCGACCGAGCCTACGCTCTCGGCGGGAGCGGGCACGTCCATCGGCACGGGCACGGCAAGCGTGCCGAAGCTCGCGCTTTCCGGCACGATTGCCCCCGTGGCGGCGGGCGATTATAAGGTCGCGGAAGTCACCGTGCCGACGGTCACCGCGGCGGAGACCAATAAGACTTTCTCCATAAAATATTCGATCCCTTGGGCGGAGGTCACCTATGGTCAGCCCTCCTTCGCCGAGCGATGGGCGACCGCGGAGGGCGTGGATTACACGACGCTGGCGGAGAGCTGGGAGAAGGGGAAAGTCGCGGTGGGCAGCGTGAATTATTCCCTCACGCAGCATCTCGACAAGTCGAATAGCTCGCTTTGGGGGCCGCGCGTGATCCCGCAGACCTGGCAGCTGCCTTATGAATATACGAATTCTTCCGGCGGGACGACCGAGACGCCCGCAAAGAGAGTCCTCGTGGGCAAGATGATGGACTCCGCAGGCATCAATCTCTCGGACGTCAGCTCGTCCGTGGCGAACGAAAAAAAGTACGTGACGGAAGATATCTATAATTCCGGGAGCAATTCCTTGAAGAGTTATAATCAAAATACCGTCATCAGCGATAGAAAGAAGACGAGCGACACCTCTTACGCGGGGACGAATAAGCTCCTTGATTATATTATGAAGAAATCCACGTCCGGCGTGGACCGTTGCTCCGATCTTTTGGTCTTCGAGAGCGGCGAATTGCCTTACAGCGCTTTCTATATGTCCGCCACGGATGACTTCACGGTCTGGAGTCGCATCGGCCGCGGACACGTGGGCGAGAAGCATGATTGGAAGAAGCTCGGCGTCACGATCTCCAGCTGGGAGTATTTCTATTGGAAGTACATGATGGACGGGAATAGCGACGTCCCGGATCGAGACGACGAAAGCACCTTTAAGAATAATTACTTCACGAATTCCAAGAATATCCCGTATTCCGCTTATCACGGGAATTCCGAGAAGAAGATCGCGGGGCAGTATCAAGACGCTTGGTTTTGGGGATCTGAAGAGCGCAGCACCTATGACGTGAACTGGATCTTCTATGCCTGTAAGGATCCTTCCAATCCCTATGACAGCGCCGCGAAGGACCTCCACGTCGTCCTGCCGAAGGGCATCGGACTGGAGTTCTTCCGCGATATCGATAATAAGATCCTCGTCATCGGCAGGGGAAGAGTCTTCCTTTATCTGACCTCGGGCGACACCCTTTATTTCCGCGGCGATATCAAGAGCGATAATAATCCCACGACCTGGGTGGTCGGCGGCTTGACGAATAAGGACAGAAGCGGAAAATATCTCTCTTCGGATAAGCAGTATAAGCGTCCGCAGCTTTATATCATCGGCGCGGGCACGAATATCGACCTCATCGTCCGTGAGCTCCAGCTTTTCGCTTATGTCTATATGCCTTTCGGCACGAATGGCAGCTTGTATAATGCTTCTACGGGCAGGTTAAAGTCCTATAATATCTTTAAGAACGCGGAGGGGGGCAAAGCGAATCCGAATAGCGCCGGGTCTGCCTCTTCCGCCGTCACGGACGTCAAGCGAAATTCTCTGATGTTCGTTTGGGACGCCGCGAAGAGCAAGCGATATATCTATGGCAGTATCGTCGTGGATAACTTTAATTTCACGACGGGTTCGGACAAGAATCTGGAGTTTAAGGCGCGCGCGGTGGATCGTTACGGTCCCGACTTCGGCGATACGAAGATCTATGGCGCGAGCACGTATTCCGGCTCGACGGTGTATTTCAGCACGAATTACGTGGAAGTCTCGCTGACCTCCTTTATGTCCCAGCCGCCGGGCTTCTCGACGACGATGCTGAACTGGGACTATGTCGGCATAAAGGTGGTGTCGTGATATGAGAAAGATGAGACGATTGAAAGGGAAAAAGGGATTCACCTTGATGGAAGTCGTCATCGCGCTCGCGGTCGTCGGCATGATCACCGCGCTGATCCTTCCGCTCGTGTCCGGCGCGATCCGTTCTTTCGCCTTGGCGAAGAGCCTTCGCACGACGGCGACTTCGGCGGAAAAAGCGAATGCCACGGGCAGTTCGTCGAATACCTTGGAGGACATCTATGTCACCGTTCGTCTTTCCACGAGCGGCGGCACGGAGACGGCGGAAAGCCGTTATAAATTCACGAGATCTTCGGCAAGCGACGGCAAGTATGACGTCCAAGTGACGTATTACGAATTAAAGAAAGGCGACGAGAGCAAATGACGAGGTAAGACGGTGATTTTCAGACGGCTGAGAAAGGGAAAGAAGGGACTCACCTTGGTGGAGATGATCGTGGCGATCGCAGTGACCGCCATTCTCGCCGTTTGCCTTTCCACGATGCTCGTCCCCGTCGTGAATGTCTATGGCACGAATAAGACCAAGGTGGAGCTCATGGACGCCGTGTCCTCTCGTTTGAATGATTTCGCGGCGCAGCTCCGCGGCGCGCAAGGCGTCTATCTTGCGGAAGCGGAGGGCTCTTTCTTCGATATCAATACGCAGTCGCAGTATGACGGCTGCAGGAAGTTTAAGGTCACGCACGCCATTGCGATGGATAATTATTTTGAAAAGAATAGCCCCAAGATCTCCGGCTATCGTTATCCCGAGATGAAGTGCTTGGATTATTCGAATGTGAGCAAGCCCGAAGTCGTTTATGCCTCGAAATGGGGAGAGAAGCTGATCTCGGACGAATATCAGGAAGCGAATAAGCAGATCTATTGTCCGAATGATGGTTCCAATAAACCCGCTTTTTATATGCTCGTCCGCAAGGATGCCGCGGGGAATGCCACTTGCCTCGAGATGCATCTCACGATGAAGAAAGGCGACGTGCGCCAGGAGGGGGTCAAGACCATCACCTGCGAGAATCTCGTCATCCAAGGGAAAGTCGTGTATAAAGCTTCCTTCGTTTGGAATTCCTCTTTGGGTGATTTCGTCCTTACGCCCGCCGAAGTCAGCACGGGGACGAATGAGACGAAGTGGAAAAAATATTGTTCCGTGTGGTTTTCCAAGCCATGAGGATCGCTTTTCTTATCCTGTTTCCCATCCTTGCTTTATTTGCGGGTGGGCTTTTATATCGCCTTGCCTATGCTTATCCGAGACAGAGTTTCGGCGAGCTTCTCCGTCCTTCCTGCCATGCCTGCGGCGTCCGCCTGCCGATGCGTTATTCGATCCCCGTTTTGGGGACGATCCTTTCCGGCGCACGCTGTCCCGCTTGCAAGGAGAAGAGGGGAGTGGGGAGCCTTCTTTCCGAAGTGATCTTCGCGCTTGCCACCTTCCTTTTATTCTTCTTTTACGACCTGTCTTTCCTTTTCCTTGTCTATCTCGTCGCGGCGGCGCTTCTCCTTGTCCTCTCCCTTGTGGATCTTGACGTGAAGGAGGTTCCGCATGGGTTTTTGCTCGTCTTGCTCCTCCTCGGCGTCTTGCTTTTCATCCTCTCTTTCTTCCCGAAAGTCTCTCTCTCCAAGATCCTTTGGTGGGAGCATCTTGTCGGCGCCGTGGCGGTCAGCGTTCCGCTCTTTATCCTGATGGTGGTCTCGGGTGGGGGCGTCGGCGGCGGAGACGTGAAATTGATGTTCTGTCTTGGCTTGCTTCTCGGTTATAAGCTCATTCTTTTGAGCTTCCTCTTCGGCATCGTTCTTGCGGCGATCTTCTCCGTCATTCTCATCGTCATTTACGGGAAAAACGGGAAGTACGCCCTCCCTCTCGTCCCCTTTCTTTCCGTCGGAGCTTTCATCGCGATGACAGTGGGGGAGACTTTGCTTTCGCTCTTCTTCTGATCTTTTCTCTTCGCCTCATCATTCTTTTTCATCCGTAAAGCTTCGCTTTGCGAAAATTTGCCGTCTTGACTTCATTTTAGCATTGTGTTATAATAATATCTGCGTAAATCACACGCATTTCGGAGGTATTATGAGCAAACTCACTTTAGGACAGATCTTACTTCAGAAAGGCTTTGTGAAGCCTCAGGATCTCAAGCAGGCGCGCGAGCTTCAGATCGCGAATCCGTCGAAAAGTTTGGCGGAGATCCTGATTTCCCTCAATGTTACCAGCGAGGTGAATATTTTGTCTGCGCTTTCCGATCGAATGAATGTGCCTCTCTTGGAAGGGGCGATCTTCATCACGGATACCGACATCATCAAGCTCGTCCCCGAGAAGGTGGCGAGGAAGCATAATATCATTCCTTATAAGGTGGAGAAGAATAAGCTCATCGTCGCGATGCGTGATCCGAGCAATATGGACGCGATCGAGGATATCAAGATGGCTTCGGGCATGGACGTCGGCTTCGTGCTTGCCACCGTGCCTTCCATCACGGACGCGATCGAAAAGTATTATGCGAATGTCACCGCGCAGAAGATGGCGGACGATATGTCGCAGGAGGAGCAGGAGAATAATGCGAATGCCCTCAATGAGATGGACGACAGGGTGGATAGCGCCCCGATCGTCAAGATGCTCAATACGCTCATTCAGCAGGCTTTCGTCACCCACGCGAGTGATATTCATATCGAGCCTTTCCGTGATACGGTCATCATTCGTATGCGTATCGACGGCGCCTTGCAGGAATATATGCGCATCTCGCCCTCCGCACATAAGAATCTCATCACGAGGATCAAGATCCTCTCGAATATGAATATCGCCGAGAAGCGTATCCCGCTCGACGGCAGATTCGATTATACCTTCGAGGGCGAGCTCATCGATATCCGTGTGTCCACGCTTCCCACGACTTACGGCGAGAAAGCGGTGCTTCGTCTTCTCGGCACGGCGATGGGCGCCGATATCAAGCTGACGGATCTCGGCATGCTTCCCGAGAATGCGGAGAAATTCATGCGCGTTTGCGAAGCGCCGAACGGCGTGGTGCTGGTCACGGGTCCTACGGGAAGCGGTAAATCCACCACCCTTTACACCGTCTTGCAGGATCTGAATAAGCCGACGGTGAATGTCACCACCATCGAGGACCCTGTCGAAAAGAAGGTCTTCGGGATCAATCAGGTCCAGACCAATCACAAAGCGGGACTGGATTTCGCCTCCGCCCTTCGTTCCATCCTTCGTCAGGACCCCGATATCGTTATGATCGGTGAGATCCGTGATAACGAGACGGCGGACATCGCGATGCGCGCCGCTATCACGGGTCACTTGGTGCTCTCCACGTTGCATACGAATGACGCGGTCTCCACGGTCGCTCGTTTGATCGATATGGAAGTGCCGCCTTATCTCGTCGCCGCGGCGTTGAACGGCGTCTTGGCGCAGCGTCTCGTGCGTAAGCTCTGCCCGAAGTGTAAGACCAAGGTGGAAGTGACGCAGGCGCAGAGAAATATTCTGAAAGATCCCACGCTTACGGAGTGCTACGGTCCGGTCGGTTGCCCGAACTGCAGCTTCACGGGCTATAAGGGCAGGACCTCTATCCACGAGGTCTTGACCGTGGACACTGGTCTTCGCGAGCTCATCACGAAGAACGCCACCACCGAGGAGCTCCGCGCTTATGCGAAGAAGGAGGGGATGATCTTCATGGACGACAATGTCCGCATCAAGATCAAAGAAGGCGTCACGAGCATCGACGAATATATGAGGACGATCTATACGATCTGACCTATTTTCCGAAAAGGCAAAAGAAAAGTCCCTTGCGAAGCCGCGAGGGACTTTTTTCCTGCGCTCTTTTCGAGGGTTATATCGAATTCTTCGGTCCGGTGACGGTGTTTCCGTCCGTGGAGACGTAATACTTTCCGTTGTAATTATATACGATCTTCACGACGGCGTATTTCGAATTCAGATTTCCGCTGTTGACGGAGTATTGGATGTAGATCTTCCCTTTGGAGACGGAGGAAGGCGCTTTTGTGCTGAGCGTTTGGAGCTTATCGCCCGCAAGCGTTTGCAGCATCGAGGTGGAAGGCGCGCCGCCGAATCCGGAATTGAGTGTATAGAAATAATTCTCCGTGGATTTCCAGTAAGAAGTGATCGCGGTCTGCGCGCTTTTTTTCTGCGTGGCGGTCTTGACGCTGGACATAGAGATCGCGGCGATCGTGGCAAAGATGCCGAGGATCGCCACAACGACGATGAGCTCCACGAGCGTGAAGCCTTTTTTGAGTTTTGCAAAGAAAGTTTTTCTCATCAAAATCATTGTATCACAGAAGTCTTTCATTGTCAATATATTATAATATTGACAAGACGGACAGGGAAATGGTACTATTATAATATGAGGAAATTTTCTCGTTTGTTTTTGAAAGGAAAGAGGGGTTTTACCCTCGTGGAAATCATCGTTGTCGTGGCGCTGATGGCGATGATCTCTTTGCTTGCCGTCCCCAGCCTTCGCGGCGTCACCACGCGCGCGCAGAAAGATGCGTATAATTCTTATTTCCTCCAAGGGAAGGACGACATGCGTAATTTTATGAATCTTATGAATATGGGCGAGACGGTTTTCCCCGTCACCTCCTCCAATTATAAAGTGACGGAGGTGGATCTCACGACGGCGGAAGGTCTGACCAAGGCGATGAATTATGCGAATCGCCAGACCGCGTATCAGTATTATATCATTGGATTCACAGAGTCGAATGCCGCCACGAATCCCACGTCGAAGATACAAGCGGCGGAACTCAAGACTGACGTCATCGTCCCCGTCTTCGTGAAGAACGGCGACGTGTATGAGTCGCGGGGAATGTGGTATTACAGCGCCGAGAAGGGCACGGTCGTGATGACCTTCAAGATAAAGAATTTGACGATGTCGGACGGCTATTCGTCATTGAAATCGACGAAATGATAAGGAGCGAGTATGATGCGCAAGGAAGGAAAAAGGGTAGATAGAAAGGTCGCTTTGATCGGGATGACGCTTTTGCTGATATGCGCAATGGTGCTCGTCTTTACGGCTTGTAGCTTATTTACTTCCGCTTTTGGGGTGGATTTCGGAAAAGGATCTCAATATGCTTCGACTTCGGAGGGCGAAAGCTCGTCTTCCGAGCCTTCTTCCGACGGAGGATCTTCTTCGTCGTCCTCTTCGTCTTCCTCGTCGCAAGGAGGCGGAAGTTCATCCTCTCTTCCCTCGAAAGTGGAAGACCTCGAGGAGGGCGGCGGTTCGACGGACGCTCCGATCGAAGAGCCCAAGGTGGACGAGCCGGATCCCGTTTCCGCGAATGTGACGATCTCTTCTTCTTTGATCTATGACAAGACGGAAGCAGGGGATTTCATCATCGACGCCACCCATACGGGCAAGACTTTTTATGGCGTGATGGGCGCGGGGCTGAAAGAGAGCGATTGGAGCGTGCGCAGTCAGACGACGGGGGCGAGCTCCGTCCTTTTCCGCGAAGCGTATATGCAGTCGCTTGCGGTGGGGAGCTATGATTTCTCTTATAGCGTTCGCAGTGCGAGCGGCACGTATTACGATACATTCGCTTTTGTCGTGACGAATAGCGATCCTCGTCCCTCCGATCTGAAGATCGATTATGACGTCGATTTCCCGAATGTTTATGTGACATGGCATTGTGATTGCAATAATAAGCACACCGTCAAGATCGACGACGATACGCAGACGGTGGATGCGGGCGTGCGTTCCGTCCGTTGGGGGAGTTGGAGCTCCGCTGTCAAAAAGAACGTGCATTACGCGCAGGTCAAATGCGTCGGAAGAGAGCCCATCGAGATGGTGACGAAGGTGCAGCCGCTCTCCTCCACTTATGAATATCTGACCTCCACGATCTCCTTTATGGGGAAGGTGGCGGATCGTTATATCGAGGATTTCGACGAAATGGTCTTTGCTTTCCAGTCCATCGTGTATGAGGGGAGCGATACGTCTCTTTCCGTCGCGCTCGCCGCGGACGTCAAGAATTCTTTGAATAGTAACGAGGCTTTGAATGAGTATCTCCAAAAGGTGAATGACGAGCTTGTGATCCCTTGGAATCTAAATGTGGGAATGGCGCTTTCCGACAATATCGCGACGATCCGCGTCTCCGACGTTGCAGGCGGGAACGGCATTTCTTCGGGATATCGGGAAGAGACGGCGTATAGCAGCGCGAATGTTGCTTCGCATTATCCCGCGGCGAGTTCCGCTCGTCATTTTGCCATCGACGGGGACTCCGTGAAGGAAACGAATGTCCGCAATGTCAAGGAGCTTCTTGCCGCTGTCGAGGCAGGTTACAGACCCACGTCCTCGAATGCGGAAGTGACCGCTCTTTATAATAAAGCGCGCGCGATCTGCTCCCTTTATATCACGGATGAGATGTCCGAAGTGGAGAAGCTTCACGTGATCTATGATTATCTCGCGGGCGAGATCGTTTATGACAAGTCTGCCCTCGCTTTGTATAATATGATCGCGGAGATCAAGACGGCTTTCGGCACGGCGACGGGGTATTCCATCGACGCCTGTCCCGCGGAGACGGACTGCCTCCTTTCCGACGCTTGGAAGACGAGCATCGAGAATAAGCTGAGCGAAGCGAGCGCGCCTTTCTCCACGGAGATGAAGACGGCTGTGCGCACGGCGATGGACGGCGAGACCTCGATGAAGCGTTTTTATAAAGCGGTGAATACCGATTATCTCCAAAAGCTGAAGTCCTTCTCTCTCGAGGGGGTTCTCGATGATAAGACCGCCGTTTGCGAAGGCATCTCTTATGCCTTTATGTTGCTTGCGAGGATCGAAGGGATCGAATGTTATCAGATCTCGGGAGATGCCGTGAATAATGGGAGCCATGTCGCCCACGCTTGGAATAAAGTCGTGCTCGCGGACGGAAAATGTTATTGCATCGACGCCACTTGGGGGAATGTGACCCTCAATGAGACGCGCTTCGTGACGCATCGTTATTTCCTCTTGGACGAGGCGAGCTTCTGCGCTACCCACCAAGAAGAGGTGGATTCGGAGGCGTGCGTCGAGCGGCTTGCCACGGGCAGTTATGATTATTATGCGCATGAAAGCACTTCCTTCGGGCATACGCTTTCCGTCTCGAATGACTCGGAATTCACCCACGCTTTGCAGTATTATCACAATGCGGGTAGTAATTATATCGAGGTGCGTTTTGTCTCCGGTTATTCGCCCGATAATATCCAATTTACGGTGCGCGCCGTGTACGGATCGTATAGTTCTCTCTACAGCATGTCCCTTGAGAACGGCGTTTATTGCGCTTTCGTTAAGCAATGAGAGTTTTTCGCGGAGGCGGTCTGGAATTACATTTCGATCCGATGACCTTCGGCGTGGAGCGTCTTGCCGTCAAGGATGACGCTTCGCATTTTTCTTGGGTAAAAGGGAAGTTTTTCGCCCTTCCTTCGGGGAATAATTTTCTTGTAAAAGGGGATTTCTCTTCTCCGTCTGTTTTTCGAGCGGAGTTTCAGTATTTTTCCGATATAACGGCGCACGTGACCGTGGATGAATGGAAGGGTGCGGTTCGCCTCTCTTATCTTTTCAAAAACGAAGGGAAAAAGGCGGTCGATCTCGAGGAAGGAGATCTCGGCGTTTATTTTCCTTTTAACGACGCTTACGATCTTCCCGAAGTGACCTTGAAGCGGAGGGCGCATTCGTTTCTGCGTTTGGAAGGCGCGACGTATATTTATAATGTGCGCGTGTCGGGGCAGGAGGGCGCCGTTTCTTTGGTTCAGACGAAAGGGAGCGTCTTTTCTCACGTCACGGATCTCGATCCGCGTAAGACGGATCGCGGCGAGATCGCCTTCAGCCTCCCCATCCCGCGATTGGAAAAAGGCGAGACCTATCTTTGGGAGTTTTTGCTCTTTTATCACGAGAACGAAGAAGACTTCTTTCGGAGAGCGGAAGAATACGGACTTTTGACGGTTCGCGCGAATTCCCTTGTGCTTCGCGAAGGGGAGGAGCTTGTCCTTTCCTCGAAAGAGGCGAAAGAAGCGCAAGGCGATCCCTTTGTCCTTCCTTTTACGGACGGCGTTTGCCGCCTGCGGGTAAAGGGGGAAGGCGAGCACCTCCTCAAAGTCACGGACGGAGAGCGGACGAAGGTGGTGCGTTATTTCGTTTTGTCCGATGAGGTCGCTTCCCGTCGAAAGAAACGTCTCATGGAGCTTCATACTCTCTCGAAAAGTCTCGGGAAAGGTGCTTTTTCCGCTGTCGACGCTTCGACGGGCGCGCCGTGCAAAGTGAAAAAAGAAGCAGCGTTCATCGCCGAAGTCATGCCGCTCCTTTTCCTTCTTTCGGAAGAAAGAGCGGGTCGAAAAGAGGGGATCGAAAGCCTCATTGCGGATGCGCTTTCGGAGCTAAATGAAAAGATCGGGCTTGATAAAAAGAAGCATTCAGGCGAGGAGAATGCCCTTATTGCCACGGTAAAATACGAAGAATATCTGCGAAGCGGCGAGATCATTCCCTTGATGGAGAGCGCGGCGGCAGCCTCGGAAGCACTTCGTCGTGGAGGGCGGATTACGCCTGCGGGGCGGATCGTTCGTTCTTTGCGTGAAGAGGGGAAAGAGACGGTCGCGCGCGAACTCTCGGCTTTGTTGACGGAAGCGGCGGACGCTCTTATTTCCGCGGGGAATAAAGGAGCGGGTGAGAAGGTCTTTTCTCCCGAGTCCCTTTGCGGCGCGCTTTTCCTTTTGTCTGACGCATATCTCTTTTCGGAGAAAGAGTACTATCTGATGAATGCCAAAGATCATCTTGTCCAAGCGGAGGCTTTTTGCCGTCCTTCCTGCGATTATAGGACGAATGAGATGCCCCTTCTTCTCGGATGGGACGATCGTCTCGGCGTTCGTTACGAGATGGCGCCTTATGTGGACGCCGTCTTTTTCGCCCTCGCATTCGAGCGTTATGCGAGAGCGTCCGGCGAAGCGAAATATAAAGAGAAGGCGGCGGGGATCTTGAGCGCGCTCGGCACGCTTTTCAGCGATGATGGGAGCGCCGTAAGGGGAAGAGCCTTCCCCGCAAGCGCAAGCGCGCTTCCTTCTTTCCGCTGTGAAGAGATTTCTTACGGCGAAGACGTTATTTTGTATTTGATTAACTTGCTATTTTCACGCGTTTAGACTATAATTGAGCAAGGGAGGGCAGAGAAATGTCACTAACGAAAGAACAATGGGTTGCATTGGAGAAAAAAGCTTCTTACCTCAGACATAAGACGGCTGAAGTCTGCGTTTGGGCGAAGGGTGCGCACATCGGCGGCGCATACAGCAGTGCGGACGTGCTTACCGCACTTTATTATAATGTAATGAATTTCAGCAAGGAGAATTATCTTGACGAAGATCGCGATCGCCTCATCATCAGCAAGGGGCATGCAGGCGTGATCACCGCGCCGATCCTTGCGGATCTCGGCATCGTGGATGAGAGTCTCCTGCCGACGTATAATCATACGGGTTCGCCCTTCGGCGTTCACCTCGATAAGCGGAAAGTCCCCGGCTTGGAAGCGTCCACGGGTTCGCTCGGACACGGGCTTTCCATCGGTCTCGGGCTTGCGATGGCGGCGAGGCTGAAGAAGAAGGATTATTTCACCTATGTTCTCCTCGGGGACGGCGAATGCGACGAGGGCAGCATATGGGAAGCGGCGATGAGCGTTTCGCATTTCAAGGTGACGAATCTCATCACCATCGTGGATCGAAATCAATGTATGATCGACGGACGCACCGAGGACGTGATGGGCTTGGAGCCCTTTGCGGATAAGTGGCGCGCTTTCGGTTTCACCGTTGTGGAAGTGGACGGACATAATATCGACGCGATCATCACTGCGCTGAATGAAGCGAAGGCAAATAAGACGGACAAGCCCGTTTGCATCATTTTGAATACGTTCAAGGGCGAGGGCGTCGGCTTTATGAGAGATAATTATAAGTGGCATTACGGCACCTTGAATGAGGAGCAGCTCGCGGAGGCTTTCCGTGATCTCGACGCATATGAGGCGACGCGCATCGCAAGAGCAGAGAAGGAGGGCAAATAAATGAAAGATTTCGCCGTGATCGGTAATGAAGCAAGAAGCACCACGGAGGCTTTCGGTAAGGCGCTCACCGAGCTTGCGGACGTTCATCAGGACGTATGCGCCCTTTCCGCGGACCTTGCCGGCTCCGTGAAAGTGACCTTGATGCAAAAGAAGTACCCCGAAAGAGTCTTCGACGTGGGTATCGCAGAGCAGAATATGATGAGCATGGCGGCGGGGCTCGCCTTGGGCGGGTTCGTTCCCTTCGCCGCGACTTTCTCGGTTTTCGCCTCTTTGCGTGACCTCGATCAGCTCCATACCGACGTTTGTTATCAAAATGCGAATGTGAAAGTGCTCGGCTCTCATGGCGGCACGTCCTTCTCGCAGGCAGGCAGCACGCACCACGCGCTTGAAGATATCGCGGCGTTGCGTGGTATGGCGAATCTTTCCATCATTTGCCCCGCGGATTATATCGAGACGCAGCTCGCTACAAAGGCGGCATATGAAAAGTACGGTCCCATCTATATCCGCATCAACCGCGGCACGGATTATGACGTTTATAATACCTATGATTACGGCTTCGAGATCGGCAAGGCGGTCAGAATGACCGAAGGAACGGACTTCACCGTCATTGCTTGCGGCAGCATGGTGCATGAAGCGCTCGTGGCGGCAGCTTCTTTGAAGGAAAAAGGCGTTTCGCTTCGCGTCGTGAATATGCATACGATCAAGCCCATCGATAAAGATGAGATCATTTCCGCGATGAAAGAGACGAAGGGGATCATTACCGCGGAAGATCATAACGTCATCGGCGCGCTCGGCAGCGCCGTTGCGGAAGTCATCGCGGAGAATGGCGGCGTGAAGGCGTTTAAGCGTCTCGGCGTTCCAGACGAATTCTCCATCATCGGCGCAAGAAAAGACATTCTCGCTCATTACGAGATCGACGCGGCAGGCATCGAAAAGAATGTTCTCGACTTGCTCGGGAAGTAAGAACCATTTGCTTTTTCGGCGCGTTCTTCGGAGCGCGCCTCTTTTTTTTTATTCTTTTATAATCATTATCGTTTTCTCTCTCTTTCCCTTGTCAATAATCGGCGTATGAGCATTTCCTCTCGACTATTGGAGAAAGCGTTCGTCCTTTCGGGCGCGGCGCGTTTCTCATCTCCGAAAAGTTTCTATAAAAAAATGCGCAAGAATGCCGTCCTCCAGAAAAAGGGGGAGAAGATCAAGTCCTGCTTTCTCGGCGTGAAGAAGGAGATCGCCGTGTACTGCGGTATGCGTTATTTCCTCTTTTCACCCAAGGAAACGGACGCCTCCGACGTCGTGATGTATTTGCATGGGAGCGGCTATATGAATGCCCATCTTGCGGCGCAGGAGCGCTTTGCGGCAAATATTGCCAAGCACACGCATCTTGCGGTGTATTTTCCGATTTATCCGAAGATCCCGCTCTCCACGGCAGTTTCGTCCTACGCCGTTTTGAATAATTTTTATTTCTTTCTTCTGAAAAAGGGAGACGTCCTCCTTGCGGGGGACAGCAGCGGCGGGGCGCTTGCGCTCGCTTTGGCTTCGGAGCGGAAAGAGGCGGATTTTGTCGTCGCGATCTCGCCCTGGACGGATCTTGCTCTTGACGAGCGAGCGGATAGAATGAAGGAGGACGTCGTCCTTTCCCCTGAGACTTTGCGTCGAGCGGCGCGTCTTTGGCGCTATGATCTTCCGTTGTCGGACGTCCGAGTCAGCCCGACGTACGGGGATTACACGGGGAAAAAGATTTATCTTTTCGCCGCGGAAAAAGAAATATTTTGCCCTTATATTCGAGAATTTTATGAGAAAAATCGGCAAAGCGCGGAGATATTTTATCGGGAGGAGGCGGGACAACAGCACGATTACCCCTTATTTCCGACGCCGGAGGGGAGGGCGGCAAGAGAAATGATCTATGACGCGATATCGAGCGCGGCGTATAAGAGAGGTGAGAGATGAAAACGTATTTGATCGGGTTGGCGGCGGTCATTGTATCGCTGGTTTTGATTTGTTTCTTCGGGGACGTTTCTTTCGTGCCCGCATTCGAAGAGCAAGCTACGGTTTCCCTTGGGATCGCGCGCGAGCGTCGCTTTCCCGAGATCGATTTCGAGCAGGCGTTCGTTCGCGCAGAGACGCCTTCGGAAGTGAAAAACGAGGAGCTCTCCGAGCCAAAGGAAGTCCCGGAAGCGGAGCCTTCGGAAGAGTCAAGCTTCAAAGAAGAGGCGCCTTTCGAGAGCGTATTTACGGCGGATGGACATTATCAGGCGGATCTTCGCGGCGGCTTTGACGAGGACTTGATCCGGCGCGTGGAAGAAAAGGTCGGATCGCAGGCGGGGGAAAATTATATTCTTTTTTCCGCGCAGGGAAAGATGACCCCTTTGGCAGATCCTCTTGACGAAAGAGAGCTGTCTTATGTCCTCTCCGAAATGATCGTTTCTTACACCTCCTCACTGCCGATCAAAGGGAAATTGGCAGAAGTTTCCATCGACAAAAACGGCGATTGCCTCGTGGGGAAGATCAGGGTGGAAGTGCGCTTCGAAGAACTCGCGGAAAAGTATCACATGGATTCCGTTCCCACGGAAGCACTCTTTTGTTTGACGATCCCGATCGAGGTCGGAAATTCCGAAATTTCCGTCATTTCCGAGGAAATCGAATTAAAGAGTGAGAGTCGCTCGATCCCCGACGTTTTGCTGATATTCGGCTGTAACGCCGTCTTCGGAAAGCAGAATCATCGGGCGATCTTCGCGGGCGTCGTGAAAAACGTTTTGGTGAACGCGGGAATTTATCGTTAAAGTATTGCACGCGCGCGCAAAGTGTGCTATCATTACTATGTATAATTATCTACGCATAGGAGTGCATAATGCGCGCGTTACATACAAATAAAAAACATATTTTCTTATTGATCCCGCTATTGCTTTTGACGGCATTGCTCTTCGGCGTAGTGATCGCCCTTCCTTTTGCGCAAGCGGAGCCCGGTTCTTCCGGTTCTTTGTATATAACCGCCGATATCACCTTTAATGCCGATACCGAGCTTGGGATCTCGGTGAAAAATACGGGCGACGTCCTCCCCGATACTCTCGTTTATAAGGGCGGCGCGGCGTATGATTTCTCTTTCAGACTTTATGAGAAAACGGAGGCGGGTCATTGCTCGGAGAGCGCGGAAGACGGCGCGAAATTCGATCTTCTCTTTGACGGACAGTCCACTCCGCCCTCTGCCGTGGGCACGTATACGGCGCAAGTCGTGGCGAATCGCTGGGTGGTCGGCTATAAATACGCCTCGAAAGGGGAGGATGTCTCGGTGATTTCCGGCGTCGTGATCGGGGAGAAGACTTTCTCCATCGTTCCCGAGACGGTTTCTCTCGTTCTTCCCGCGCTGGATGAGAAGACCTCCGTCGTTCGCACGGAAGGTTTGCGCGCGTCGGACGTTTCCGAAGGGCTCGCTGTTCTCGTCGGTTCCGCGGCGCTTTCCGCAGAAGAGTACGACGTCTCTTTTGAGACGGTGTCGGGCACGCCCGTTACGGCGAGCGATCTTCTTTCTGCGGGTGCATACCGCGTAAACGTTCTCATTCGGGATCAGGCGCATGGGCTCAGCGCGGCGCATGAGGCTGCGCTTTCTCTGACGGCGTTGCCGTCGAGTCGCACGCTCTCTCGCGAGTTCACGGTCGTGGAATCGACGAATGAGTTCGCCTTGTCTCTGACATCCGTTTATGAAAATGACGCTTCGTCGGATGCGGAGGTGTATCTCGCTACGTCGCTCGGCGCGGCGTCTTATACGACGTCCGTCTTGAAAGTCGCGGATCCTTCCGCGCAGATGAAAGTGTATAATGTCTTTGCCGCCACAGCGGGTTCCGCCCCCGATCGATATAAGGCGTTTTCCGCGGGCAGTTATCTTTATCGCGTTACCTTTACGACGAGTTACGATCCTCTCGGTGTGAAAAGCGGAGACGTCATCGATCTGCCTTTTACGGTGCGCCCCATTCCTTATGTCGTTAAGTACAGAGTGAATCAGAATGTCAGTGATTTCCTCGATTATTTGGTCATCAATACCGATTCCACCGAGTCCGTCTCGCTGGAGCCTTATTTCTATGACGCGGAAAGCGGCGCGCCGATCTCCGATTTCAGTAATAATCAAAGCTCGAAATACGAGATCGATTATTTTGAGTACGTCGTTTCTTCCGGCACGTGGAATCCGACGGCAGATCCCGCTTTGCCCGGGCGCTATAAAGCGGTGGTTCGCCTCAAATCGGGCGAAGTCAATAAAGTCATTTTGGGCGATTATACGATCTCCGCGGGCGACACCGTCGACGAGAAAGAATTCCAGATCATTGCGAATGAAAAGCTCACCGTGAGCGCAGCCGATGAGGGCAAGTGTTATTATACGGGTGAGCCGCTTCCTCCGACGCTTGATTTCAAGCCCGGCGTGAGTAATTTCGACGTGACCTCGTTGGAAGGGAAATATTCCTTGTCCTATGACGGGCTCCTTTCCACCCCGAAAGACGTCGGCGCGTATTGCTACACCGTGACCTTTACGGAAGACGTCGAGGCGCTTAACGTCCATGTGGGCGATACCTATCGCGGGACGTACCGCATCGTCTATGAAACGCTTGGCGTCACGTATGCGGAAGGGGAGGTCTCTTTTACGCATAACGGCGCGGCGTTCGGCGAGCTCGACGCGCTGCAAAAAGATGTAGATTACACGTTGACCTATTATCTCTGCACGGACGAAGGCGTGCTTTTGCATAAGCTTTCGAGCGCCACGGAGCCCACGGCGGACGGTTTATACGCCGTTGTCGTAAAGTTTACTTCTTCCGTGAATGAAAATGCGGTTTGTAAAGTTTGCAACGTCAAGAAGGATGACGTCGCGATTTTCCGCTTCGAGAATAAGACGAGCGCCGCGAGCATTCGTCCTTTTGACGTTTCTTTTGAATATGACGGCGGCGTGAAGATCCCGTCGATCGCTTTTAAATCCATGAGCGGAGGCGATCTTTCGCTGGCGGAATACGTCGATTATACGGTGACCTATTTTAAGGAGACTACGGTAGGAAATGTCTCCGTATATCAAGCCTGCGGATATCCGATGCTTGCGGGGAAATATAAGAGAGTCGTTACCTTCTTGAAGACGGACGAGGCGAAAGGAATCGTCCGCGGCACGTTCAAGGCGCAGGCTTTCACCGTCGCAGCGCAAGGGATCACCGTTGTTCGCACGGATGCGGGCGGTTTTGTCTATGACGGAGAAGAGAAAGCCGTTACGGTCGAGCTCCGCGTGACGAAGACGGATAAGCCTTTTGTCGGCGAGCAGAATGTGGATTACAGCGTTTTGTATAATGCCACCCCCGTGGAAGTCGATTCCGATCCGCTCACGCCGGACGTCATCGATCCTTATACCGCCACGGTTTCGATCGGCAAGGCAGGGAGCTATGCGCTTACGGGCGCCACGATCGTTTTCGAGATCGCACCTTTGCGTTTGACCGCCGTCTTTACGACGCCGACGGGCGCCGACGCGATGTATTCGGGCGAGATCATCAAGCCGACGAGTTTCGAATACAGAGTGGAGAACGGCGAGAAATACAGAGACGAGCTTTATACGGCTGAGAGTTTGAAGACGGCTTCGGAGAATAAGCTGAATATCGCGGAGTCCGCTCCGGCGTATTCGCCCGAAGACCCGCGAGAGCCCGGCTGGTATGACTGCACGGTGACGATCGGGAATAAAAACGTCTTCTTCGGATATGATGAGGAGTCCGCTCCCATCCGTTCCGCGACTTGTACGTATCGTATCACGCCTTGCGAGGTAGACGTGGTCTTCCACTTTACGGGGAATTCCGCCACGCCTTATTATACGGGCGAGCAGACGGGCGTCACGCAGGTGGAGTTTTATGCGAAGAATAAAACGACGCCGCTTTCGCTTTGGGCGTTGGGCACGGATTATACCATCACTTATTATTCTTGCAGCTACGACGGAAAAAAAGATCATGAGTACGAGTCCGCGGAAGCTCCCGTGAAATTGGGGTATTATTTTGCCCGTTTGACTTTCAAAGAAGGCTTTGCGGCAGACGCTCGTTATACCCTCGTGAATGGTTATGACGAGAATAATGCGCCGCTGTCGAATGTGAAGGCGGGCGCTTATGTCGACGGACGTTATCGCATCATTCCGCAAACGGAGCTTTCCGCGAGCGCCGAAGTCTTGAATGAGTACGTGGGGAATGATCTTTATAAGTTCGTCGAGATCTCTTATGTCAGCAATGGGTATTTCAAAGTGGATTCCTTGGCGACGAAATCCGTCTCCGTTTCCTATAATGACGGTGAATCGGTGTCGGCGGCTCCCTTCGAGGCGCGCGACGACGGCATAAAAGTCTTGCAGAGCGATCCCGGTGAATATACCGTCACCTATACTTTCAAAAGGAATACGGGATATCGGATCACATCCACGGCGGGCGGCGTTCTCAGCGCGGCGAACGATATCTATATTTCGGAAGACGACACCCTCTCTTATACCTATGTTTTCGTTGCGCAGAAGTCGCTCACCATTGATTGGGGCTTCGCGGATGAGGTGTATTATGACGGCGAGCCGAAGGCGTCTGCGCCCCTCTTCGAGGCTGAGCAGTCCTCGGGCGTCTTCGCTTATGTGAATCTCCAAGAGAGGTCTCATTATCTCATCTATTATTATTCTGTGAAGCAGGAAGGCGAGAGTAAGGTCTATACCAAGCTTCTTTCCGCGCCGACGGACCCCGGCGATTATGTAGCGGAGTTCGTTTTGCAAGGAGATTTCCCCGCCTATACGTACGGCGGCACCGTGCTTCGTCAAGGGAATTTCACTTTGAAAGAGACGGCGGGAGAGGCTGCGACGGCGCCTTCTTATCCCTATACGATCCGAAAAGCCGAATTGAAAGTCGAGGGCGTATCCGTCGCGGATAAGTATTTCGACGGGACGACGAAAGCGACTCTTTCGGGCAATATCGTTTTGCGCGAAACGGGGAAGGGAAAGATCGTTTCGGAGCCTGTCTTTACGGGCGTGCTTAAAGGCGCCTTCGAGAGCAAGTTTCCCGCGGCGCAGGTTGCGATCGAGCTGCAGAAGAGCGCGGAGGGCTTCTTTGCGCTTTCCGCCGCTTCGGCAAAATATTATGTCGTTCTGTTCCCCGAGCTTTCCGCGCGTATCGCGCGCGCAGTCGTCACGGTCACGCCCATGCAGACGTCGAGCCAATATGATTTTGCCAAGGTGGATAATTACATCCATTACGAAGTGTCCCTTGCGGATGAAACCGTCCTTACGAAATTATCCCTGACAAAGGAAGATCTTTTGACGGGTGAGCTTTATCGTCAGAGCGGCATTTCCGTCGGCGAATATGATATCTATAGCGATCGTCTCGCTTTTTCGGAAGTGACTTTGCCGAGCGAATACAAAGACGAAGGAAAGACACTGTCCGATCTCTTTGAGCAGGTCATCGTCGCCAAGAAATATCGCATTTTGCCGCGCGCCGTCACCCTTCAGATCCCTTCTTATGAGAAGGCGTACGGTGAAGAGGAACCCGAATATGCGGTGAGTGATCTTGAAGTAAAGAAAGGCTCCTTCTTGGACGGCGACGAGCTCATCACCATTCTTGAGCGCACCAAACAAGGGGAGAATGTCGGGAATAATTATTGGGTCGAAAGCGTCGGCGATCTCCGCATTTTGAATGCTTCGGGCGGTGACGTTACGGCAAATTATTCCGTAACGATCCTTCGAGGCTCTCTGACGATATTGCGCAAGAAGATCAAGATCGCGCCCCCTTCGCAGAATCCCACTTATCTCCAAGGCTTCGATCCGAACAATATCGGCGTTTTGGATATGGATCACGACGGGACAAACGTTACGAAAGATTACGTGACAGAGCCCAAAGGGGATAGGATCGCGGGCAAGCTTTCTTATAAGCCGACGGATGATCCCGATGTTTTTATGATTACGATCGGCACGGTGCGTATCGTAAATAAGGACGGGAAGGACGTCAGCTCGAATTATGACATCACCTTCGCCGATGATCGCACGTATACGATCGCTTCTCAGACGATCAAAGTCAAGATCAAGAGCGACGCCACGCTTGAGAAGTATTACGGCGATCCCGATCCGATCATCGCTTTCACCCTGGAGGATGAAGAAAGCCTTGGGAGGCTGACCCTCGCTGCCTCTTCTTCCGTCGGACGCGTCGAAGGGGATGACGTCGGCTTTTATTATCTCTATACCGATAATACCGCTTCTTCCTTCAAGGTGATGGACGCGAGCGAGGACGTCTCGAGATACTTCACCGTTGAGGTGACGAATCTTGAGTACGGCGCAAAGACGTTTGAGATTAAAGCGCGCCCCATCATCGTCTTGATCGAGGATGCCACCTTTGAGAATACGGGGATGGATATCCGCCCCGTCGTCCGATATTTGAATGAGGCGAGCGGAGATCGGCTTTCCGCCACCCTTCTTTCCAAGTTGAAAGTGCATTACGCCGCGCCGAGCGGGTTTGAGTATCAGAAGGGCGAGAATGTCGTTACGCCCGTCATCGTAGGCGAGTTGAGTGAAGATCCGAATTTCAGTATTACGATGCGCGCAGGCAAGATCACGTATGTTTATCTGCAAGATGTGGTGACTGCCACGCCTGTTGCGGAGGATGACGAGGTCTATCAAGAGCATAAATACATGCTAGCGGGCATTATGCTTTATAAGCCCGTATGCTTCTATAAGCTCAATACGGGGAATGGAGAACAGCCCTCGGAGGCGGTGGAGATTTCTTTGCCCATCGACGGAGAGTTCAAAGGCTCGGGTTATGTCGCCGTTGCGTTATATGCGGATGGCTCCCCGAAGGCTTTCTCCCTCACGCAGGCGGGGCGCACGCTTGTCTATACGGATGAAAACGTTTATTATGTCGCGATTGCGGAAGTGCAGGAATGGTTCTATATCATTCTCGGTGTGATCCTCGTGCTCGCGGGCGTCTTGATCTTTGTCATCGTGTATTTCTCGGTCAAACTTGCGAGAAAATTCCAGACGCCGGAGAAGCTGGCGGCGAAAGCGGCGGCAAAAGAAGCGCGCGACGCGGAAAAGGCGAAGAAGAGAGCGGAGACGAAAGGAAAGAAGGCAATGCCTGCCACCGAGCCG
>JAGCXI010000027.1 GCA_017961365.1 Clostridia bacterium
TTCCACGCGCACCGCTGTCTCGGAAGAACTGATGGGGAAAATGTCGAGGACGTCCCCTCTCGCGCGGAATGTGCCGCGACGGAAATCGATGTCTGCGCGGGTATACTGGATATTCACAAGCCGACGAATGATCTCATCACGCGAGACGTCCTGCTCTTCCCGAAGAGAAACGGCGTGGGAATAATATTCCTTCGGCGCGCCGAGACCGTAGATACAGGAGACGGACGCCACAACGATGGTGTCTCGCCTCTCGCAAAGCGAGCTCGTGGCGGAATGGCGGAGCTTATCGATCTCGTCATTGATGTCGAGCTCTTTCTCGATATAAGTATCCGTTGAAGGGACATACGCCTCGGGCTGATAATAATCGTAATAAGAGACAAAGAACTCCACGCGATTATGCGGGAAGAGCTCACGAAACTCATTGCAAAGCTGCGCGGCAAGGGTCTTATTATGCGCGATGACAAGCGCGGGACGTTGGAGACGCTCGATGACATTCGCCATCGTAAAGGTCTTTCCGCTCCCCGTGACGCCGAGAAGCACCTGCGTGGAAAGTCCGTCCTCCACGCCCTCAACGAGCTTTTGAATGGCTTGCGGCTGGTCTCCGCAAGGCATAAGAGGGGTCACGAGCTCGAATTTCATATCACTTCTTGATGGCATTTAAAATGAGATTGAGGATCGGTTTTGCCGCGAATGCGACCGCCGCGCCGAGGAGCGCGAGAAGCACCTTGGAAATGATGCTGGAACGACGCGCGCGAAGCCTCTGTTCCTCGCTGCGCTGGAAGGCAAAGCCTTTCTTCAAAAGGGTGATACAGTAATAAAAATCGCCTTTCTTGTCCGATTCGACAAGGTCGATATATTCATCATAGACGAGAGCGCGCATCGTCGGCTCGAGATCCTCCGCTTTAAACTCCAAAGAATACGGAATGCCCACCATAAGATCCACGGGGCGGATCAGACACATCCCTTTATTCTTCGTCGTTTGCTTATAAATCACGCGCATTAAGGCGCTTTCTTTCTTATTTAGCATACTTCACCAAAAATATGATCCAAAAGATGACGTTCACGATGGCGGCGCCTACGGCAGAGCCGATAAAGGCGGCGATGAAAGCGCGCGAAGACTTGGGCGTCGTGCGCTTCTTTGCAGGCGGAATGGGCTCCGCTTGCGCTTGATATCCGCGCGCAAGATTCGGCAAAACGGTATTCCGCGAACGTTCTCTGACCTCCGCGGCGGCGATCGCCTCATCCAGCTCGTCCACGCGGGCTTGTCCCTGACGATTCTCCTCGCGGACGCGCTCCAACTGCTCTTTCTTCTCCGCTTTTTCCTGCTTGGTCGCCGCGGAATCAAGAGACTCTTTCGCCTCGGCGAGCTTCTCCTCCTGCTGATGCAAAAGGCGGGCTTTCTCCTCTTCGAGGGCGCGGCGCTCCGCTCTGTCCTGCTCGGCGGCGCGAATGCCCTCGCGATACGCGATGACGTCCGGATTCTCATCGATGAGGTGATGCAAGCGCTCGCGGGACTGCTTGATCAGCGTGCGGCCTTTCGTGCGCATCGCGATGCAGAATTCTTTCGTGTCCGCATATTTCATGTCCACGAGCCCGTCCACGGCAAAGGCGGACAAGATCTCCGCCAGCTCATCGGCGGCGAAAACATGCTCGGGGATACGAGACGTGATCTCCTCCGTTTCGAGGATGGCATATGACTCTCCTTCGCAAAGATCGAAGAGCGTATCTAAAACTTTAATGGCGATTTCGTCCACGGCAAACCCCTTTTCGTATGTATTCTCTCCATACGCTTTCATTATACACGCGGAAACTATAAAATGCAACTTAAATAAATATATGTCTTTAAGCGCGCAATATTTGCGGCCGCAAACGGTCGCTCGGGATAAAAGCATCACGCGGCGAGAGGGCTCGTGAGGATCTCGCTTTTCATCCGATGATCGCCGCTCTTCAACGGCGCCGAAACATCTCCCCCACTTTCTCTATGCTCCCCGCGCCGAGGAGGAGGACGGTGTCGCGGCTCTCCGCATATCGATCCAACCATTTTTTCACGTCGTCATAGCTCGTGAAATAATACTTCTCTTTCGCTTTTGCGGCGCAATACAAGGCGCGGGCGTCCACCCCGTCTTTGGGGACTTCACGCGCGGAGTACGTGGGCAAAAGGACAAGCACGTCCGCGGCGGACAGGACGCGAATAAACTCGGAAAAGAGGACAGCCGTTCGCGAATAGGTATGCGGCTCGAAGACGAGAATGAGGCGCCCTTGCGTCTCCCCTCTCGCCACGTCGGCGACCGCCGCGATCTCGCTGGGATGATGGGCGTAATCCTGAAAGACCGAAGCACCGCCGCGGGTACACCCCATCGGTTCGTAACGACGTTTTACGCCGAGAAAACTCGCCAGTCCGATGCGCACCCGATCTTCTGGCACGCCGAGAAGCAGCGCCGCTTCCGCCGCGACGGCGGCATTATAGCGATTATGCCTGCCTTTCGCCGTCGTGCTGAAATAAAATTTTCCGCGCGCTTTATCCAAAAGGTAAAGCCCGCCCTCCGCCTCTTCCATCATGAAATCATCGCCATATGAACATATGCGGATCTCTTCATGCGAGAAATGACCGAGCTTTTCTTTGACGCCTTCGCCGAGGATCGCCGTCCCGCCGCTTTTCGTCTTTAGGACGAACTTGCGGAAGGAACGAAAGACGCTTTCTTCGTCGCTGAAATAATCCCCGTGGTCGATCTCCGCATTCAAGACGACGGAGAGATCCGGGGTCAGCGAAAGAAAACTGTCTTTATATTCGCAGGCTTCCGTCACGAAGATCTCGCGTCCCGAAAGGAAAAGATTGCTTCCGAAATTTCGCGCCACGCCCCCGATATGCGCCGAAAAAGGCGTGCCGGCGGCGGCAAGCACGGAAGAGATCATGGCGCTGACCGTCGTCTTGCCATGCGTCCCCGCCACCGCGACGGTCTTTTCAAAGAGAGCGGAGATCTCCGCAAGAAAATCGGCGCGGGATATCTCTTTTCCCCTCGCCGCCCGCCGCTCGGGATGATCTTCTGCGATCGCAGCGGTGTAGACCACGAGATCCGCTTTCGCCGCCATCTCCGGTCTCTCGCCGAGATAAACGTCATAGCCTTCCGCAAGGAGGCTCTCAAATCGCTCGGAAGAAGCCCTGTCGCTCCCCGACACGATCGCGCCGAGACGAGAGGCGATCTTGATGAGCGCGCTCATGCTGATCCCGCCGACGCCGATAAAATGCAGTCTTTTCCCTTCGATCCGTTCTCGCATGGTATTTCTATATGCAAAAAGAAAAGGAAATGTCAAAAACGGAAAGAGGGCGCGCGCTTATTCGCGATATCCGCCCAGATAAGGAAAAGGAATTACGAGGACGAAAATAAAAAGTTCCGTAAGCAAAAAAGACCTACGAAACTTCCATTCAACAGGATAAAAAGGATCTTATGTAAGAAAAAACGGAGAAACTATTCTTGCGCGTCGAGCTGTTCTTGATACGCTTTCAGGATGAGCTCGGAGATCATCGCGCGGGCATCGGGATTGATGGGATGCGCGATATCCTTAAACTCGCCCTCGGGCGTCTTTCTGCTCGGCATCGCGATGAAGGGACCGTTATTTCCCTCGATGATCTTGATGTCGTGCACGGCGAAGCAGGCGTCGATCGTGATGGAGGCGACGGCCTTCAGCTTCCCATTGTCACTCTTCGCAAGCCTAACTCTTACATCTGTGATATTCATACAGCACCGCCTTGTGGGTTATATGAATAGTATAGCACAAGAGCATTGATTTGTCAATACACAAATTTTTCCGAAAAAATGCGCAAGAATAGGGATTTTTTCAAAAAAGTGAGAGTAAATCAGACACTCTCTTTGAGGGCGTTGACGTCGATCTTTCCGAGATCGGTACGCGGGAGGGCGGCAAGATAGCGGATCTTCGCGGGAAGGGCGTAACGGATGAGGCGACGCTTCAGATGCGCGCGAAGTTTCTCCGACTTGATTTCCTCATTTTCTTCCGAATTATCCGATATAAACAAAGCAATTTTCGGCTTTCCGTTTTCGCTGTATTCCACTGCTGCCGCTTCCTTCACGAAGGAGAGCTCCATGGCGGCGCGCTCGATCTCCAAAGGATAGACATTCAGCCCGCCGATCACGATGATCCTCTTCTTTCTGCCCGAAAAACGGATATAGCCCTCTTCATCGAAAAAGCCGAGATCCCCCGTCAAAAGGTACTCGCCGTCGAAATCCTCCTGCCCGAGATATCCTTTCATCATGCAGGGCGTGGAAACGGCGATCTCGCCGATCTCACCGATTTCACACGCCGCGCCGTCCGGGCGCAATATCTTCACTTGCGCATTCACGGGCTTTCCGATCGTCCCGATCTTATCCTCGCCGAAAGAATTCGCGACGCAGACCGAGACCGTCTCCGCCAGCCCGTAGCCTTGATAAAGACGAGTGGAGACCCCGGCGGCAGACGCCGATTCGTCATAATCCCGCTTGAGCTTTTCGGGCAGGGTGTCTCCCCCCGAAAAGGCGAGGCACATATTCTTTATCCCCTTGCGAAAATCTTTCTCCGCAAGCAATTTCCGATACATATTCGGCACGCCGAGAATGATATTCACCTCCCCTTTCCTGACGCACTTTGCAATGCGTTTCGCCGAAAAGAAAGGAAAGATGACCCCTCTTGCGCCGCCCGAAACCGCGCCGTGCAAGGAGGAAGAAAGTCCGAAACCATGGAAAAAAGGAAGCGCAAGCAGGACGGAATATCGCGTGAGATCCACCTTGGCAAGCGAGAGCGTCGCCTCGGCATTCTCATTGATCGCCCGATTCGTGACGCGAATGATCTTGGGCTCCCCCGTCGTGCCGCCCGACGGAAGGTAAAAAGCGACGTCCTCGGGCTGCCCTGCGGGCTTGATCTCCCCCGCCGAGAGCCGATCATAAGGATAAATATCCCCGTCAGCGGCGCGTTGCGCGCGCATCTTCGCAAAGAATCTTTTGACGGGAGGCAGGAAACCGACACCGTCGCAAAGCACTTTGGGAACGCCCATATCCTCCTTTAAGGAGGAAAGGCAAACGAGGAGCGAGGCGCCCGCCTCGCGCACGCTATCCGCCAATGCCTCCGCGGGAAGCAAAGGATGCGTCACGAAAGCCACGGCGCCGAGCGCATTCACAGCATAGATCGTAAAGATACATTCGGGAATATTCGGAAGGTTGATCGCCACGACGGAGCCTCGCGTCACACCCCTTTCGCGGAGAAAGTCCGCCATGCCGCCGATGCGCCCGAGCGTCTCCTCGCCGCTGAATTCCCGCCCGAAGAAAGAGAGGCAAGACTTGCGTCCTGCCACGCCTTTCGCGAAATATTCGTATGCGCTGATCTTTACGTCCATTCGATGTCCTTTTATGATTTCAGATAGTTTTATGATATAGCATCACGGCGCACCCTGTCACGCGTTTTCTCCGTTATTTTCGGAAGGGATGTCCACGCTCTCTTCGGGGATGAAAGCAGAATCATCCTCCGCCGCAAAAGCAGCTGTTTCTTCCCCTTCTTCCCCCTTGGGCACTCCCTTGAGGGGGTCGATTGAGAGGACGTCCTCCTCTGCTTCCGCAGAAGCCGATTTTTCAAGCACTTGCTTCCCGATGGTCTTGAAATAAAGACATCTCGTCACCGCATAGCACAGGAAAGAAACGGTGAATCCCGCCGTGACGTCCGAGAGGAAATGTGCGCCGAGGACAAGCCTCGAATACGCCATCGTAAAGGTATAAAGTCCTACGATAAAAGCCGTCGTCCCTTCCTTCGCCTGTTTTTCGGGGAAGACCTCGCCGAGAGCGCAAAAGACAAAGAGCACCGTCGCGGACGCCGTATGCCCCGAGGGGAAAGAATGATGCCCATGCAGCGTGAAACCATTGATATGATACCAATTCGAGAAGATGGAGAAATCCCCCGCCGCCGCCATCTCGCGATAACGAGGACGCCCCCAAATATACTTGATGAGATTTACCAAAATGATATTCGACAAGACGCAGACGATGGAAGCAAAACCGAAGAAGACGAGCCATTTTTTCTTCTTCTCCGCCTCGATCCGTCCGACGAGATAAAGCGTCAAAGGCGTGAAGCCCGCCGCGGAGATCGCGCCCATCACGTAAGGCAGCCAGCTGATCTCGATGCTCGTCTCATTGATCGCCATATAGCCGAAGACGAACCAAGAAGCGACCATCCCCGCCACGCACCCCACTTGCTTCAAAAGCTTGCGATCCTTCCTCGGGTCGACGAGCCAAAACAAGAGCGCAAAGGTCACGCTCCAGATCAGGAAGGGCGGAAAGATGCCCGCCCCCTCGAAGATCTGCGCCATCAGATTCGAGGGACCGTACAGGGCGTGGGCGATCTTGAGATCATAAAGCCCTCCGAGCACGAAAAGTGTCGCCACCGCGAAGAAAAGAACGAGATACGTGATCTTTTTGGTCTTAGTCATATTTGCCTCCTTTACGCCTCGTAATCAAGGACGGGGAGGCTGTCCGTATGGAAGCTCCAGATCTCCACGTCGAATCCCTCCTCTCCTTCATCGTATTCCTGCGCCGAATAAACGGTATCTCCGTAAAATTCGGATAGATCCGAATATTTGTCATTGTCATAGTTGTGCTCCGCCGAGACGAATTCACCGACGGGATCACCATAGAGATAGGCATTATTTCTGACCTCGCCCGTGACTTCTTCATCCTCCACCGTCAAAAGGAAGATGCGTCCGACAAGAGCGGGAACATTCGCCGCCGAGACGACGCGCGCGACGGACGCCTCGGAAGCAAAGGAGAAGATCCCGACCGCAGCGCCCGTCCTATTCGCCGTAAGGGTGACGTCATCGGCGATCACCGCATATTTCACCCAGCGCAAAAGGAGCGCCGCCACACCGCCCGCATAAGCGTCTCCGCCCGTCGCGGAAAGCGCGGAAGATTCGACTTTGACGTCCGAAGCTTCTCGGAGATATCCGCCGATGCCGCCCGCAAGGACATAAGCCCCATCGCCCGTATAATCATCCGCCGATGCTTGTAGGGTGACCTCTCCTACGGAGAAGATCGATACATTCCCTCTTCCGTAGCCGACGACGCCGCCCGCCGCGGAAAGGACGGGCTTATCCGCATCGCTGTCCGAAAGCAGGGAGACCTCCGTCAAACGGCTCTTTGCCGTGACATTTCCTTGCGCAAAGCCTCTCCCGACATTCCCTTCCGAGCGTCCCGCCACGCCGCCCGCATAAGCGTAGGAAGCCGTCTCGCAGTACACGCTCGCATTTACGCTTATCCCCGAAAGACCCGTTCCGTTCTCCGCGTCTAAGCCTGCGACGCCGCCGACAACGCCCGCCGCGGCATACACCGTGACAGTGCTCCCGCCGCGAAGCGTAAGCGAGGTCATCTCGCCGTAATTCTCGCCGACGATCCCGCCGACCTTCACCTCGCCGAGACGCGCCGCGCTCGAATTCACGGTGATATCCGCTTTCACATTCACGACGCTGACGCCCACGTACGAATTACATCCCAAGACGCCGCCGAGCGCAAGGGTCGCCGTCTCTTGCGTGACCCGCGCAACGATCTTGATCTCCGCCGTCACGCTCTCGAGCGCCACTTCATTCGTATATTCGCTTGCCAAAGACCCGATAAGACCGCCGAAGATCGCGCCCTCCGCCGTTTCGAAGCGGACGTCTTTCGCCGTCAGCGAGACATTCTCCAAGCGGGCGCCGTACGCGCTTGCGGCGAGGAGACCGAACGTGCCGCCGTTCGGCGCGCTGATCTTTATGCTCTCCGGCGCATTGACGGAGACCTCGCGCAAAGTCATTTCAGCATCCAGTTTCGCAAAGAGCAAGCCGAGGCTTTCTTCCGCCGTCCAATCCAAAGCGCCGAGGATAAAGGTCACCTTCTCCAAAGTGAGAGCGCTCAGCTCTTCCTCATCCCTCTCTTCTAAGAAGAGAGACTGCGCGACGGAGCCGCCGCTGAGCTCAAAGGTGATATTCTCCAGTCGCCCTGTACATTCCGCAAAAAGCGGCGCGCCGCTTAGGATGGCGAAGATCGTATGCCCCGCGCCGTCGAGAACGCCGCCTGC
The DNA here is from genome assembly GCA_017961365.1 of Clostridia bacterium. Classification (GTDB taxonomy): domain Bacteria; phylum Bacillota; class Clostridia; order Christensenellales; family CAG-1252; genus CAG-1252. The sequence goes on from JAGCXI010000027.1 coordinate 8,083, forward strand.
CAATGCAAGAGAGGTCGAGAACGTTCCGAGATCGATATCCGCGCCCAAGACAAAGCAGGCGCCCGCATGATAGACCATATTCGAAAGATGGGTCGGCAAGGTGATGACATAAGGCTCCGTATCCGTGCCTCTTCCCGCCGAGAAGCCCGTATAATTCGTGATGACGAGATCCACTTCCCTGACGACGCCGTAAAGGTTCGTTATTTTCAGCTTGCCGTTCGCACCCGTCAGATACAAGACGCCCTGCTCCACTCTGCCCACCGCTTCGTCCACGGAATAGCCGACCGACTCCGCAAACGGCGTCTCGCCCGAAACGAGAATATAGTCGGAAAGCAAGATGCTGTCGCAGGAATCGAGCGCAAGCTCGGTCAAGGCTTCTCCTTCAAGATCCGTAAGCGAGAAAGCGGTATCGGTCTCCACCCCGAAGAGCGCATATCCGACAGGGGTCGGGAGGACACCGGGGAGGAAGCTGTACGGCGCCGCAACGAGGCTTGCCGCGATCTCTCCGAAGGAGGCTTCCGCCACCCCGAACGAAATGTCGACGGCGCCGTTCGCCGCGACGAGAACGTCCTCAAAGGTCACGCCCGTCGCTTCATAGATGAGCGAATAGGTCTCGGGCGCGGATTCATAATAAAGGATCGCCGCGGAAGCGCGGAAGGAGCTGTTTTTCGCAGAATAAGCGAAGGGATAATCATCCTCCGCATTTCCGACGATGATGACGAGGCAATGATCGAAGGAAGATCCGACGTCAGACCTGACGAGAGACAGGGCAAAAGACGCCGCGTGCTTCGCATCGACGTAATACTGGACGGAGGAGATCACCGCATCCTCGCTCTCTCCGATCACGAAGATCTCCGCATCCTCTTCCGTGTCTATCGTAGCATAGAAAGAGAGATTGCGGAGGCTTCCCCTCGTCATGCCGCCGATGAGCGTAGACTGCCCGCCGCGCACCGTGATATAGGACAAATCGACGTCCGTCGCGGAGGAGAGCAAAACCACGCCCTCCGTCTCGGGATCCACCAAAGTGAGCGCGGAGACCGAGCCGCCCGTCATCATCCCGAAGATGCCGTTCGCGCCGATCTTCGGCGAGCGGAAGACCGCCTCATTGCCAAGGATATGCGCCGCATAAGACGTGGTAAAGGAGGGGAAGCTCACGTTCTCGTATTCCCCTGCCGCGATCTTGAAATAAGCCGTTTCGTCGGGATGCGCCGCCGCATAAGCATTCGCCCAAGCGGGGATATGTTTGAAATACGCCATATTGGCGACGATATAAGGATCACCCGCCGAGCCATTACCTTCGAAGGGAATGAAATTCTCGATGAGATAAGGCACCTCATAAGCAAGCACCTTGCCCGATACATACCCTTTCAGGACGCCTTCGCCGCTGTCCATCAGCATCACGTAGCCGTCCGTGATCTCCGCTTTTCCCGTCTCATCCACCCAAACGATGGCGGACGTGACCGAATCGGAATAAACGGAAGGCAAAACGGTATAAAGATCCAATCCGTCGGTGAGCATGATTTCGTCCAAAGCCTCCGGCGCATCGATCCTGGCAACGGGCAGAACCGTCTCCACGGCGCGGAGGGAAGGATAATGTGTCTCGGAGAGATCCCAAACGGATTCCGCAAAACCGTCGTCGGATCCGCCGCAAGCAAGCGTCCTGTACGTGACGACAGGCGCGCTTCCCACCCCGACTTCGTCATTTCCGCGGAGCGCCGCTTCCAAGAAGATCTTTCCCGAAGAAGCATAGGTCACATCGGAAAGATCATGCGCGACGGAATAATCCGCCTTGCCGCCGAAATACACCGCGCCCTTGACGGTGACTTTATTGCCGCCGTAAAGGAGTCCGGCTTCGGATACGGAGAGGGAATAAACGTCTTTCAGCGTGATATCATCTGCGGCGTAAAGAATGCCGCCTCCCTTCGGGAGATAGCTGTCCGAAACAGAATCGTAGACAAGAAGCGAGACCGTGGATACGCTTTCTTCGATGCTCGCCTTCTCCGACGCTTCATAGACGACGCCGCCCGCCGCACGAGCGATCGCGCCGCGCGCACAAGCCGCAAAAAGCCTGCCGCCCGTCATAAGGGAGACCACGCCGCCGAGCTTATCCGTCTCGCCGTTGGAGGCGAAATCCACGTTTACATTCGCGCCGCGAAGGACGCCGGAAAGGCGCGCCGCCGCGCCGCCGAGGAAGAGCTGCCCCTCCCCTTCTTTCCGCACGTTCACCGCCAAAGAAGAACGCTCGAAGGAGACTTGATTCGAGACCTCCGCGAAAGCAGCGCCCACGTCACTCGCCTCGGAAAGATCGAGCGCGAGACGAAGCGCCGCATTCACGCCCGCAAAAGAAGCGTCCGCAAAACGGGCAAGACCGCCGAGAGAGGTCTGCCCTTTCACCGTCATCTTGACGGGTTCGCTCGTCGTGCCGAGCGCGAGACCGTCCACATTTCCCGTCAAATTCCCGAAGACGCCGCCGATCCGCGAAAGCGCCGCAAGACAGCGGAGGCTATAGGAAAGATCCAAAGCGGAGATCGTCCCCTGCGCTTCTTCCGCCACCGCCGCAAAATCCGCCGATGCGAAATAGGAAATGTCGAAGGACGTATTCGTCATATTGATGGCTCTCGAAGAGCCGAGGAAGGAAGTCACGCCGCAGACCTTCGCGACGGAGCCCGCTTTAGAGACGGGAGACGCGACGAAGGACACCCCGGAGATCGCGCCGGAAACCGCGCCCGTGCCGACGCTCTTCGCCACGCCGTAGATCTCCGCTTGATCCGAAAGGACGGTCAGATCCGCGTCCGTCAAACGCACGTTCGAGGCGCTGTCCACCTCCCCCGCGACGCCGGCAAGGATCACCGTGCCTTCCGCCGTGAGATTCGCGCGGCTCTCCGCATTCGAGAGATTCAAAGCGTCCGCCGTGACGCCGCAAAGCATGCCGCTTCCTTTGAAAGAAAGGTCGCCCGTAACGAGAACATTCGAGAAAGAGACGCCCAAAAGATCCGCGCCGAAGCCCGCCACGCGTCCGACGCCGACCGCGGAGACCTTCGCATCCACCGTCGTATTACCCGTCAAGGCGAGATCCGAAGCGCGCGCAAGCACGCCTCCGATGATAAGTTTATCTGCTTCGGCAGTAAGGTCTACGGAAAGCGCCGAGACCGAGCCCGAAAGACGATCCGCCGTGTCGATGACGCCGCCGAAAGAGAGCTCATCCGTGGCTTTGAGATCCGCCGAGATCGAGAGATCATTCACCGCGACGGCGGCTTCCGCGCCGTCCAGCGCCATCACGCCGCTGACCGAGAGAAGGGATATCCCCTCTTTCGCAATGAGATCGAAATTTCCGCTCGCGGCAAGACGACCCGCCGCATCCAAGGTCACGCCCGCAAAAGAGGCGCTCGGCGCGTCTTTTATCTCGAAAGAAGCGGATTCGAAGAGGACGTCCGCATCCACCGCCTCTAAACTTGCGCCCGCAAGCGCGACGCTCGCGCCCGAGCCCGAGAGAGACCTCGCCGTCGGATCCGAGCTCCCTTTGACCTTACAAAGAAGAGCCGTTTCCGCATAAGCCGTTATGCCCGCCGCTTTCACGTCGGGGGCTGTCAGGGAGAGACTTCCCGAGAAGACCATACGATCCGCCGTCGAAGAACCTTCCGAAAGTCGCTTCGCCACACCCGCCGCAAGCGCGCTTTCCTGCGCTTCGCAGATCAAAGTCAAGGAAGAAACGATCGTCTTCAACGAGGAGACGCCTTCTCCCATCAACCCGAATGCTTCGCAAATACGCGCCTCGACAGTCACGGCGCCCGCGACCGTCACCGTATCGAAAGAGCCGCCGTTTCCCGTCACGCCGAAATAATACGCGCGATCCGCCGTAAGCGCCGCGCCCCCGTTCACAGTCACATTCGAAAGAGAGATCTCTCCCGTCTCGGTCACGCCGAAGATCGAGAGCGCGCCCTGCGGCGCAGATCCCGTCGCTTTCAAAGAAAGCGTCGTCCCGCTTGAAAGAGAGAATTCACCCGTCACGGCGACGCCCGCAAAAGCAAGGCTTTGAGCGCTCACCCGCAAGCTGCCTTGCGTGACAAGCCCTTTCGCTTCGCCCGTCAGCGTATGCGCCAAGGCGCCGAGCGCAAGCGCGTGATCGCTCGTAAAGGTCAGATCCGAGACGACGAGTGTCACGGCATCGAGATCCGTCTCCTCCGCGCGATAGGTCAAAAGCCCGCAAGAGCTCTCCTCCGTCGCATTCGCACTTCCCGCAAGAATGATCTTCACATTCGAGAGGCGCACATTCTCCATAAGATCCGCGAAGAGACCGCTCCGCTCGCACGCGACGTTTTGCGCGTCGAAATCAAAGGTCAGATCGATGATCTCCGCTTCTTTTATCGAAGCGAAAAAGCTGTCGAAAAGCTTTATATGATCGAGCGTAGCGTTATGCCCGAAAATATGTCCCGAAAAAGTCACTTTCGAGAGCGCCGTCACGTCCACGTTCGAGAAATCGTAAGACGCCGCAGTCAGATCGAAATAAGCGGAAGGATCGCGCGCGATAAAGGTCACGAACTCCGCGGGCGTCGAGACGCGATAAGGCTTCGTACTCGTGCCTTCCACGGCGTTCGTCTTCACGTAAAAGATCTCCTCCGAAAAAGCGGAGCTTTCAAAGGAGAGAGAGGGAGAAAGCGTGCGGAGGGAAAGCGTATATTTCCCATCCGTCGTGATATGATTCGTAAGATCCACCCTCGTATCTTTGGAAGAAAGCGTCGCCACCTTCTTCCCATTCGCATAAAGCTCATATCCCGCGGAATTCTCCGCCGCCGCAAAGCTCAAGACGTCCTGCGTAAGACGAAGCGCTGTGGGCGCCGCCAATAAGACGGGGACCGAGACGACGATCTCCTCGGAATAAAGCGCGAGCCCCGTCGTCGGGACGGCGCGCACCTTGACAAGATAAGTCCCCTCCGAAAGCCTCGGCTGATAGGAAGTCTTATCCACGCGCGTGACCTCGCCATTGACGGAGACCTCATATTGAGTCGCGCCTTCCACGGAATCCCAAGTAAATCCATAAGCGCCGTAAGAGAGCGCGGCGGGCGCGGCAAGCACGTCCTCCGACTCCGCAACGAGACAAGAGACGCTATACGGAGAGGAACGCACGTTCACGCGAGACGAGACCGCGGAAACGGAGAGCGAGAGGGACTGCATCGGCAGGGCAAAGAACGCGTCGGCATCCGCGCCGTCTCCCGCGCGGAAAGAAAGACCGTTTTGCGTCACGGTGTAGATCTTTTCCTCCTCGCCGTAAACAAATCTGACATTATAGGCGGAAGCCCCTTCCACGGAAGTGAAGACCAGCGTGAAATACGTGCTCCCGTCCGAGCGCAGAGAACGGATCTCCGGCGTCTCCAATGATGTCTCGGGCAGACCGCTCGCGCCCAGCGTAAAGACGAGCTCTTGCGTGCGGGGAGAATTCGCATAATAGACGTTATCCCCTTTCGTCCCGACGCGCGCTTTATGCATTCCCTGCGAAAGCCCGCTCGGAAGCGCCGCATAGGCATTCGGCTTTTGAACGCCGTCCACCGTCGAATACCCGACGTCATAAGTCTGCCCGTCGATCTCGAAAAGATATCCCGTATAATACACGCCTTCTTTCCAAGCGAAGACATACGCCCCTTCTTCATTGCGCTCGAGGCGGAAATCGGAGGGCACGGCGTCCGCGATGGGGAACGTGATGGGATCGCTCATGTCGGATGGGTTATAAAGTCCGTCATTGCTCACCAAACGCAAGGAATAGGACACTTGCGCGCCTGTGAGCGTGGGCTCGAAGCCCATGCGATCGAATTGCGAATTTGCGAGAATGCTGCTCTCGAGCACGCTGTTTTTATAGATCTCATACGTAACGGTCTCTGCCGAATGACGGTTATTCCATTCGATGCGCTTCGTAGCGGGATTAAAAGAGATCTGTACAGCATCCAACTGCAAAAGAGGCGCGCTTCCGTTCTCCACGTGGATCAAAAACTCGTATTTCGCGCTGGAATAATAAGTCAGACCGTCTCCCACCGTTTGGAGATAGATCCTATAATCATATGTTCCCGTCGCAGGGAAATCGAAGACGTAATACGTGACGTCTTTCGGAATGTCGATCGTAGTGTTATTGAAATAAATGCGATAACCGTTATTTCCCGAAACGTTATTCCACATCAAACGATTCGAGGTCATCTTGAGCCCATTGCTCGGCGCAGAAAGAACGGGAAGCGTGGGCGCGCTCGCAGGCTCGCGTACGTAAATAACGGATTCGGAAGGCGCGCTCTTTCCGTCCGGTGTGACAGCCGCCACCGAAACGGTATGGACTTCGTAATCATAGATCTCGAGGACGTAACGCGATTCATAGACCGTGACTGTCTCGTCATCCACATAGACTTCATATTCGATCGCCCCGGAGACGTCATTCCACGTGAGGACATTTCCTTCCAAGTCAAGCCCCGTCGGCACTTGGACGACGACCTTCGCCTTACACGCGAAAAACGTGCAGAGCAAAACGGCACAAATCACTATACAAACTATCGTAAAAACTTTCGATCGCATACGCACCTCACCTTTCAATTCTATCACAGGGCGGCGACGTATACAATACAGTTAATTGTAATTTAATAATTTCGAGCGCACGGCGTTTGCAGGAAGCAAACGCAATTTCCCGCGCGCACAAACCGAAGGCAGGACGGCGTATAGTATAAAAAACGAAAAAGGAGATCAAAATGACGGAAGACGAAAAGAAAAACGGGATCCCGACGATCCTGAACATCCATCGACTCACCCTTATGAACGACGCCTATCGGCGGGAGATCTGGACGGGAGATCATTTGCAGATCACGTTGATGTGCATTCCCGCGGGCGGCGAGATCGGATTGGAAATCCATCCCGAACTCGATCAATTCCTCCGCGTGGAATACGGCGTGGGGTCTGTCTATATGGGCAAAGAACGAAAAGAGGTGGCTTATCTCGGAGAAGCGGACGCATCCTCCGCCATCCTCATTCCGGCGGGGACTTATCACAACGTCCTGAACAGGCGGAACGTACCGCTGAAGCTTTATTCGATCTACGCGCCGCCCAAACACCCCGCAGGCACCCTGCAAAGGACAAAATTCGACGCTGACCTTGCGGAAGAGGCAGAAAGGTGATTTTTCTTGCCTTCCCGCTTGAAAATTCTCCCGAAAAATGCTATCATATCCTAAGAAACATATTTTGGGAGGTCAGAAATGAAATACGTTATCAAAAATAAATTCATATCCCTCGGCGGAAGCAGCACCGTTACGGACGACGCAGGCAACGATCTCTTCTTGGTGAAAGGAAAGATCTTCACTTTCACCAAGAAAAAGCAGATCCTCTCTTTGAACAAGGAGATCCTTTATCAGGTGCGCAATAAGTTCTTTGCGCTCTTCCTGCCGAAGGTCTATCTTATGGACGCGGAAGGAAATGAGATCTTGATGATCAAGAAAAAATCCTTCTTCTCCCTCCGTCAGGATTTCGACATCGTCACGCCGGAGGGCGCAGAGCATGCTTACAGCATCGACGGCGACATGATCGGCAGGCATTACGACATCCTCGATAACGGCATCCCGGTGGCGCATGTCAGACGAAATTTCAATCTTGTGAAAGACTCTTTCTGGCTCGAAACCGACATGACGGAGAATGCGCCCTTCTTCATCGCTTTCGTCATCGCCTTGGACAATTATTACGACAAACTGAGATCGGATAACGACTGATCTTTGAAAGCGTCTTCCCTTTCTCGAGGGAAGGCGCTTTTTTATCATTCGAAAGTCCCTTGCGCCAAGGGAATTTCAAGGGACTCTCAAGGGACTTTTCCAAGGAGAAAAGGAGCGCATTATGTTCCGAGAATTATTACGCATAAAGCAAAAACTTTCCGACGAAGAATGCCGCGAGATCTTACTGAAAGAGAGACGCGGCGTGCTCTCTTTGCAGGGGGAGGACGGCTATCCTTACGCGATCCCGCTCGACTATTATTACGACGAAGAAAGCGGAAAGATCTTTTTCCACTGCGGAAAGACAGGCTATAAGCTGGACTGCATCGCGCGGAGCGACAAAGTCTGCTTCACCGTCGTCGAAGAGGGCGTCCGAGAAGAAGGATATTGGTGGCTTACCGTCAGAAGCCTTGTCATCTTCGGCAGAGCGGAGATCATCACAGAGGACAAGATGATTCGCGCCATCTCGGAAAAACTCTCGAGAAAATTCACCTCCGATGAGGACTACATTGCGCGCGAAATCGAGAAATACGCCCCCGCGACCTTCCTCCTCGCCCTGACGCCGGAGCATATCTGCGGAAAACGCGTGAAAGAAAAATAAGCGCCACCCTTCTCTCCTTCGAAAGCGACGTTTTCCCTCAAAAAATTCCCTTTTTACGCCGAATTCGCACGTTTCTCTATTTTTTTGTCAGGGCATATTGACAGATTCTTCCATTTTCTATATAATAAAAGAAAAACCACAAAGGAGATTTTTTATGAGACAATTGCGCACCAACAGAGGTTTATTGAAGTACATCATTCTCGGCATCATCACGCTCGGTATCTATCCCCTCGTTGTGATGTATCACATCAGCGAAGAGATCAATATCGTTGCCGCGAAAGATGGCAAGAAGACCATGAATTTCCTGCTCCTCGTCTTCATCTTCACCCCCATCACCCTCGGCATCGCCGACTTGGTCTGGTTCCATCGCATCTGTAAGCGTATGGGCGCAGAAATCGACAAGCGCGGCATTTCTTACGGATTCGGCGCGGGCACCTTCTGGGGTTGGAACATCCTCGGCGCTTTGATCGGTATCGGACCGCTCGTCTTCTTCCACAAGTTCTTCAAGGCGATGAACCTTCTCAACGAGAGCTACAATAAAGAGATCTCCGCGCCCGCTGAGGCATAATCGCGGGAAAACGTTCTTCGGCGCCAAACGACGCTTGGGGAACGAAAAACAAATTCAAGAAGAAGTCGGCAAAACGTCGGCTTCTTTTTTCGTGCTCACAAGAAAAAATCCTCTCCTGCCCCGCCCTCGAAACGTTTGTCTTTTTTCATCGAGCGTACTATAATGGAAAACGACTTCGAAAAAGGAGACAAAGAATGGGAGAGACCGCCCTCATCATCGCGAATATTCTTTCCTTGATCGGGAACGTGCTCGCCACGACTTCCGCCCTTTTGAAGTCCAAGAAGACCATCCTTTCTTTCCAATCCACTAATCACGTCTTGGAGATCATCGCCCAGCTTCTCACGCAAGCCTATAGCGGCATGGTGCAGGAAGTGATCTCTCTCATCCGAAACGTCATTTTCATCTTCGTCAAGACCACGAAAAAGCTCCCCAAGCTCATCATCAGCGTGCTCTGCCTCATCGCAGGCGTGACCACGGGCGTGCTCTTTAATATCTTCCTCAGCGGGAATGTCCTTTACGGATATCTGCCCGTCGCGGGCGCCGCTGTCTACACCGTTTTCGTCATTCTGGCTTTCCTTTTGGAGATCGGAGAGCGCAAAGCGGAGCTGCTTTTGAAGATCGGCTTGCTCGTGAACGTCATCTGCTGGTGCGCTTCCGGTTATTTCATCAAGCTTTACCCCGTTTTGATCTTCAATGCGGTCAGCATCGTGCTCCTCATCCTCTCCCTCGTCCGCATTTTCCTCTCCGCAAAGAAAGCGCGCGCGGCGCAAACCGCCCCGACGGATGAGCCGACAGAGCCCTCCTCCCCCACCGAAGAAAAGAGCGAAAACGAGGCGGACTAATTCCCGCCCTAAAGAGCCTACCTCGATTTCCGAACTGCACCAAAAAGTCAGACAAAAATGGAAAACTTTCGGATGTGCGCTTTAATACCGAGGTCCTTTTTATTTGCCCCTTCCCGCCGATTGTTCTTGTCTTTTGACACGTTGCGTGATACAATATGAACATCACAAAGCAAAGGATGTCCTAATCCTCACGCAAAGGAGAAAATGATGAATGTTTCCCTTTTGATCTTACAGCTTTGCACCCTTCTCGTCGCCGTGCTGACGAGCGTGCTGACTTTCCGTTTGGGGAAAGGAACGAATAAAATCCATACCGTCTTCAAGCAGCGCGCCGCGAATAAAGAAAAAGTGCAACGCGCGGCGGCTGTGCTCTTGAAATACTCGATGAAGGACATCCTGCCCTTGATCGGGAAGGAGGAAGTCTTTGCCGCGGCGGAGGCGGCAGGCGTGATCAGCTCCGTGCTGAAATGGCGCTATAATATCGCAGATCATATCATCACCTTATCCGAGAAGCTGGTCTCAGACTTGGCGCAATACGTGAATAACGGCAAGGCGGACGACAGCGTGGTGCTCGCTACGAGACTCGCATTTTTCGACGCTTATTCCCGTTACGACATGGCGGAATGGCGCTTCCTTAAAGATCAAGCCAATGGGGAAACGCGAGGATCCGAGGACTATCAAAGAGTCTATGATATCGTCGTTTCGGAATTTGAGAATTCCTCTGAAAGACATGCCACGGAAGGAAAAGCCACCGAGACCGTCGGGCTGATCGGAAAGACCATCGTTTTAAAACAAAAACTTCTCGGCTTGCAGAACCAATTAAATATTATGTACGACGGAAGCGGCTGCATTCTGCCGCAATATCAAGGAAGAGAAGCCATGATCAAGAGCGAGATCGAAGGTTTGCGCGCAGCGCTGGAAGCCTCCGAAGAGAGCATGCGGAAGGCTTTTTCCGTGGATTACAAAGAGCTTGCGGACCATCTCTGCAAGACGATGACAGAGCGCACTTACGTCTCGCATTTATTTGATCTCAAAGAAGGAAATCGGCAGTTATTCTCCCTCGTCCCCGCTGATGAAGAGGCGAGTCTTGAGGATCCGAGGAACATAAACCTCACCGTTTTGGAGAAAAAGGCGCCGACTTACCTGCAATCCTGCCTGAAAATGACGGCGGAAGACGGGGATCGCACCTATAAATTGGCGAGCTACAAAGAGACGGTGTATAGGCTGAATACCTTATTCGGCGAACCGCAGGAACTGGACGCGGACATCCAAAAAATCTTCAATGCGTATATAGAAAAGAAGGTTTTCGGGAAATAGCCCCTCGCGGCGGCGAGCGGAGCTTCTCCCCTTTTTTTCACAAAGAAACAAGCAACAAGACTTTTTTCGGGAAGGGCGAAAATACACTTGCACTTTTCCCCTCGAATGTAGTACACTTTTAAAAGGCACGGAGAGATGGCAGAGAGGTCGAATGCACATGATTCGAAATCATGCGTACCTTCACCGGTACCTAGGGTTCAAATCCCTATCTCTCCGCCAAAAGGGACCTAAAACGAACCCGTTTAGGTCCTTTTATTTATCTGCGACGGGATTTTCACCTAAAGGTTCAAACGCTCGAAGCATAGCTTCTTCACGCGCTTTGGCTACCGACAGCGCACTGTGCTGTCGGCTTAACGCGTCGCGCCCTATCTCTCCGCCAGCTAGACAAAAAGCCCGATTTATCGGGCTTTTTTACGCAAACTTAACGTTAGGGATTTGAACGAGAGCGTTAAGAAAAGGCGCCTTGACTTGGCGCGTTTTTAGCGGCTGACCGAAGTTTCGAGCGAAGGAGATGATTAACACAAATGTTTTCCTTCGCGAGAAACAAGAGCATATCCCTATCTCTCCGCCATTAGAGACAAAAACGAACCCCAAGGGTCACTTGAGGTTCGTTTTTGTTAGATATCTTTTTACACAATTCTTAAATCACTCGTTTTGACTGCGACCGCACTATCGTAAGCCGCAGCTTCTTCTGGCTCGTAAAAATCCACTTCCACCTTCCCCGAGACAACACTGTCATCCACGATACAGCCGATCGCATCCTTGTGTATGCCGTACTTTGCGTAGCACTCCCTTTCGACGATCAATTGTACCCGATCACCCATCGAAAAAGGTAACGGATCAAAATCAGCTTTTGCATTGGCATAGACCTTTTCCAAATCCGAAAAGATCTCTTTTTCAATCTCTTCGGGCAATTTTTCGCTTTCAACGATCAAGTCACTCTGCTCTAATTCTCTGATAATATACTCGCCCAGAATCTTCGGATGAAAGAACAGAACATCGGCAGTTTGCGCAAAGACTTTCAGCACGATCCCATGCGTATCTTTCTGAAGTCCCGGTTCCGCCTTGCGCTTTTCGTTGTTTATCCGTATCAAATCAGCTTTTTTCATTTTATCCATCCTCCGAAAGGCGTAATGAGTACGATCTCACCCTCGGGTCGTAACATCCACCCCGAATAGAACTTCTTTGCGTTTAGAGAGACGGGGATCGCCAGCTGTTGTCCGTGTTCATCAAGTTTCTTTCTTTTATACTGTCCGCTTTTATAGGCAAGAAGAGCTTGTTCGGCATACGTATTCCTTAATTCTTCCGAATCATCTATAGTATATCCCCACTCTTTGAAAAGAGCAACCTTTCCTTTCCCGAAATGCTTCGGCGCAAAAACATAATCACGAAACTTCTCAATCCCACTAACTGCGTGCGCCTTGGTTTGAACAATACTATAGGAAATCCCTTTTTGTTTACAATCACAATGCGGATGCAAAGGTCGTTCCGGCATATTGCTTGCAATAAAATAGCAACCGTCAACGGATGTGCACGTCAAACAATGCCCTTTTAGTGCCATAAGGTTACGCAAAATATCGCGGAGCCATTGCGGCTTATTCGGGATCATGAAATGTTCCCATTCGATCCAGTTTTTTGAGAAAATATCGCCCTTTTCATTAACTCCGATTAATTCATCAAAAACACCCATCTTTTTCCTCCATCTTATAGCGTAAAAGGTTGGAGAAACTTTGGCATTTCTTCAACCTTCAATTACATTATACCATATCATTTTTCGAAATAGGTAATTTTGTGACAAGGAGATTTCAAAATTCAATTTTGGTTACTATCGCTCCGCCATTAGCGAATAATACGAACCCAGATGATCAAAAATCGAGGTTCGTATTTTTCTTTTACAATGGTTATTGGGGTGTAAAAACAACCACACACACCGGCTCTTGTTCGTTATCTTGATTTTAAATTATGCTATATTATAATTGCCGTTAAAAATGGACTTTTAAAGAAAGAATCGATGAAAACGCTTAAAAGAATGCAAAAAGAAAACTATTGTGTCATTATTCATAAAATTTCCTCCTGTGTTTTTATGGAAGTTAGGCTACAAATCCATTTTAACACAGGAGGAAATTTTCCACTCATCGGTAAACCTTTTTTGAACCACCGGACTATCCGGTGGTTTTCGCATACAAAAAAGAGTTCCCTCGCCGATTCGTGAGAGAACTCTTTTTTTGATCCGATGACGCGGGACTCAGATGAAGTCCTTGAGGTCTACGTCCTTCGTGTCGATCTCGGAGATGCGCTTCCTGAGCTGCAAGGTGTACGCCGGTGAAACGGAGAGTTCGTCGATGCCGATCTTCACGAAGAAGGGCAAGAGGATCTCGTCTCGGGCGAGCTCGCCGCAGATGCCGACGGGGATGCCCGCCTTGTGGGCGTTGTCGGCGACCGTCTTGATCAGGCGGGTGACCGACCGATGGCGCGGATCGAACTGCTCCTTGAGATTGGGATTCACGCGGTCAAGCGCGAGCGTGTATTGCGTCAGATCGTTGGTGCCGATCGAGAAGAAATCGACCTGCTCCGCGAAGAGATCGGACAGCACCGCCGCGGAGGGGGTCTCAATCATGATGCCGATCTTGACGTCCTCCTTGAAGGGGATGCCGCTTGCCCGCAGCTCGTCGCGCGCCTGCGCCGCCGTCCTCTTGATGAAATCCACCTCGCTCAGGGAAATGATCATAGGGACCATAATCGCGAGATTGCCGTAATGGGAGGCGCGATACAGTGCCTTGAGCTGGGTCAGGAAGATGTGCGGACGCGCCTGACAGATCCTGATGCTGCGGAATCCCAACGCGGGGTTCTCCTCGTCGGGGAGATCGAAATAATCGATCTTCTTGTCCGCGCCGATGTCGAGGGTGCGGATGATGACCTGACGGGGATTCATCGCCTCGACGACCCTCTTGTAATGCTCGAACTGCTCGTCCTCCGTCGGATAGTCGGACGACTCGAGATAGAGGAATTCGCTGCGGAAGAGCCCGATGCCTTCGCTGTCGTTCTTCAGAGCGTTCTCCACCTCGAAAGAGGAGGCGATGTTGCTGTAGATCTCGGTCTTCTTGCCGTCGCGGGAGAGTGTCGGCTTGCCCTTGAACGCCTGCAGCTTCTCTTTCTCTTCCTCGTAAGATCTCTTCCGCGCCGTGTAATCGGCGACGACTTGCGATTCGGGCTCGAAAATCATGTCCCCTTTGTTGGCGTCGAGAATGGCGTAAACGCCGTCCAGACTCTCGTCGACGACCATGCCGTCCACTCCGCACAGCGAGGGGATCTCCAGCATCCTCGTCAGGATGGAGACGTGGGAATTGGTGCCGCCCTTGACGAAGACGATGCCGAGGATGAGGTCGCGGTCGATCTTCATCAGTTCGTTGGAGGGGAGATCGTCACAGACGATGATGCTCGGCTCCTCGAGGACGAATCCCTTCACGTCCTTTTTGAGGAAGGAGATGATGCGGCTCGCCACTTCGCGGACGTCGTTCGCCCTTTCCTTCATATAGGCGTCGTCCATCGAAGCGAAGATCTCCGCCAGTTGCTCGCCCGCGCTCTGCACGGCGAATTCGGCGGTGACGTCCCCATCCAGCTCCGCATTGACGGCATCCTCGAAGTCGAGGTCTTCCGCCATCAATTTGTGCGTCTCGAAGAGCGCCGCTTCCTTCTCGCCGAGCTTCTCCAGCGCCTCCGCATAGGAGACGTCGAGCGCCTGCACGGTCTCCTCTCGGGCGTGACAGAACCGCTCGAACTCCTTCTCCTTGCCGAGACCGACGGCCTTCTCGACCTTTATTGCCGAGTAGACCGCCAATCGACCCAAAGCGTATCCTTCAAAAACACGATTGCCTTTATATGCTTTCATACATTACAGATTCTCTCGGAAGACCTTCTCGATGGCGGCGGCAGCGGCTTCTTCCCCCGCACCGTCCACTCTGACGATCACCTCTTCCCCACTCTTGACGCACAGAGCCATCACGGCGATGATCCTCTTGAGGTCAGCCGTCTTGCCCTTGTTCTCGATGGTGACGCTGCCGGCGAATTGCTTCGCCTGCGCGACGACCAAACCGGCGGGACGAGCGTGAATGCCTTCTTTGTCTTTGATCACATAACTGAATTGTTGCATAGGTTAATCTCCTTTTTTATATTATTTTTTCTTGCCGAAACGGATACCCGTCCATTTGCCGAGTTCGGGAGTGGGATGATCCTTCTTCAGAATGCCGAGCAGGATGGCAGTCACGAAGGAACCCGCCACGACCGAGAGCAGATACAGCGGGATGTTGTAGAGCGGCTGAATGGTCGCGAAGACGAAGACGCCGCCGTGCGGAGCGAGGAGCTGGCACTTGAAGAGCCCCGTCAAGAGACCCGCGACGGCGCTGCCGCCGATGCAGGAGACGATGACCCTCCAGGGATCCGCCGCCGCAAAGGGGATCGCCCCCTCGGTGATGAATGCCGCGCCCATGACGTAGTTGACCGCCGCCTCACCGCGCTCCTTCTTGGAGTACTTCTGCGGGAAGAGGTTCGCGCTGAGCGCGATGCCGAGCGGGGGCACCATACCGCCCGCCATGACCGCCGCCATGATGATGTAGCCCTCCACCGTCTGGCTGGCGAGCATCGCCGTGCCGAAGACGTATGCCGCCTTGTTGATGGGCCCGCCCATATCCGTCGCCATCATGAGACCGAGCAAGGCGCAGAGGACGATCAGGAGCGCGGGGTGTCCGCCCATCCAGGTAAGCATATTGGAGAAACCGATATTGATATAGATAAGGGGGGTATTGATGAGATACATCACGCCCGCCTCGATGAGGACGCCGATGATGGGATAGATCAGCATCGGTTTGAGGGAGTCCAAATTCTTGGGCAAGCGAGAGAACGCCTTGCCGAGGAGCAGGACGACGTAGCCGCCGAGGAAGCCCGCAACGATGCCGCCAAGGAAGCCCGCATTGGCTTGGAGCGCATAGCTCGCACCCTGTATGGTGGCTAGGATATTGAAATTCGTCTGCGTGGCGATAAAGCCGCCGACCATACCGACGGCGAGGCCCGGACGTCCCGCGATCGAGAAGGCGATGAAACCGGCAAGCACCCAAACCATAAAGCCGAAGGCGTATCCGCCGACCGTCTTGAACCAGGCGGCGGCGCCGTTGACGCTGCCGAAGGATGCGCTGCCCGCATTGCCCGCGATCGTATCGATCAGGAAGGCGAGCGCGATCAGGATGCCTCCGCCGATGACGAAGGGAAGCATGTGGCTGACGCCGGACATCAGGTGCTTATAGATCTGATGGCCTAGGGACTCCTTGCCCTTGCTGTCCGAGGTCTGTCTCGCCTCGCCCGCCTTGTAGATCGGCGTATTGGGATCGAGCGCCTCCTTGATCAGTCTCTCGGGTTCGTGGATGCCCTTCGCGACCTGCACCTGCACGACTCTCTTGCCGGCGAAGCGATCGACGTCGACGTTGACGTCCGCTGCGACGACGACGCCTTCGCAGTGCTCGATCTCCTCATCGGTCAGCACGTTCTTCGCGCCGCCCGAGCCGCGGGTCTCCACCTTGATCGAGATCCCGAGCTCCTTCGCCTTGTCCTTCAGAGCCTGCTCCGCCATATAAGTGTGCGCGATACCCGTGGGGCAGGCGGTGACCGCCAGCACGCGGGGAAAGCCTTCGACAGTCTCCTCCTCGCCGAGTTTCTCCTTCTCCGCATCGTCGATGACCTGCCGGAACGCCTTGACGTCCGTGGCGGCGACGAGCTTGTTCTTGAACTCCTCGTCCATCAGCATCTCGCTGAGCCTGGCGAGCACGTCGAGGTGCACGTTGTCTTCGCTGTTAGGGGCAGCGATCAGGAAGAGCAACTGAACGGGCTCTCCGTCCAGCGCCTCGTATTCGACGCCGCCCGGGATGACCATCGCGGCAAGCGCGGGCTTGGTCACGCAGTCATTCTTACAGTGAGGAATGGCGATGCCTTCGCCGATACCCGTGGTGGATTCCTCCTCTCTCTTGAAGACGCCCTTCTCGTAGACGGCGACGTCGCCGATCGCGCCGCTCTTTGAGATCAAAGCGACCGCTTGCTTGATCACGTCCTCCTTGGAGGAAGCCTTGACGCCGATGGAGACTGTTTTTTCGGATAATAGGTCAGTGATTCTCATAAAACCTCCTTTTTTAGTTCAATCCATTTGTTTGAGCACCGCTTCGACTTCTTCTTTGGTCGCGAGAGTCTCACTGAAAGCAGAAGCGCTTCCCGTGGCGATGCCCCGTCTGAATGCGGCGCTCACGTCGTGCGTGTCCACGTAAGCGTCGATGAAGCCGGCAACCAAAGAATCTCCGGCCCCCACGGTATTCACCACCTTCCCCTGCGGGGCTTCCCGCAAGGAGGTCTCGACATTTCGTCCGACGAGCAACGCGCCGTCTCCCCCCAAAGAGACGATGACGTTCTCGGCGCCCAATGCCAATAATCTCTTCGCGGTCAAGATCAGTTCGTCGTCGTTCGTGATCTTGACCTCGAACATTTCCTCCAATTCTTCTTTGTTCGGCTTGACGAGCAAAGGATGATATTTCAAGGTGTTCAAAAGGATATCTTTCGTCGCATCGACGATCAAGGTCACGCCGGCGTCCTTGATACGCTCCAAAATGCGTTCGTAAATGTCGGCGGGCAGAGAGGAAGGCACCGTGCCGGAAATAACCAAAAGATCCTCCTTGCCGAGCCGCTCCAACTGACGGATCAACTGCTCGATATCCTCCGCCGTGATTTGCGGCCCCTGCCCGTTGATCGCGGTCTCCTTGCCTGCGCGGATCTTGACGTTGATGCGGGTCACCCCGTCGACCTCGATGAAGCCCGAGGCGACGTTGCGCCGCGCCAACTCGCTCTTGATGTAGTCGCCCGTGAAGCCGCCCAAAAAACCGGTGGCAACACTCGGCTTGCCGAGATTCGCGAGCACCAAAGAAACGTTGATGCCCTTGCCTCCCGGATAGGCGAACTCTCTGACGGTGCGGTTGATCTCCCCGATCTCTAATTTATTCAGGTCTACGACGTAGTCGATCGCGGGGGAAAAGGTAACGGTATAAATCATTACGAGTACCTCACGAAAAAATGAAAAATAGGAATCTCTATAAAAATTATAACCGATAGCAAAGGATATGTCAATACCGTGCTTTTTTGAGGCGATCCCGAGAGGTAGTCGTAGAGAACCACTAGGGAGTGATGTGCCCAAGCGGGGAAAGACGAAAATGCAACTTTTTGCGCGAATCGGTTGTCTTTCAAGCGAATTAACGATACAGTCAGGATCACCGGCTGAGCCGGTGGCTTGCACTTGCCCCCTTAGGGCTTTTTACCAGCGTAAGCCTAAAGGCTTGGTGAAGATCCGCTTCTCGCACAGCGGTCAAAAACTAAGCCTTAAGGCTTTTTTCTTACTTGTTCTCTTTTACCGGCTCACCCGTAGTAACCATCGCATAAATGGCAAGAATGATCGATACAATTCCGACAGCTAACGAAACGATTGATAAACATAACATTTTTCATCTCCTTCAACACACTTTCTGCAAATAAATAAAAATCCACCAGTGCACCTGGTGGTTTTTCATATAACGGGTAAAACCCTCCTTCATAGGCGGCACGAAATCGTGCTGTAGCCTAACTTGCCTATCGCGAATCGAGACTACTTCTTGAACGGGTCTGTTATTTCAA
>JAGCXI010000028.1 GCA_017961365.1 Clostridia bacterium
GAATGACGTCGGGCGAGCGTCCGATCAAGACGCCGTTTTTCTTGCGAATGACGACGCTGTCATCCGCCACCAAACGATGCCCGCGATGGACAAGCTCCAAGGCGACTTCGCTCTTACCGATGCCGCTGCTACCCGTGAGCAATACGCCCATGCCCGCGACGTCCACGAGCACGCCGTGGAGGGTGATCTCCTCGGCGAGGGCGCTCTCGATATATTCGCTGATCCGCGCGGCGATATGCCCCGTGATGTCATCGGAAGAGAAAAGGGGAACGCCGTATCTCTCCGCCGCCTCGCGCATCACCTCGGGACAGAGGATCCCGCGCGCGATGACCGCGCAGGGCACTTTCCGCGAGAAAAGCCGATCCAGTCTCTCCGCGAGCACCCCTGCCTCGAGGCTCATCGCAAAGCTCATTTCCGCGCTGCCGAATACGATGACGCGGCTCGCGGCGAAAAATTTCTCATGTCCCGCGAGGAAAAGCCCCGGGCGACAGATCGCCGACGTGGTGAAACGAATAGCGGCGCCCTCCTTCACGGACAAGGGGCGCAGACCGAGGTCTGCGGCGAAATCGAGGGCGGAGACCGCCTTGCTGCCTTTTTCTTCTCTTTCGCGATTATATTTTCCCAGCATAATTTCCTCTCTATATTTCGTCCGCCAATATGCGCTCGATCAAGACCGCGACACCGTCCTCATAGACGGAAGGCAGGATGAGATCCGCATGCGCCTTCAGCTCCGGAATGGCATTCTCCACAGCGCATCCGAGCCCCGCCTTCAGCACCATCGAAAGATCATTGAGGTGATCCCCCACGGCGACCGTCTCGGAGATGGGAATGCCGAAATGCTTCGCGAGATATTCGAGCGCATTTCCTTTCCCCGCTTGAAGAGACGTCACCTCAAGGAACATCGGCGCGCTTTTCGTGACTTCCGCATTCTCTCCGATGAGCGCGCGGAGCTCCTCCACCTTCGCGTCGATCGTATCCTCGCTCACGATGCCGATGACCTTATTCACGGCGGGCATCTCAAGGATGTAGCGCGAAATGGGCTTCCCCTCTATGGCGGGCTCCACCTTACAATACTCGGCATACATCGCAGAGAGCGGATTCGCTTTCTCCACGTGGAAATGCAGGTCGTCATAAGCGTGGCAGACATCGCCTTTCTCCTCGAAAAACCTCGCCGCTCTGACCGCGACGTCCTTCTCGAGGGCGAATTTATGCATGACCTCGCCCGTGCTCGCATAATAGATGGCGCTTCCCTGACAGGCGATCACCTCGTCATCCGCGCCGAGCGGAGAGATGAAGGGACGGATCGCCGTAAAAATACGGCCCGACGCGATGCAGAACCTGCCGCCCGCCGCGCGAAAATCCGATATCGCCTTTATGGCGCGCGGACTCAGCGCCACTTCATCATAAAGCGTATTGTCAAAATCGCTCGCTATCAATCTGTACTTCATATTTCCTCTCGCGATAGAATAAAGTCTATATGATATTATAACTTAAATAAGGCGCTTTTACAAGACAAAAGCGCATATGCGAAAATCTTTTTCTTCAAAAGACGGATATCCTTCCCGTCAGTCCTCTTTACGCTCGCGGAAGAAGGCGACCACGCGCTCTGCAATGGGGCGGGTCATCCCTTTCACGGCGGCGATGGCTTCCGCGTCCGCGTCGCGGAGGGCGTCCAAACTGCCGAAGGCTTTATGCAGGGCGCGAATGCGTTTCTCCCCCATCCCTTCGATCTCGGAGAGCAGGCTCTTCAAACTGCGCTTTCCGCGGAGCTTACGATGGAAGGTAATGGCGAAACGGTGCGCCTCGTCTCGGATCCGAATGAGCAAGCGAAGAGCGAAGGCGGACTTGGGCAGAACGATCTCCTCTCCCGAAGGGAGCACGATGATCTCCTCCCGTTCGGCGAGTCCGATCATCGGGATATCCTCCCCCGCCTCCTTCATCGCGTCCATCGCGTAATGCACCTGCCCGATACCGCCGTCGATGACGAGGAGATCGGGGCGGGAAGCGAAGGAAACGTCCTTCCCCTCTTTGAGCCGCGCGAAACGGCGAGAGAGCGTCTCTTTCATGCAGGCGAAGTCATCATTCCCCTCTACGGTCTTTATGCGGAAAGTGCGATACATTTTCGCATCCTTCTCCCCTTTCGTGAAGACCACCATCGAGGAGACTTTATCCGTGCCGCTCGTATGGCTGATATCGAAACATTCGATGCGGTCCAAGGAGCTTTCAAGGGAGAGGAGCTCCGCAAGCTGGCGGCAAGCGCCCGTCGTGAGCTTATCCTTGCGGGAGAGCGCCGCCGTGCTGCGCGAAAGATACTCCATCGCGTTCTTCACGGCGATCTCCGCGAGCTGTTTGCGCACGCCCGCTTTCGGCGAGCTGACCTCCACGCGCTCCCCTTTGCGCTCCGAGAGGATATCCGAGAGGGCTTTCTCATCGGGCAGCGGAATGCAAGATACCACCTCCTCCGCCACAACGCCTTCGTCATAATAACGATTGATAAAGCTGGAGAGCGTGCCCGCGAGGTCGAGGCTCGCATCGCGAATGGCGTATTTCTCGCCGCCCACCATCTTGCCGCCGCGGACGATGACCGTAGCCACCGACATACCGTCGCCGCCCGAAGCCACGCCGAAGACGTCGAGATTAAAGTCGCGCGGAAGCGCGGCGATCTGCCTGCGGATCATCTTTTCGAGGGTGGAGAGCTGATCCCGATAAAAGAGAGCCTCCTCGTACTGCATCGCCTCCGAGGCTTCTTTCATCTTCCTTTCGAGATTCTCCGCGATGGTCTTATCATTTCCATTCAAAAAGGCGATGACTTCCTGTATCACACGGTGATATTCCTCGGCGGAGACCTTCCCGCTGCACGGAGCGAGACAACGCCCGATATGCGCATTCAGGCAGGGGCGATGATTCTTCGGGATCTTCTCCATATTCAGAGAACATTCTCGGACGGGAAATGCGGAATGGATGAGACGAAGCATCTCCTGCGCGGAGATCCCCACCATATAGGGACCGAAATACTTCGCGCGGTCATTCTTCAGGCGGCGAATGATCTCCACCTTCGGAAAGGGCTTGGAGACGTCGATCCGCAAGAAGGGATAAAGCTTGTCGTCCTTCAAAAGGATATTGTAAAAAGGTTTATGCAGTTTGATGAGGTTATTCTCGAGGACGAGGGCTTCCTCCTCCGTCCGTGTGATGATATAATCAAAATCCGCCACCTTCCGTACCATCATCAATACCTTCTCCGCCTTGGGAGAGCTATTGAAATAAGAGCGAACGCGGTTTTTGAGATTTTTCGCCTTGCCGACGTATAAGATCTCCCCCGCGCCGTCCTTCATCAGATACACGCCGCTGTCCGTGGGAAGTTCTTTCAGTTTCAGTCGGATCACATCATTCATAAGAGTATTATACTACGAACGGCAGAAAAACAAAAGAGGAGAAACGCTTTCTCCTCTAAATGCTTTTACGATATGGTGCGGAAATCATTCCGATACGCTACTCGCGGCAGTGGCGACACCATTCACGATGGTGACAACGCAGGAATAAGCACCGTTCTTCACCGTAGCCGTGCCGCTCTTATCGTTAATCGTGCTCGTGGTCGCATTCTGCGCATCACCTGACCAAATAACGATGACATTCGGAAGCTTCGCCGCGATATACTCTTTCAGCGTAGCATAGTCATTGCCGTCCAACTCAAACATATAGATCTGCGTCGTAAGTGTTCTGGCATCCGCTATGCAAGTGTTTTTTTGACGCTCTTGAAGCCATTCTCTTATTGTAAAAGAAAAATCTCTACCACGGAATTTTGCCGTTATGGAAGTATCCTCCCAATCTGGAGAGCCACGTACTATACGGAATTTTGCCGTTATGGAAGTATCCTCCCAATCCGGAGAGCCGCGTACTATTTTGATATCTTCACAATCATACATCCAATCAAAATACTCTTCTATTATACCTAAAAATTGCTCGCGTGTATATCCCTGCATCGACAAATAATCGCGTAATTCGACGAGAAACTGTACTTCCGAAATCTCCTCTTGCGCCTTCATTTGCTCTTGCTCTTCCCTTTCACTGCCTTGACCCGATTCACCTTTTAATTGAGAGCCACAAGCAATTAGAGTCAAACCGAAAAATAAAACCATTATGAATATGCAAAATACGCTTAAACCTCTTTTCATACTTTCTCCTTTTAAGGAATAATCCTTGTTCCTTTGTTATTCATTTTAGTACAAATATTTACTAAATGTCAATAGTAAATATATTTACTTGTTATGATATTCGAGAGGAGAAAAGATGTCAAAACCGAACTATTTGAAAATCATGCGTGATCTGCGCGAAGATGCAGACAAAACGCAAAAAGACCTAGCTGACGTCCTCGGCACATCTCAGACGATGTATGCGAGATACGAGCGGGGCGCGAACGAACTCCCTATTCGTCATTTGATGACATTGTGTGATTATTATCACATTTCCGCAGACGATTTTCTCGGCAGAAAAAAATAATTGTTATGGCGAGCATTGCTCGCTTTTTTCAATACCCCAAAAACTTCGTTCCGAGGTCGAGCATTTTGACGACGTATTGATTCGCGACGGAATAATATATGATCTTACCTTCCCTTCTCGTCTTCACGAGTTTCAGGGAGCGGAGGAAGGCGAGCTGGTGCGACACCGTGCTCTGCCGCTGCCCCGTAAGGAGGCAGATATCCGTCACGCACATCTCCTTGATGAGGAGGGAGGAGAGGATCTTCACGCGGGTGGCGTCGCTGAAAACGGAGAAAAAATCCGCAAGGTCGGAGAGGATCTCATTCTTCGGAAGATAATAGCGTATGACGCTCTCGTCGCGGCGCGAGAGGCGAAGGGGCGCATTCACATTCTCATCCTACAAGTCATATAAAAAAATGTCAAAGAGGAATCTCGTCGAAGGGACGGTAACTCTTGTCGAAGCATACGCAAAAGGGGGTAAAAAGAATGCAAAACGGCGGAATGTTACTGATGCTCTTACTGCTTCTGATCTACACTTTCGGAGGGGATGGCACCCTCTCCACGGAGAATCTCACGCTCATCGTGCTGGCGCTAGCCTTCCTCGTCTCCGAGAATTACGGAAGCGCATCGGGGTGCGGTTGTTCCGCCGTGAATTAAGAGCGGAGCCGCCCGCCGAAGCGTTCGAGGAGCATGGCGTAGAGACGCTCGAAAGCAAGGTCGAAGACGATGAACGCCGCGGAAAGGACAACGTAAATGACGGCGTACTGCCCTGCCTTGGGAAGTGTCTCCACGATGGGAAAATCCGCAAGGGTCAGCCCCGTAGCATAAAAGACCGCGAGGAAAGAGAGGTCCGCAAACGCCACTTTGATCGGAATGCAAAAATAGGGTTTTTTCAGATGTTTCCGAAGATAATAGAAAAGTATCGTATAGGGACCGAACATCATGAGGTAAGGCAGGACGTGGATATATCCGACGAAAAGGAAAGAAAGACCCGCCGACGCCAGATAGGCAAGGACGCACCCTCTGCCGCTCTCCGCGAGGAGCGGGAGCATCAGGGCGACGGAAGCCAAGGCATAAAAAGCGAGAGTCAGGACAGACACGTAATAAGAAAGCACTACCGCGATGACCGCGAACGCCGCCGCGATCCCCGATAGTGCTATTTCCTTAGACGTGATCTTTTTCATTTAGCAGCAGCGGATGAGATCTCCGCCCATGCATTCACAGCAACAGTCCGCGCAGATGAGGCTCGCGCAACAGTCGCCTGCCGTGGCTCCGCGACGACCCCTCTCTTGCATCCCTTCATAGGTGTCATAGCCGCCTCTGCCGCCCGAAGCGCCGTTTGAGGCGCCCGCCGTCCCCGTAGGGTCCGCCGCGTGGCTCTTCATGCGCGCAAGCGTGTCCTTATATTTTTGATTCTCGGGGTCCATATTGATCGCCATATCGAGCTGGGCTTTCGCCTCATAATACCAGCCTTTTCCGTGATACACGGCGGATTGATAATAATGCCATTCCGCGCCGCGATCCGAGATCTTGTCGAGCGCTGACTGCGCCTCGTCATAACGCTTCGCCTTCAAAAGCGACGCCACGTGCTCATACACGCCGCGCACTTCGGAGCCCGCCGCAAGAGTGTCCATCGCCGCACGATACGCCTCTTCGAGCTCGGAGAGCTTCTTCGCCGCCTGCTTCCCTTCGTCACCCTCGTTATGGATGGCGGCGCGATACTCCTCGCGAAGCCTCTCATACGCCTGACGCACTTCTTCCTGCGTGGCATCTCTCGTCACGCCGAGCACTATAAACGGATCTTTATACATTTCCCTTTCTCCTTTTTCAGCACGGCTTCCAGCCGCAGGCGAAGCCCATACCAAAGCGTATTCGTGACCACGCCGTCATTCTCGCCGAGATCCACCGTCTTATACGCTTCTTCGATCCCGCGAACGATCTCCTCCATAATAAATCGGATGTCTTCTTCGTGAGCCGCGATGAGCTCAGCGTAATCCTTCGCGCCGAAGGTGCGGCGGAAGGCATTGAAGCGAGTCTTTTTCGCGTCCTCGTCATAATCGTCGAGGGCATCCATATAATACACGTATTTCCCGAGGAGATACCCGATCCGCTCGATCTCTGCGGTCGTCTTCTCCTCCGCAAGGGCGCGAAAGAGCTCTTTCATCATCACGGCGAAAGGCTCCGCTGCTCCGTCGAGGGAGACTCCCTTCTTTTCTTCCTTGCTCTGCGCCTCGCGGCAAGCGTCCGCAAGGGCGGCAAGCTCCGCTTCCTTCCTTCTCGCCTTCTTCACCTGTCGCGAGAAAGCCATCCTGCGGAAAGGACTGGACTCTCCGTCCTCTTTATCGTCCTCGAGCTTCATCCCGAGAAGGATGAGATCCAGCCGCGCGATCCTTTTCATCAAAGGAGTGGCGGCGATGACGGGACGCTTCTTGGGATTCAGAATGCAACGCTTATTTTTGACCTCCGCTTTGACTCCATGCAAGCCATGGAAGAAGAGGCTGAGGAAGGTGGCGTCATAATTCACGGAGAAACGCGCAAGCTGTCCGCTCTCCCCTTTCGTGGCGTGGCAAAGTCCGCAATAATACGCGCGAAAAAGCGCGTAATCCTTCATATAAAGATTCGGCTTGTCGGGAAGAACGTATCCAAACATCAGTCTTGCACGAAACCTATCTTTTTCTTGACTTTCCGCATCGTGCGGGCGGCGAGGCGATGCGCCTTTCCGCGCCTTCCTTCATGATGCGCTCAAGCTCCGCCTTGTCCGAAAGATACTCATTGTATTTTTTCTGCACGGGAGCGAGGGCGTCCGCGACGGCTTCTCCCACCGCGAGCTTGAAATCCCCGTATCCTTTCCCTTGGAAGCGGGCTTCCGCCTCCTCAACCGTCACGCCCGTAAAGGCGGAATAAATCGTGAGAAGATTCGAGATACCGGGCTTTTCTTCCGAGAAAACGATGCGATTATCGCTGTCCGTCACGGCGCGCTTGAACTTGCGCATAATGACATCGGGCGGGTCGATGATGGAGACCGTCGCATTCTGATCCTTATCCGACTTGCTCATCTTCTCCGTCGGATACTGCAGGCTTGTAATCTTCGCGCCTTGCTTGGGGATATAGGGCTCGGGGACCACGAAAGTATCCCCATAACGGTTATTGAAACGAATGGCGAGATCGCGCGCAAGCTCCAAATGCTGCTTTTGATCCTTTCCGACGGGGACGAGATCCGTCCCGAAGAGGAGGATATCCGCCGCCATCAACACGGGATACGTCAAGAGCCCCGCATTGATATTGTCTTCATTCTTGCGGGATTTATCCTTAAACTGGGTCATGCGCTCCAGCTCGCCGATATAAGTATGGCAAGAGAGGATCCAAGCGAGCTCGCTATGCTCGGGGACATTGGACTGCACGTAAAGAATGCTCTTCTCGGGATCCAATCCGCAAGCCAAGAACTGCGCGAAGAACGAGAGCGTGCGCTCCCGAAGCTCCTGCGGCACTTGTCTGACCGTCATCGCGTGTTGATTCGCTACGGCAAAAAGGCACTCATTCTCCTCTTGGAGCTCGAGCCAATTCTTCACCGCGCCGATATAATTGCCGATCGTGATACATCCCGTCGGCTGTATGCCACTGTATATTCTCATTTTTCGGTCACCTTTTCAAGCACTTTTTCTTTGATCTCTTCTCTTTGCAAAACGTCACGGAAACGGATCTCCGCCGCCTCGAGATTCGCGATCCCCTCCGGCACTTCCATCCCCGTCAGAAGATGAAGCCTCTTCACCGCTTTGAAGGGATCGTCCACGCGGCTTTCGCCCACCGCTTCATAGACGTCCGCGGCGAACTTATACGGGCTCGCCGTCGAGAGCACGACACAGGGCGTGAAGTCCCCCGACGTGGCGTAATACTTATTATAAACGCTCACCGCAACGGAGGTGTGCGGATCCACCAAATACCCATATTCGTCAAAGGTGTTATAGATGGTCTCCATCGTCTCCTCTTCGTCCGCATAACCCGCCTCGAAGATGGAGAACTCCTTCTTGATGAGGAGAGGATCCACCGCATATTTCCCATCCGCCTTGAGCGCCGCCATCAGCTCGCGGAGCTTCGCATCATCCCGCCCCGTGATCTCGAAGATCAAGCGCTCGAGATTAGAGGAAATGAGGATATCCATCGAGGGAGAAATGGTCTTATGGAAGACACGCGAAATATCATATTCGCCCGTCGTAAAGAAATCCGTCAAAACGTTATTGATATTGGAGGCGCAAACAAGCTTACGCACGGGAAGCCCCATGCGCGAGGCATAATATCCCGCAAGGATATTCCCGAAATTCCCCGTCGGCACGCAGAAATTCACTTCGTCGCCCTTGTCGATCTCGCCACTGCCGAGCAGATCGGCATAAGCGGAGAAATAATAAGCGATCTGTGGAAGGAGGCGACCCCAATTGATGGAATTCGCCGAGCTCATCACGTACCCTTTCTCGCGGAGCTTCGCCGCCACGTCAGGATCGGTGAAGATCTGCTTGACCGCAGTCTGCGCGTCATCGAAATTCCCGCGAATGCCCGCGACGTAGGTATTCTCCCCACCTGTCGTGATCATCTGTAATTTCTGCATATCGGAGACCCCTTCATCGGGATAAAAGACCATGATCTCCGTGCCTTTTACGTCCTTGAAGCCTTCCAATGCTGCTTTGCCCGTATCGCCGCTCGTCGCCACCAAAACAAGGGTGGTGAGCGCCTCTCCCTTCTTCTCTCTCGAATGCGAGATGAGCTGCGGGAGGACGGTGAGCGCCACGTCCTTAAAGGCAAAAGTGGGACCATGCCAAAGCTCCAAAAGATAAAGCCCTTCTTCGATCTTGGTCAAAGGGCAGGCATCCTCGTCCTCAAAGCGAGCATACGCTTTTTCGGCGATGGAAAGAAGCTCTTCTTGCGAAAACTCATCGAGATAAAGCCCCATGATATATGCCGAACGCTCGGCATAGCTCATATCCGTCATTCTCTCGATGTCATCCGAAGAGACCTGCGGGAAAGACTCCGGAACGAAGAGACCTCCGTCCGGACTGATGCCCGTCAAAATAGCTTCGCAGCCCGACACGCTGTGGGCGGCGTTTCTCGTACTGATATATTTCATCTTGTCTCCGAGATCAGATCACCTTTTCGCTCTCGGCATCCGCCAAGAAAGCGGGGAGCACATCCGTGCTGGCGCTGAGGACGATCTCAACGGCGCTGTTCTTACCTGCCTTCGCGATGTCATCGTAGAAGAACTGCATATCCTCGACCTTCTTGCCCGTGACACGATGCGCGCCGTCGACATAAAGCATATCGATATCCGCATTGGACGCAAGAATGCCCTTGATGAAGCCTGCGAGCTCTTCCTCCGTGCCGACGCCGAAATTCTCCACGTTGATGAGCCTGATCTTATAGCTGAGATCGAATTTATAGCGGTCGGTATAGGTCAGAAAAACGATGCTTCCGGCGCTCTTCTCCACCATTTCATTGGCTTCGTTGATGAGTTTGCCCGTCTTGCCGCTGCCCTTAGCTCCATATACGATTCTGATCATTTTGAGTC
>JAGCXI010000029.1 GCA_017961365.1 Clostridia bacterium
GCTTCGCGCTCCGCCGCCGCCAAAACGTCGGTATAGGTCTCTCCCGCGGGGTAGCCTCCTTCCTGCAAGACGCGCAGAGCTTCTTCCGCCGTGACGGCGTCAAGCAAGCGCTGCATCTTATCCTTGCCGAAGAGCTCTCCCTCTTTGGACTTTATCTTCGCATTTTGATAGAGAAGTCCCGCGTCCATATCAATCGAATAACGTCTCGTACTTTATCTGACCGGAGGAGCGCAAAGACTCGAGCTCCAGCTCCAAAGTAAGATTCTTATCACAGGACTTTCCCCGAAGGACGATCCCTCCGCGGAAAGCGCCTTTTTCCTTGTCGACGGTGAGGCCCGCCACCTTTTTGCTTGCGGCGGCGACCACCTTTTGCAGGTCGATCCGACCATGATCCGAAGCGGCGAAGAGGACGGAATCCCCTTCCTCCGCGGCGGATACGATCATTTTCACGAGAAGCGCCTCGTAACGGCTGTCCGAAAGAATCGCGTCGATCGCCCCGTCATACGCTTTCGCGATGACTTCCTGTTTACGGGAAAGCGCGATCTTTCTCCCCTCGAGCTCCGCCATGGATCTCGCTCGCTTCAACGTATCGGGATGAGACGCGGCGGCGACTTTGCGCACGCCTTCCACAAGCGCGGCTCTCTCCTCCTCCGCAGCGACGCGAAGAGAATCCGCCTTCGCTTTCGCCTCGCTCTTGATCTCCCGCGCACGCGCTTCGGCGTCGGCAAGGATCTTTTCCAAAAGTTCCCGCTTCGCCATAATCAGATCGCAAAGAAGACGGCGAGGAAGGAGAGTAGAAGGGCGAGAATGGCGTAGGTCTCTACCATGACCGCCATGACGATCGCCTTGCTCTGCTCTTCGGGACGCTTCGCCACGAGGGCAATGCCGCTGACCGCGACCTTA
The DNA here is from genome assembly GCA_017961365.1 of Clostridia bacterium. Classification (GTDB taxonomy): domain Bacteria; phylum Bacillota; class Clostridia; order Christensenellales; family CAG-1252; genus CAG-1252. The sequence continues at coordinate 904 of JAGCXI010000029.1, forward strand.
CCTTGATGAATGGCGGAGATCAGTCCGACGACCGCGATGGGGACACAGCCGGCGAGCATTCCGAGACCCTGCGCAAGCGTGATCCCCGCGATGCCGCCGAAGACATTCAACTTAATGAAGACGATAAACGCGATGAGCAAGCCGTAAATCCCCTGCGTACCGGGCAAAAGCTGCAGAATGAGGCAGCTGCCGAACTTATCGGGATCCTCACTCGTGACGCCTGCCGCCGCCTGACCGCCCATACCGACGCCGATGGCGGAGCCGATGCCCGCAAGCCCCGCCGCGAGCGCCGCGCCGAGTATTGCCAAAAATGTGCCTAAAGTCATGATTCATTTCCTCCTTTATTGCTTAAATGGATATATTTGATGCTTGAGCCCATAGGCTTGAAAATATGACCTCCGCCCGTATAAAAACGGGAGAAGAATTCAACGTATTGAAGACGGCTGTTATGCACGTACGCGCCCAACGTATTGATGGCGATATTGAAGACGTGCCCGACGACGAGCACAAGAACGAACAGGAGATATCCGACGACGGGGATAAGCTTCAAGAGGATGCCCGCGATAAGATTCACCACCATTCCGACGACGCCCGTCGCAAGCCCCAAGCCGAAAAGACGGCAATATGAGAGGATATCGCTCATAAAGCCCGTCACGTTATAGACATTTCCGAAAGCGCCGATAAGCTTTCCTTTCACGCCTTTTTTGCCGAGCGCGCCGCCCACGAGGACGCCCGCGACGCCCACGCCGAGCAGGACGAGCGCAAAGGTCTTCAGCGAAGAAAGCGCTTCCGTCATCCCGCTCGCGACAAAGAAAGCGAGCCCGATGAAAAGGACAAACCAGCTTCCCTCGCCAAAGACGGCGTAAAGCGGCTTCCCGTTTTTACATTTCTGCACGAAGGCGATCCCCATTCCGAAAAGGATCTGGAAAACGCCCATCGCAACGGACAGGATCAACATTTTGAGCGGCTCGGTCATCGGATCGAACATCACGGGACTGATCCCCAAGACTTCCTGCCCGAAATTTCCGAAATACCCGCCGAACATAACGCCCCAGATCAAGGTGGAGACGCCGCCCATTCCGATGATGAGAAGGAGCTGTCCCTCGCCTTTGCGGGGTCTCTTCAGGAAATAAAGCCCGAAACCGCCGAGGGCAAGGATGAGCCCGTACGCCGCGTCCGAGACCATAAGTCCGAAAAGGATGAAATAGAAAAACGCCACAAAAGGATTCGGATCGATCTCACGGGGAGAGGGCGCGCTATACATATTCGTGATGCTCTCATAGGGCGTAACGACGGGATTATTCTTCGCGAGGGTGGGAGACATCTCCCCCTCTTTCGGATCCTCATACACGCCGTAATACACGATGCCTGCCTCTTGCAGCGCCTTGTCCGTCTCTTCCGTCATATGCGCGGGCACCCACGCCGTCAAAACGACGGTGCTTTGAGAGCGGAAGGAAGCGTCGATCGCGCCGCACTTCTCTTTCTCCACGCGATAATAATCGGCGAGGATCTCCATCTTGGGACGGACGGCTTCCTCGTAAGAAACGGCTTCTTCGGCGAGCGCCACGCTCCGCTTGAAGATCTCTTCGTCCCGCGCGTCCAAGGCGGCGATCTTCTCTTTCGCCGTCATCGGGAAGTCGAAATTCGTCTTGGCAAAGCCGATCTCGGCGAGCTTGTCCTCATATCTTTCGCGATCCGCGGCGGGATAAGCGAAAAATGCCGTCGTCATCCGTCTCCTGCTTCCGAGATCGGAAACGAGGAGCTCGGGATACTCCGCAAAGTCCGCCGCGAGGAAAGCGTCCGTCGACACGAGCCCGAGACGACACTCCACGCGCTTCGTACTCTTAATCTCGCTGAAAGGAAGGTCCACCTCCTCAAAGGCGAGGAGCTGCTCTTTCAAGGCGGCGTTCCGTGCGCTTTCGCCTTTCAGCTCCGTCTCCTCCGCGCTGATTTCTTGCAATCTCCGAATGACCTCGTCGATCTCGGACGCATCCGCCTTGATGCGGTCGAAGGCGTCGAAAGAGACGTCGGGTTTGCGCGCGCGTACCTTCTCCAAAAGCGGCACTTTTTTCTTTTCGTACTGCGTGATCTTATTCTCTTCGGACTGTTTCTTCGCGATCTTCTCGAGCTTGACCTTCTCCGCACGCCAAAAATCAAAGGCGAAAGAGAGCTTTGCCAGCGTCTTATCCGCCGATTCTTCGCGCTGAGACGCGTCGCCGCGCGCGCAACCCTCGATCTCCGACGTGGAGATCACCTCCGCGCTGCCTAAGCGCGAAAGCAAAGTGAGCACGTTCTCGGCGTCCGCCGCGTGTGCGATGAGGGTCAATTTCTTAAAGGGAAGTAACGCCATATTCCTCGAAAATTTCTTCTGCGATACGTTTCACCGCTTCGGGCGCTTTCTTCATCGCCGCGGCATAAAGGGCTTCCGCCTCTTTCTCACCTTTTGCGATGATCGCGTCCGACTCACTTTTCGCCGCCGCCTGCGTCTCGCTTTCCAAGCGTCTCATCAGCTCGGCGGACTCTTTCTTTGCGGAAAGAAGGGTGGCTTCTCTCTCTTTCTCCGCCAGAGCAACGAGCTCTTTCGCCTCGGCAGACGCCGCCGCGATGATCTCCTCCGCTTTCTTCTCCGCGGTCAATATCTCTTCCATCGTCTCTTGCAACATATCATTTCTCCATATCCGCGATGAGACCGAGACGCCTGACGTGACGGCTGCCCTCAAAGGGAGTCGTGAGCCAGAGGTCGACGAGCTTCACCGCCTTCTCGGGGGAGAGGACTCTGCCGCCGAGGCAAAGAACGTTCGCATCGTTATGCGCGGAACACGCCGCCGCGGAAAATTCGTCGCTGAGCACCGCCGCGCGGATCCCTTTTACCTTATTCGCGGCGATGGACATCCCGATGCCCGTGCCGCAAAGGAGGATCCCCTTCTCGAACGCGCCGGAGGCAACGGCGTCCGCCACCTTCTTCGCATAAACGGGATAATCCACGCTATCCGTCGTATACGTGCCGAGATCCTCATAAGAGATCCCTTTCTTGTCCAAAAACTCGAGGATCGCCGGTTTCAAAACAATGCCGCCGTGATCGCATCCGATCGCTATTTTCATTTCCGCCTCCACGCCCGCGAACGGGACTAAAGTAAATATTATACGATTATTATATAATCGGCGCGCGCACGCTGTCAATAAAAAAAAGCCGTACGCTTCCCCGCGCGAGAAAGCATACGGCGCCTTCTTTCAAGATCTTTTCCTATTCTTCTCCCGAAAATACCTTTCTTTAAGCCGAACGTAGATCTTGGAAAGCTCGAGCACGTAACGCATCTTCGCCGTCGAAGACATCCTTTCATACGCCGCGGCGTCCATCAAGCGTCCGATGGGATCGATGACGCATTCGTCCGCGCCGAGCATCGCTCTGACTTTCGCGTACATCTCCTCTTCCGCTGCATAGCCGATCTTCCCTTCCTCCGCAACGGGCGCGACGCCTTGCGCGCCGCTCCAATAACCGCTCTTCATCCGATTCTTCGCCGATTGCGCGAGCTTCTTCAACTCGGAACTGCCCTTCTCCATAAGCACCTCGAAATATGAAATTTGTACTCATTATATTTCGCCTTTTCACCCCTTGCAAGGGAATATTTTGCCGAAATACGCCGCTTCCCGTCGATACGCTTCCATTCGACAAAAAGCAAGAAAAAAAGTGCCTTTTCGAGGCGGAAGGCAAGGCATTTCGAAGGGAATGCGATTTCACCTTGATAAATCTTTCGCGGTGTGGTAGTATAAACGCATGATGACCCTCCCTATGGGATATACGGAAAGAATGCGTCGCCTCCTCGGCGACCGCTACGACGATTACCTCGCCACCTTCGACGAGCCGCCGGCGCGCGCCTTTTTGATCAATACGCGCAAGATCGAAGAAGCGGACTTCGACGCTCTTTTCTCTTTCCCGACGACGCCCGTTCCTTATGCCCCCGCGGCAAGACGCCTTCTCTCCGAGACAAAAGTCGGGAGCGACCCTTTACACGCCGCAGGGCTTTTCTACATGCAAGACCCCGGCGCGATGAGCGCCCTCGCCGCGCTCCCCGAGAACGGAGAAAGAGTGCTCGACGTCGCCGCCGCTCCCGGCGGAAAGACCATCGCCGCCGCCCTCGCCTCGCCTTCCTCTTTCATCCTGGCGAACGAGATCAATTTTTCCCGCGCGAAGATCCTCCTGCAAAACGTGGAGAGGCTGGGGCTGACCAACGTAGCCGTCTCTTCCCTCACCCCGACGGATCTCGGCAAGTACTGCCCCGAGACCTTCGACACCCTCATCGCCGACCTGCCTTGCAGCGGAGAGGGGATGTTCCGCAAAGAGGAAGCGGCGCGAATCGCTTGGAACGAGAATATAGGCGCAATGAACGCGGCGCGCCAAAAAGAGATATTGGACGCCGTCCTGCCTGCCTTGAAAAAAGGCGGAACGTTACTTTATTCCACCTGCACCTATGCCGCGGAAGAGGATGAAGCCATCGTGGACTATCTCATCAAAAAACACGGCATGCGGCTCCTCTCCCCCAAGGCGGAGATCCTTCCCTTCACGGCGAGCGGGATAAGCGAGTCTTTCGGCGAAGATTTCGAAAAGACGAGGCGTTTCTATCCCCATATCGCCCCGGGAGAAGGACAATTCTTTGCGGTCCTGCAAAAAGAAGGCGAGAGCCTGACCCACCTTCGCAGCATCCCCGCAAAAGTCAGCGTCAACGAGATAAAAAGGATACGGAGCTTTTTAGACGCGCACCTTACGGCGGAGATCTCCTCCATCGTCAAACAAGGCGAGAGCTATTACGCCACCCATCCCCTCTCGCGCACCGTCCCCGTTCGCTATCTCTCGGAGGGCGTTCGGCTGGGCGAGCTCAAAGGCGATCGTTTCCTCCCGCATCAAAATCTTTTCACCGCCTATGGAGACACTTTCCTGAATAAAGAGGATCTCGCCCTCGACGATCCCCGTCTCGCAAGCTATCTTTACGGCGAAGAGATCCCCGCTTTGAGCGCGAAAGAAGGCTATCTCGCAGTCTGCGTCTGCGGACACGTCCTCGGCGGCGGAAAGAATACGGACGGGCGGATCAAAAACCATTATCCGAAGGGATTAAGGCTCTATAAATAACGGATATTTCCGATAAAAAGAAGAAAGTTTTACGCAAAAAAAAAGGAGCGCCCGGTTTTTATAAAAAGCGCTTCTTCTTTTTTCTTTTCGCTTTTTTTCGATCAATTAAACTGCGAGCGATAGAGCTCGGCATAGCTCCCGCTCTTTTCAAGAAGCTCTTCGTGCGTGCCCTGCTCCACGATATTTCCGTCTTGGATCACGAGGATCAGATCCGCGTTCTTGATGGTGGAAAGACGGTGTGCGATGACGAAAGACGTCCTATCTTCCGTCAAGGCATCCATCGCACGCTGGATAAGAAGCTCGGTGCGAGTGTCCACGCTGCTCGTGGCTTCGTCGAGGATCAAAAGGGGCGCATTCTCCACGATGGCGCGCGCAATGGTCATCAGCTGTTTCTGCCCGACGGAGAGGCTCACGTTTCCGTCCAAAACGGTGTCATAGCCCTTGGGCAACGTGGTGATATAATGATGCAAGCCGACGGCTTTCGCCGCGGCGACGACCGTGGCTTCGTCCGCATCCGCTTTTCCATATGCGATATTCTCCCGAATGGTGCCATTAAAAAGCCAAGTGTCTTGCAAGACCATCCCGAAGAGATCGCGCACGTTCTTGCGCGTGAGGGTGGAAATATCCACGCCATCCACATAGATCTTGCCGCTATCCGGCTCATAGAACCGCATAAGGAGATTCACGATCGTCGTCTTTCCCGCGCCCGTCGGTCCGACGATGGCGACCTTCTGTCCCGGGAGGGCATGCGCCGTAAAGCCATGCATGATCTCCTTCTCGGGCGTATATCCGAAGCGAACGTTCTCAAAACGCACGTCCCCTTTCGCCGTGGGGAGGAAGGCGGTCTTATCCGCCTCGGAGGGAAGCTCCTCATTTGCCAAAAACTCGAAAACTCTCTCGCTCGCGGCGGAAGCGGACTGTAAAGAAGAGATGGTATTCGCAAGCTGGGTCAAAGGATTCGTAAAAAGATGCACATAAGAGATGAAAGCGATGACGACGCCGAAAGTGATCTTCCCGGAAAACGCCATCGCGCCGCCGATCACCGTGACCACGACGAAAGCGAGATCTCCGATAAAGCCCATAAAAGGCATCATCAATCCCGAAAGGAACTGCGCCTTCCAAGCGGAGGCACGCAAGCGGAGATTCAGCTTGTCGAACGCCTTTTTCTCTTTCTCTTCCGCACCGTACGCTTTCACGATGTTATGCGCGCTGAAGACCTCCTCTATGCGTCCGTTGAGGGCGCCGAGCTCTTGCTGCTGACGGAGGAAATATTTCTGCGAACGCTTGATGATGACGCTCATCAGGAAGAACCCGACGAGGGTCGTCCCGATCACCGCGAAGGCGAGGATATAGTTCGTATAAAACATCATGATAATGGAGCCGAAGAACTGCGTCACCGCGCCGATGAGCTGTCCCACGCTTCGATTCATCGTGATCTCGATGAGATCCACGTCATTCGTGGCGCGAGAGAGGGTGTCGCCATAGCTCGTCGTGTCGAAATATCTGAGAGGCATCCTGTCGATCTTTCGGCTGATATCGCTCCTGAGGCTTCGGCTGATGCGTTGCGTAACCGTTGCCATAATAAAGCCTTGGATATAGCCGAAGATCATAGACAAGCTGTACATCACGACGAGCGTCACGCAGAGCTTCACCGTCTTTTCGACGTCGATGCCGAGGGGGGAGCGCACGCCGTCCAAGATGGAGTTCGTGATCTCTTTGATGAGATTCGGACCGAGGATCGCAAGGACGGAAGCCCCTATGGCAAGGAGCAGGACCGCGATAAACGCCGGCCAATAACGCTTGCTGTATCGAAGCAGACTCACGATCGCCCTTTTCATGCTCTTCGGCTTCTCGGCGACGTCCATCCTGCCCATATGACCTCTTCTCGGAGGCGTCCTTATCACTGTCTCTTTTTCTTCATTCATCGGACAGTTCCTCCTCCGAGAGCTGGGACGAGGCGATCTCGCGATACACCTTCGACGTGGTGAGGAGCTCTCTGTGCTTCCCGATCGCCACCACTTTTCCTTCGTCCAAAACGACGATCTTATCCGCGTCCATGATCGTGCCGATACGTTGGGCGACGATGAGGACCGTAGTCCCTTTCAGCTCGCGCTTCAATGCGGCGCGAAGCTCTTTATCCGTCTTGTAATCTAAGGCGGAAAAACTATCGTCGAAGATCAGGATCTCCGGCTCTTTATAGAGCGCGCGAGCGATGGACAGACGCTGTTTCTGCCCGCCGCTGAAATTCGCGCCTTCCCTGGCGACGAACGCCGATTCCTGCCCGTCTTTGTCATAGACAAAGGAAGCGGAGGCGATGTCGAGGGCGCGACGCACTTTCTCCCGCTCGTCCGCCTGTCCTTCGCTTCCGTAGACGACATTTCCTTTCACGTCGCCCGAGAAGAGGACGGCACGCTGAGAGATATAACCGATCTTTTTCACAAGCGCTTGATTTTTATAATCTTTCACGTTGACGCCGTCCACATATACGGCGCCCTCCGTCACGTCGAAGAAACGGGGGATCAGATTCACGACCGTGCTCTTGCCGCTCCCCGTCGAGCCGATGAAAGCGACGGTCTCCCCTCTTTCCGCGCGGAAGGAAATATGCTCCAAAACGGGATTCTCCGCGTCGGGATAACGGAAGGAAACGTCCTCGAAGATCACCTCGCCTTTCACGCCGTCCAAGCCTTCTTCCCGCCCCCCTTCGAGGATCTTGGGCGTCGTGCCGAGCACTTCCGCGATACGCTTCGCCGCCACGAAGGCGCGGGGGCCCATGATGAAGGCAAAGCTCAACATCATAAAGGACATCACGATCTGGATGGCATAAGAAGAAAAGATGATCATCTCGCTGTAAAGCATCACTTTCTCCGCCGTGGAGACCGCGTTGATGAGATAAATGCCGATCCAATAAATGGAGAGGGAGAGCCCGCTCATGATCCCCGTCATCACGGGCGCCATCGCCGCCATAATGCGATGCGCGACGAGATTATTCTTCGCCAAGGCGACATTCGCCCGCTCGAATTTCTCCTCTTGGAATTCCTCGGCGTTATACGCGCGAACGACGCGGAGACCCGTCAGAGACTCGCGCATCCTTTCATTGATATCGTCGGTAAGCTTTTGGATCTTCTTAAAACGCGGCACGGCGAAAAGGAAAACCGTGGAAAGAAGGGCGAAAAGCGCGAGAACGGCGACCCCCGTCGCAAGCGTCCATTGCCAATTCTTCGTGGCGACCTTCGTGATCGCCCAGACTGCCATGACAGGCGCGCGCAGCGCCACCATCATCCCCATCGTGATGAGGGTCTGCACCTGTGAAATGTCATTCGTTGAACGCGTGATGAGACTCGCCGTGGAAAAATGATTGATCTCCTCCATCGAGAAGCTCTGCACCTTCGCAAAAAGTTTATCCCGCAGACGATAAGAAAGCCCCGTGCCGATCTGCGCGCCGAAGAAGCCCACTCCGACAGCACAGACAACGCCGAGCGCGGCGAGAAGCAACATCTTCAATCCCGCGACAAGGATCTCGGCGGTCGTGCCGCTCGCGCCCGTCACGAGAAGCGTGATGTCTTGCATCCTTTCGATGAGCTCGAGCTCCGCCCAGACCTGCAAGGCTACGATGACGAGCCCCGCAAAGAACATCGCCCATTCTTTTCGTGAAAGTTCTTTTAAAAGCCTGCCCATTCCGCCTCCGTCACGCGGGATCACCGCGTTTTTCCATCTTCCGAAACTTACTTATACAGTTATTCCCCGAAGCGGAAAAAGATTCCCTTCGGAAGAAAATTTATCGGCTCGCTTTGCGCTCGGCAAGCCGACCGATCATCTCCTTCGTCATGCGCCAAGCCCAATTCTCTTCGCTGACGAGCGCGGGCGTATTCATGCGGCTCTCCGCCCCAAGCGCAAGAAGATCCTGCATGGGGAAGACGGCGCATTTCGCCTTAGATGCAAGCACGGTGGCGACCGCCGTATGCGTAAGACGCCGACTGTCAAGCGCGCCGAAATAAGACATATCGACCCTTTCGAGGAGCGCCACTCTCGCCCGGATCTCCGCTTGCTTCGCCGCCGCGTCTTCGGGATAAGGCTTCGTAAGCGCGGAGACGAATGCCGCCCGATCCGAAGCGGGGATCTCCGCCTTTACGTCCCCCAAGACCTCTTCCAAAGAGACCTCCAAGACCGTGGCTTGCACCAAGATGTCGCGCGCCGCCACGGCGAATTCCTTCTCCGAAAGGGCGCGGAGATAGCCGCAGAGCGGCATATTGTCATGCGTGCCCGTATAAGCGACGACGTTCTCTTTATAATTCGCGGGCTTATGCTCATTCCAAGGATCGCCGTCCAAACCGAATTCATAGACTTTCATCCCCGGGAAGCCCACGTCGGAAAGCATCTTGCGCAGACTCTCGTCGATATATCCGAGATCCTCCGCGATGATGGGCTCGTCAAGGAGTCCCTCGAAAAGCGCCGCCCCGGGACCTTGCATCCAAACGCCGTGTTTGGCGTCGGAAGCGTCCGCTTCGACGGCATAGAAGCGATCCAGCCCGCGGAAATGGTCGATGCGAAGATAATCGAAAAGTTCGAGCTCGCGGGCGATGCGTTCGCGCCACCAGCGATATCCCGTTTCCTTCATATACGCCCAGTCATACAAGGGATTTCCCCAAAGCTGACCTTCCGCATTAAAGTAATCGGGCGGGACGCCCGCCACTTTGGAGGGACGACGTCCTTCGCCGAGCAGGAAGAGCTCTGGATATTTATAGACTTCCGCGCTGTTCAACGCGAGATAGATCGGCATATCGCCGAGGATCTTTATCCCGACGCCGTTCGCATACGCCTTGAGCGCGCGCCATTGTTTCAAAAAGAGGTATTGCGTGAAAAGATGATAAAGATATTCCGCTCGATGCGCCGCGAGGAAGGCTTCCGCTTTCTCTTCGTCATACACGGAGAGTCCCTCTCCCCAATCATAGAAAAGCTTGCCGTCGAAATATTCGAGCATCGTGGCGAACATCGCATAATCTTTATACTCGTTCTCGCGGAGGAACGCCGCAAAATCGGCGTTCTCGATGTCAAAGCGTGAAAAAGCGAGACGGAGGCTCTTCGCCTTCTCCCTTTTTACTTTTTCATAATCCACTTTCTCTCCCGCCGAACAAAAGATCTCCTCTTCTTGCAAAAGTCCTTCTTTGACGAGGGCAAAAAGATCGATAAAAAGAGGATTCAGCGCGAATGCCGCAATGGAAGAATAAGGGGAATTTCCTTCGCGCGTGGGCGTAAGCGGCAAGACCTGCCATATCGTGAAACCGCCCGCGCGGAGCCCATCCACGAAAGCATACGCTCCTTCGCCGAGCGTGCCGATCCCTTCTTTGGAAGGAAGGGAAGAAACCGAAAGCAATACGCCCGCTTCTCTCTGCATCTTACACCTCGAGACGGGTCATATCCTCGAAGGACTCACGGCGGATCGCAAGACGGTCCGCGCCCTCCTTCACCCAGACGACGGCAGGACGGGGAATGCGATTATAATTCGACGCCATCGCATAGTTATAAGCACCCGTACAGAGCACGGCGAGGATGTCGCCGCGAACGGGCTTGGGAATATCCACATTTTCTTGGAGGATATCACCGCTCTCGCAACAACGTCCCACGACGGAGCAAATAAAATCCGCTTTCTCCGCCGCCTTGCTCGCAAGAAGCACGGTATAGGGCGCTTCATAAAGCGCGTAACGAGGGTTGTCCGGCATACCGCCGTCCACCGAGACATAGCTCTTATAGCCCTTAATGGTCTTGACGCTGCCCACTGTATAAAGCGTGACGCCCGCATCCGCCACAAGGCTGCGTCCCGGCTCGAGCAGAATGTGCGGAAGGGCGCACCCGATCGCGGAAGCGCGAAGCTTGATGACCGCCGCCATGTCGCGAATGACCGCCGCATAATCGAGCTCAGGCTGTCCTTCGACGTATTTCACGCCGAGACCGCCGCCGAGATTTAAGACCTCCGCGGTATAGCCCGTCTCCGCCGCGACGTACGCAATGAAACGAAGCATGATATCCGCCGCCTCGGTGAAAGGCTCGATATCGAAGATCTGCGAACCGACGTGGCAATGGAAACCTTTCAGCACGATATGGGGAAGCGAAAGCGCAAGGCGCGTGATCTCCTCCGCTTGTCCCGTCTCAATCGCCGAGCCGAACTTGCTGTCCACGCTGCCCGTCACGATGGCTTTATGCGTATGCGGGTCGATGCCCGGCGTGATGCGAAGGAGAATGTCCTGCTTCTTATCCGCAGAGGCAAGATACTTTTCCAAAGCGAGAAGCTCGTCCGCATTGTCCACCACGAAAGCGCCCACGCCGTTCTCCACGGCATAAGCGATATCCGCGTCGGTCTTATTATTCCCGTGAAAATAAGCTTTCGAAAGGTCGAAGCCGGCGGCTTTCGCCGTGTAAAGCTCGCCGACGGAGACCGCGTCCATCCCGATCCCCTCTTCCTTCGCCAGACGATAGATCCCCTTAAAACAAAGCGCTTTGGAGGCAAAGAGCGGGAAGCTCCCCTCCCCGAAACATTCGAGGAGCGCCTCTTTATATCTACGGATATTTCGGCGGATCCGTTCTTCGTCGAGGAGCATGAGCGGCGTGCCGTATTTCTCCGCGAGGAGCACGGCGTCCGCGCCCGCGAAGGTCAGACGTCCTTTTTCATTGATCCCAAGATTCTCGTGTAACATAGTTTCCTCTCTTTCCGCGATCACAAAACGGATTCAAGTCTCTTCACGGCGGCGACAGTGGCTTCCCTGCTGCCGAAGCTCGTCAAGCGGAAATATCCTTCTCCCGCTTCGCCGAAGCCTTCGCCCGGCGTGCCGACGACCTGCACCTCATTGAGGAGCATATCGAAGAACGCCCAGCTCGACATCCCGTTCGGGCATTTCAGCCAAATATACGGCGAAGAGACGCCGCCCGTATGCCACACGCCCTTACGCGTGAGCATCTCGCTGATGATCTTCGCATTTTCCATATAATAATCGACGAGCGCCGCGCATTGCTTCACGCCCTCTTCGGAGAGCGCCGCCTCCGCGCCGCGTTGCACGGGATACGAGACGCCGTTAAACTTCGTCGCCTGTCTTCTCGACCAAAGCTTCTTCAATGCGTATCCGTCCTCCGTGACAAGCGCTTCGGGCACCACCGTCCAAGCGCAACGCGTCCCCGTGAAACCCGCCATCTTGGAAAAGCTGCAGATCTCTATGGAGCAAGTCTCCGCGCCCTCGATCTCATAAATCGAATGAGGATAATCCCCCTTGATGAAAGCTTCGTACGCGCTGTCGAAGATGATGAGCGAGCCGCTCTCTTTCGCGTATTTCACCCAAGCCGCGAGCCCTTCTCTGTCGTAGACCGCGCCCGTGGGGTTATTCGGCGAGCAGATATAGATGACATAAGGCTCGAGGTCGAGCACGTCGGGCGTGCCGAGGAAACCGTCCGCCTCCCCCGCCTCGAGAAGCTCGATCTTATTTCCGCTCATCAGATTGCTGTCCATATAGACGGGATACACGGGAGAAGGAATGAGGACTTTATTCTTCCCGAGGATATCCACGATATTGCCCACGTCGCTCTTCGCGCCGTCCGAGACGAAGACGTCGTCCGCCGAAACCGAGACGCCCTTTCTCTTATAATATTTCGCGATGGCTTCGCGCAGGAAGGCGTGGCCGTACTCGGGCGGATAGCCGCGGAAGGTCTCTTTGACGCCCATCTCTTCCACAGCCTTCTTCATCGCGTCCACCACGATGGGCGCAAGGGGAAGGGTGACGTCGCCGATCCCGAGGCGAATGATCTCTTTCTCGGGGTGTTCCGCTTGATATGCTCTCACCTTTCTTCCGATCTCGGAGAAAAGATAGCTCTCTTTCAACGCAGCAAAATTCTCATTTACTTTGATCTTCATCATATTCAAACACTCCTTCATAGACTTTCGTCGCCCCTCCCGTCATCGTGACGTCATATTCGGAAGAGACCCTTATGACGAGGTCCCCGCCGAGAAGATGCACCGTTACGTCGGTATTCGGGGAGAAGACGCCGCATTTCACACCCGCAGCCACCGTGGCGGAAGCGCCCGTGCCGCAAGCGAAGGTCTCGCCGCTCCCTCTCTCCCAGACACGCATCTCGCATTCCTTTTCCGAAAGGACTTTCACAAACTCCGTATTCACCCGCTCGGGGAAAATCGGCAAATGCTCGAAGGTCGGTCCCATCGTCTCGAGAGGAAGGGAGGCGATCTCCTCCATAAAGATCACGGCGTGGGGATTTCCCATCGAGACCGCCGTCATCTCATAAGTCTTGCCCTCCACCTCTACGGGGGCTTTTATCATCTCGGGCGCGGAAAAAAGAGCGGGGATCTTCGTGACGTCGAAGACAGCTCGTCCCATCTCGACGGACACCGCCGTCACGCGTCCTTTTTCTTTCAAAAGACGGAGCGTCTTCACGCCGGAAAGCGTCTCGACGGTGATGATATCTTTCGTCACATAGCCGCCGTCGGAGAGATACTTTCCCACGCAACGAATGGCATTCCCGCACATCTTGCCTTCGCTGCCGTCCGCATTAAACATCCGCATACGCGCGTCCGCGATCTCGGACGGGAGGATCAGGACGAGCCCGTCCGCGCCCACCGAGAAATGCCGCGGGGACATCTTCAGCGCAAGAAGGGCGGGATCGAAATCCATCCCCTTTAAACAATTCACGTAGATATAGTCATTGCCTGCGCCGTGCATTTTCGTAAAAGAGATCTTACGCATTCTTTTCCTCCACGAGATCCTGCATCGTATAGAGCCCGGGCTCCTTTCCGATCAAATACTCCGCCGCACGGAGCGCCCCTTTCGCAAAAAGGGCTCTGTCATGCGCTTCGTGCGTGAGGGTGATGGTCTCCATTCCGTCGGAGAAATACACTTCGTGCTTGCCGACGACATTCCCGAGACGGACGGCGCTGACGCCGATGTCTCCCTTCTCTCTCTTGCCGAGCCCGCTTCTGCCCTTCACGATCTCGCCTTCGCCGCGCGCGCTCTTCACCGCCTCCGCGATCATAAGCGCCGTGCCGGAGGGCGCATCCACCTTGCGATTATGATGAAACTCCACGATCTCCGCGTCGTCTTCCTGAAGGAGCGCCGCCGCCTTCTTCACGAGAGAGAGAAGAAGCGCCACGCCATAGCTCATATTCGCGCTGAAAAAGAGAGGGACGATCTTCGCCGCTTCATACACCGCGGCTTTTTCCTCTTCGGTCTGCCCCGTCGTGGCGAGCACGAGAGGAAGCTTCCTTTCCGTGACATAAGCGAGGAGGTCTTTCGTCGCGAGATGAGAAGAAAAGTCGATGACGACGTCCGCCGCGCCCCGATACTCTCCGAGGGCGGAATACGTCTTCTCCTCCGCGCTGACCCCCGTTTTATCCACGGCGACGATCTCATATCCGAGCTCTTTCGCCGCTTTGCTTACTTCATAGCCGAGCTTGCCGCCGGCGCCATGCAAAACGATCTTCATACTTTGATCCCCGCTTCGCGCATATAGCCGAGCATGACCGCCTCTTTCTCGGGGGTCATTTCGGTGAGCGGCAGACGGATGGAACCGTCGCCGAAGCCCATGCGATACGTCGCCGCCTTGACGGGGATGGGATTCACCTCCGAAAAGAGCGAATCGATGAGCTTATGATACTTAAACTGCATCGCCGCCGCCTTGCGGACGTCCCCGCGAAGGAAGGCGTGACACATCTCGGAAGTTTCGCGCGGAAGCACGTTGGAGAGGACGCTGATGACGCCCAAGCCGCCGAGACTCATCAAAGGAACGATTTGATCGTCATTTCCGCTGTAAAGATCCAGCTTATCCCCGACGAGCGCCATCGTCTCCACGATCTTGCTGATATTGCCGCAAGCCTCTTTGATGGCGACGATATTCGGCGTGTCCGCGAGGGCGAGATAGGTCGCGGGCTCGATATTCACGCCGGTGCGAGACGGAACGTTATAAAGGATGATCGGCTTCGTGACGTTCTCCGCGATGAGCTTATACATCTTGACAAGACCCGCCTGCGTGGCTTTATTGTAATAAGGCGTCACGAGAAGCAAGGCGTCCGCGCCCGCTTTGATCGCCTCATTCGAGAGCTCGATGGCGTAAGCCGTGTCATTGCTGCCCGTGCCCGCGATAACGGGGACTCTGCCCGCCGCACTCTTCGCGACGCAACGAATGACCTCGATATGCTCCTCGGTCGTGAGCGTGCTGCCCTCGCCCGTCGTGCCCGCCGCGACAAGCGCGTCGATCCCGTTTTCGATCTGGAAATCCGTAAAGCGCGCCAAGGCGTCGAAATCCACTTCTCCGTTTTTCATCGGGGTGACAAGAGCCGTCGCCGCGCCTTTAAATATCGTTCTGCTCATAAAAAGCCTCCTCAGACATTATCCGAAATATATGCGCGCCGACCGAGATCGGTGCGAAAACACGTCGGTTTTATGGGAAAATTATATCATAAGCCTCCCGCCGCAAGCAAATATTATTGAAACGCCATAAAATATTTTTTTTAATATTTTACCCGCCGAAAACCGCATTTGCCTTTATGCGGGATACTTTCTCCCTTTCGGAGACAATCTAACCGTATGAAATCATCTCGCTCCCTTCTCCTTCTTTTCTGTCTCTTTTTCTCTCTTTGGGCGCCGCTTTCTTTCAAAGTCCAAGCGCCGAAAAACGCCCTTGCGGAAGAGACGAGGAAGCTCCCCGTCTTGATGTATCATTCCGTCCTGAAATCGCAAGAAGGGACTTACTGCGTCCACCCCAAAACGCTGGAACGAGACCTTGCTGCGCTGAAAGAAAGAGGCTATACCTCCGTCACGCTCGCCGAAGTGAAACGCTTTCTGAAAGGAGAAGGAATCCTCCCCGAAAAGCCCGTCCTCATCACCTTCGACGACGGACATTACAACAATATGCACTACGCTTGGGAAATCTTGAAAAAGCAAGGATTTTCCGCCGTTTTGAACGTAATCGGATGCTTCACGGAGTATTCCTCCACGCACGAAAAAGATCACGTGGAATACTCCCATCTGACTTGGGACGAAATCGGCGTCCTTGCGCGAAGCGGCGTCTTCGAGATAGGACATCACAGCTATGCGATGCACGCTTATAAGCCGCGATTCGGGATCACGAAAATGCCCTCGGAAAGCGCGGATGACTATGAAAAAGCGCTCAAGGAAGACACGCTCCGCCTCGAATACGCTCTCTTGGAAAAGAGCGGCGTGCGCCCCGTCGCTTACGCCTATCCTTTCGGAGCATACGACGAAGAGAGCGAAACCATCTTACAATCCATCGGCTATGAAGCCATCTTCACTTGCTATGAGAAGGTCAATACGCTGAAAAAGGGGGACGCGGCGAAGCTCTCCCGCTTATATCGGATCAATCGAGACGGAACTCTTTCGGCGGAAGAATTCTTCAAAAAACACGCGCTTTGATCCCGTTTTTCTCCCTTGCTGCGCCCTTTTAAACAAATTATTATTCCACTTGTTCGAAAAAGTGCTTTACAAATATGTCGCCTATCCCATACAATAGTTCCATCACTTTGCGGAGGAAGATCATGAAAGAAAAGATCAAAAACATCTTACCTTGGGCGTGCACCATCGCTGCCGCCGCCATGGGGATCGCGGCGTTTTTCTTCATCTTTGCCCCCTCCGTCAATGCAAACGTGCTCGGCGAGACTTATTTTAAAGGATTGAATACCGCGCTCGGCTACACCAAAAGCAATATCAAAGTGCTCTCCGCTTCAGCGGGCATGATCCTTGCCTATCTTTTCCCCTTGCTCGGCGCTGCGACTGCCGTCATCGGAAAAGACAGCCGGATCGCGCGCATCATATCGACGGCGCTCCTTCTCGTCAGCGGAGCGCTCTCCTTCGCCGCGGCGGCGCTTGTCCGTCCGCATTTTACGGCGGAGATCTCCATCGCTTTCGGCTCCGTTCTCAGCGGCGTCTTTTCCATCCTCGGCGGCATCGCGGAATGCGCGACATGCCTTCCCTGCTTGAAAGCGAAATAAGTCTTTTTCTCATTACGTTATAAAAGCCGCGGAGACCTCTCGGACCCTGCGGCTTTTTCTTTTTCCTTTTCGAAACGAAGGAGGCGCTTACGCCTTCAGATAATAAAGGAAGATGTCGCCGATCGTCCTCACCTCTTCCGCTTTATTGATAAATTCGTCCTGCTTGGTGATATTCCCTTCGGAAGCGAGCTTCTTGCAAAGAGAAAGCAGGGCGTGCGTCGTGGAATAATAATAATGGTCGAGATCGGGGATCTCCCGCACCGTGCCGTCCTCCAAGCCCTCTTCATACGCCGTGACGTACACCTCGCGGAAATAATCCATATTCGCGGAATATTGCTCCAGATTCTTCCTCGTCGAGGGCGTGCAATAAGCGTCGAACTCGCTCAAAAACTTATAATACTCCTGATGCGCTTTGAAGATCTCGTAAAAGCGATGATAAAAGACCTTGAGCTTCTCGAAGCCGCGCTCACCCTTTTCAAAAGCGAAATAATGCTTGCCGATCGCCTCCTGCATATAGGTCACGCAAGCGGTGATGAGGGAGGCGCGATTCGGGAAATAACGATAAAAAGTCGCCTCGCCGATCCGCGCTTTATTCGCGATGTCTTTGATCTTGATATCCGCCATCGACTCTTTGAGAAACATTTTGATCGCGATATCTATAATGCAATTTCTTCTGATATCCTTGACAGACATAAACACCTCTTTCGCATGCTTGCGCCTAAGAGCAAGCGCAAAACGAATTTGATAGCTTAACTATCATTCCATTATTATACGCATCCTTTGCGCTTTTGTCAAATCGAAAAAAACGCAGAAACATCGGAATTTTGCGAAAAATCGAGACGGATCTCCGAAGTCTTTCGGCTTGCCCTTCATATGATCCCGAGATCGCCGCCCGGCGGAAAAAGAAGTCGGCGGATCCGCCGACTTCTGTTTCTGCATTTCGTTTTGCGGCTCTTTTGCGTCCCAAGCAAAGGAGGCGCGCCGCATTTTCGAAAAATCCTCAGGCGAAATATTCGTGCATCAGGACGCCGATCAAAAGCGCGGGAATGGTCTCGAAATCACGGTCTTTCACGATCTCCGATTCCGCGATGAAGGCAGTCTCCGCCGCGGGCACCGATCTTACGCCGACGCCGACGCTGCAATAAGACTCGCTCTCGCTATCCTCGAGAGAAACGGAGATCGAGATCCCCTCTTCCCAGCTGAGCGTGACCTCGCAAGCGAGATCCTCCAAGGCGTCTTCGAGACTGACGCCGACCAAACTTTCGAAAAGCAGGGAGAAATCGATCATCATTCCGTCGCCTTTATTCAATGCGTTTATGATCTCGGCAAGATGCGCCGCGTCGATATCTGCCCAGCCGTCCTCGGTGGGCACGCCCAAGAAAGAATTCAACAAAGCGAGAAGATCCTTATCCGACGCATCATTCAAGGCGACGTGAAGCGTGGCGCTCTTAGCCGTCTTGCTGAAAGTACAGATCGAATCCAAGAGTTCCTTATTCTCTTTGATGATCGAAAGGATCACGGTTTCTATGACTTGAAGCTCCTCCGCGGACGGCTCCTCCACTTCCTGCCCCTCGAGGAAGCGGAAGTATCTGAAGATCGACGCGGACGCCTCATCCTCCGTCGGCTCTTCCGTAATATCCTCCGTCGGCTCATAATACTCTATTTCCACGGTCTCCTCCAGCGTTCCCCATTTCACCACAATGCTGTCCGCGTCCTCGGAATATCCCTCGATCGTATAATCCTCCACGTCCTGATTGGATGCGTCGTCATACATAATCGAGACGTACAGCTCTTCGCGAAGCGCTTCCTCCGTGGCGCCTTTTACCAAATAAACCGTTTCCGGCGCCTCTATTTTTTCGGGCAGGAGATGCTCCGGATCATAAATATGGATCGTACCAAGCGCGGTCAAACCGTCTTCGTTTGAAACGGAGAGCATATAATCCCCTGCCGTCGCAAAGACGTTCTCGGTCAAAAGCGGATAAATATTGGTAAAGGTGACCCCTTCCTTATAGACGTCCCAAAAGATGGTTCCGTCCGTATAGCGAAGAATGTAAGCAAAGCTCGCTTGCGCCTCTTCGCGCGTGGTCCCCAAAGCAAATCGATTGTCTTGCCAGACCAAGGCATGCTTCTTTTCATTTTTGGGATCATAAATGCGCACGGGGATATTTGTATCATAGCCCGGCGCAAGTATGATCGTCACCTCGCCGATAAAAGACACGGAACTGTCAAAACCGTCCACCGTATAATCGTCATATTCGATCTGCTCGTCCCTCTCGTCAAAGTAATAGACTTCGATCGCTTTGCGAAGATCTTCCTCCGTAGCACCGATGGGAAGCGCGGCAACGCCGTCATCCGTATCGGCGCGAGCCCCGTATCCGTTTTTAAAGAGACCTTCTTCCGCCTCGACTTGCGGATCCTCGCCTTTCGGTGCGGTTTGGTCGTCCGCGTCCTTGTCTTTCGCAATGAGTCCGAAGATCAGACCGGGAAGCGCCTCGAAGAAGGAAGCGGGCTTGCCCTCCACTTCAAAGGCTTTATAGAAGGTAGCATTTGCGGGATCCATGCTCATGGAAGTCGCAAGCGTTCTCGCATCCACATAGAGATAACCTTCATTGAGGACGAAGCGCACGGCGTCACGAATATCCTTATAGTCGAGCGAGCCGGTGAGGAGATCTTTCCCTTCATAGGACAAGGCATTCGACGTATGCAAAACCAGCGTAAGATTCAAGGAGAAGTCATTCTTGGGCAAAGCGATGGGGATATTGATCTCGACGTCACTGCCGATCGTCTCGGCAGGATCCGCGCTCGGAATGGAGAATGCGCTCTCGGAGACTTCCAAGGAAAAAGCGAACGTGCTTTCCTCGTCGGTTTTCTTATTCTCGACGTTCAAGGAAAGATCCATTCCGTTGTCTTTGATCGTAGAGATCACTTTGATCGCGATATCGCCCGCTTTCAAAGCGCCACCCGTTTGCGCGTCGATGAGATCGACGATCGTGTCGAAATCGATATCCTCCAATACATTCTCGGGCAAGAAGGTCTTTAAAAAGGTGATCCAACGCTTGGAATTCGCGCTCACCGTATAGGTGTTTTCCGTTTTTTCGACGGTAACGCCGAGCAATGCGACAAGCGAACGATCGCTCAAGCCGTCCAAAAGATCGAGCGCGGAAGAGATCTCGATGAAAAGAGACGTCAGCGCATCCGTTTCTTCGGTGTCCGCATCCTCGCTTGCTTTCTCATCTTTCGCCTTGCCCGCCTCATCGGACATGATGTCTGCGAGCGCATCCATATCCAAGTCTATGCCTCCGAGGAGCGTCAGGAATACATCCTGCATTTTCTCGTTATCAAGGCTGATGCCGCCGAGCGAAAGAACGGAATGATCATAAGAAAGGATGACCCCTTCTTCATTCGCCGTCAAAAGCGCGAAGGATGCGCCCGTATCCTCCTCATTCAGCACCATCCGCACCCCGAACGACTGCGGCTCCGCCTCCCCGTCGGAATAATCTCCGGCGAGAGTGACGCGGAAGGACTTCTTTCCTTCTTTCTTCAAAAGCTCGTACAAGGGCTGTAATTCGGCGCGAACGGAAGACTGCTTTTCCTCCTCCTGCCTTTTCTCGCCCGCATACGGCAGACGAACGGTCCTTTCCGCTCCGTCCACGGAGATGACGACCTCTATGTATTTTCCGTCTTCCGAGATCTTCGTGCTGACGATGCGATATTCCACCTTACGAGCGGCGCCGTCGTCCGTGACGACCTCCACATTCAGGATGTCGGCATTATCCGCGACGTCCTCCACGTGATACTCTGCCGTATCGTCAAAAGTGATCTTGATCTCGGATACGGCGGGGGGATCCGTCGGCGTCTCTTTCTTTTTGCAGGCGACAAAGCCCAAGGCAAGCCCGACGATCAATAAAAACGCAAGCACCCATAACCCTATTTTTTTCATAAAAACCTCTCTTTTTGCCTCTGGCAAGATCTTTATTTTATATCAATGCGACTGATTCGCTGCCACGATGAGAAAGCTTACTCCCTGCTTCGCGTATTATCCGCAAGATTCCATCGTTTGATCGTCCACATCGAGATGCCGTGGCTGATGAGGATGATCCCGAAAACGAAAGCCATCGTGAAAAGCACGGCGGACGCGCTGAAGATGAAAGGATAGATCTGCGACGCGGAGGAAACGATCTTGAAAAGGATCACTGCGGCAAGCGAAGCCACGGGGATCGCGAAGAAGGACGACAAAAGCCATTGCGAGATGCTTTGTATCGTCCAAAGATTGGAGATGTCGAAGATCGTAAAGCCGACGGCGCGCAGAACGGAGATCTGGCGCTTCTGCTCCATCAAAGTATTTTGACTCATGATCGTCAAGATCACGAAGCCCATCAAAAGCGAGAATAAAATCAGGATATAGATCATCGGATCCATCGAATTAAAGGAAAGCTGAAGATCTTTGCTGAGATTCGACGTGAATACCGTGAAGGCGGAATTATTCTTGCTCATATAATCAAGGAAGCTCTCTTCCTCTTCGAGATCCACCAAGAAAGAGGAGATATAAGAGGCGCCGAATGCTTCCATCTGGGTTTTGGACAGATACGCGATGGGATGGAAGTATTGATAACTGACATCCGACACTTCCACGGAAACTCCGTTCACTTCGATGCGGTCGCCCTTCTTCACGCCGAGAAGCTTCGCGGTCGTCTTGGGCAATACGATCCCTTCCTTCCGAATGGACACCGTCCCTTTGGCGCGGCCGTCCGGAATGGCGACGAGCGAGGTATCCTCCCTTTCGTCAAACGCCAAACATTCCAAATACGTATGCTTCTCCCCGTCAAGAGAAGACGCTTCGAGATAGGTGTAATAACAATCAAGAAGATCCTTTACGCTCTCCTGCGCTCTGACTTCCTCCACGAACGCTTCATCCGCGACGGAGGTCATATAGACCTGGGCGTCGAAAGAGAGCCTGCGCTCCACCGATTGCGCCATAAGCTCGGCTTTGGAGGCATGGAAAAAGAGAGAAAGAAGGATGATGACCGACGCCGCGAAGATGGAGAAGACCGACACGAAGAACCGACGCGGATTCTGCGCAATGGAATTCAAAGAAAGCTTCAAAGACATCGGCGAACGCTCGATGATCCTCTCCAGTCTCGGCGAAAGCGGCTTTCTCGCCGCCTCATTCGAGATCATCGCGTCTTTGGGCGTGATCCTGAAGATGGCGCGGCATGAGATCAAAGTGGTGATCTGCGCCATGATCGCCAAGAAGAGCACGGAAAGAGCCACGATCACTGCATTCACCGCAAAGGGGATCGTGGGGATGGAATACACCTTGATCATCGTCGCCGTGAGCATCCGATTGAGGAAAAAGCCGATCAACGAGCCGAAGACACCCGCGGCGATCGCCATCGCCAAAGAGAAGACGGAGAAAATGGAGACCATGCTCTTTTTCTCCACGCCGACAGACATCATAATGCCCATCTGCGGCGTCATCGTCTTGATGATCTGATTCACGAAAAGTCCGATGACGATCATCGTCACCACGTAAAAGAAGACGGGGAGGAAGATGCTCGCCACCTGCACCTGCTCGATCGCATGCTCGACATAAACGTAATAAAACATATTATGATTCTCGGTGGCGCCTTTGACCGTGATGCCCTGCTCTTCCAAATACCCTTTTACGATGCGGACCGTCTCCTCTTGCGACAGGTCGGAAGCGCCCTTCACCAAAAGCTGATTCGTATATTGATTGCTGAAGCCGTTCACCGCGACCTGCCGAATGATGTCCGGAAAGGCGTCGCCGATGGCATCGACGGTGTCATAATACTTTTGCGCGAAAGCTTCGTCCGTCTCGATCTTATTCGATACGAGGGCGGCAAGCTGATCGATCGCTTTATTGAGCTGACTCTCGCAGACGTAGATATAGCCGAAATCGGTATTATCCGACCAGACGTAATTATTCGCGCGCGCTTGGATCGCTTCCGGCGTCTCGATGATCTCATTGATGAAAAAATCAAGGTATTCGCCGAAATACCCCACCTTGAAAGTGTCGCCGACTTTAAAATCGTTATTCAAGGCGAACTTGCGAACGACGGAAACATTGATCATATCCGCGCTCGCCGGGATATGCTCCAAGACGTAACGATCGAAAAGAGAAGATCCGTCATCTTTGAAAGTGAAAATGCGAGCGGTGAGCGTCCGCCCATTCGCTTTTTGCAAGAAAGCGTCCATCGTCAGACGATATTCCACGCCTTCCACGCCCTCGACTTCGCCGAGACCCGCAAGCGCGGCTTTCTCCGTATAAGGGATCTCGATGACCGCGTCGGTATCGCCGTAATCGGAAAGATAAGTCTCAAAGGTCTTTTTCACGTTATAGATCGTGGATCCGAAAGCGATGAGAAGGGCGATCGAAAGCATCGAGACCACCGTCATACAGACGAAGATCCCGAAGAACTTCTTAAAAAAGGGCTTGAACATCATGCCGATCATTACCATTCCACCTCTTCCGCTTTGATCCGATGCTCATTCATTTCTTCTTTGACCACTTTACCGTTTCTCATCGTAATGATGCGCGTCGCCATGCCTGCGATCTCCCGCGTATGCGTCACGAGGACGACGGTCTTTCCCTCTTCATGGATCTCCTCAAGAAGCTTCAAGACGGCTTTACCCGAAGCGTCGTCCAAGGCGCCCGTGGGCTCATCGCAGAGGAGGATCTCGCTCTGCTTATTCAAAGCGCGCGCGATCGCGACGCGCTGCTGCTGTCCGCCCGAAAGCTGACGCGGGAATTTATCCTTCTTTTCCGCGAGCTGCACGCGTTCCAAAAGCGCCATCGCTCTTTCTTTATCGCGAGCGCCCGGCGCAAGCATAACGTTTTGAAGCACGGTGATGTCATTGATCAGATTAAAGAATTGATAGACAAACCCGATCGTATTGCGACGATACAGCGTAAGCTTTTTATCATTATACTGGGTGATGTCCTCTCCATAGACCGAGATCTCGCCGGAATCAACGGTGTCGATGCCGCCGAGCATATTCAAAAAGGTGGATTTCCCCGAGCCCGACCCGCCGAGGATCACCAAAAAATCATGTTCGTATACGTTAATGGAAACGTGATTTAAGGCGTAGGTCAGCCCTTCGCCTTCGCCGTACGTCTTCACCAAATCTTTCGCTTCTATGATCAATCTTTCCATATCGCTCTCCGCTTCGAAGTGTGTATCATGCTCAGCGGCAAAAAAGCCCCGAGCCCGATCAAAGAAATTATATCATAAAAAGCGCGCGCGTGCGCAAAAATATTTTGGCAAAATGAAAGACTTTTTCCCTTTCCGGCAAAACTAAGGACGCGTATAAAAATCCGTCGTGATATAATCCACACCTTTGATCCGCACGGTATTGCGATCGAAAGCCTTATTTACCGTCCAAGCATTCACCGTAAGCCCCGCCTTATGGAAAGTCTTCACCATCTTTTTCGTCAAGATGGACTGGCGAACGTCGATCGAGATCTTTTCTTCGAGGCAACGCTCGAAAAGCGGATCGTTTTTCGTCTCGGAAAGATACTGCAAGCCCAAGGAAGCGTCCGACGCCCTGACGCGTAACAAAGCATCGAAATAAAAGGAGATCACGGAGACGGCGCTTTTATCATAGACGGCGTCCACCGCGTCGAGAATGGCGAGGACGTCCTCCTCGGAGAAATCCTCTTTGAGCTCGATCACCGCCACCTTTCCCCCGTTTTTACAGATCTCCAGATAGCGCTCGAAGGTGCAAAGAAAAGCCGTCTCGTCACTCTTCTCGTTCTTGAGCGGCTTGGCGATCAAGTCGGCGTAACTGCTCTCCGACACCGATTTTTCATCCCCGTCGGCGTATTTCACCGTTTCGTCGTGATTGCAGACGAAGACGCCGTCTTTCGTCTTGCGGATATCGGTCTCGATGCCATAAAAAGGCAGCTCCGTCGCCGCAAGAAAAGCTGCTTCCGTATTTCCAAGGTGATTTTGGCTGGAGCCCCTATGCGCCACGTACTGCGGCGTGGATTTCGGCGAAAGGAAATAAACGCCGAGAAGGACGAGCCCCGAGAGCAAGATAAAAGCGACGAAAGAGACCAAAACGATGAGACAGATTTTCTTGACTTGATTCTTCATTCTTCCTCCGAAAGCCGAACGCTCGAGCAGAAAGCCATATCTGCTCTGTCCGAGCGAGTCGGGCGCGTTCCCTATAAAAAGCATATCACCTTCCCTCTCAATTTTCAAGCAAAAGCATCTGCCGCCCCGATCATATCCTAAAGACAGCAAAAAAAAACGAACCGCAGATCCAATCTCTGCGGCTCTCGGTTCTCGCCCCTTATCGAATGTAAATAAAAATCCACCAGTGCACCTGGTGGTTTTTCATATAACGGGTAAAACCCTCCTTCATAGGCGGCACGAAATCGTGCTGTAGCCTAACTTGCCTATCGCGAATCGAGACTACTTCTTGAACGGGTCTGTTATTTCAA